>NZ_CP189974.1:1500000-1800000 GCF_051549785.1 Candidatus Caldatribacterium sp. SIUC1 | reverse complement strand
TGCAATCTTTGTGGACTCTCTCTCGTATGAGCGTACCCGGGAAGTCCTTTCAAGGATTTTCTGCAACGAAGAAGGGGTGGAATTCGCCTTTCTCTCGGTCAATTACAAGGGTTTGCTCCAGCGGTGGTGCTTGCAGTACTTTTCCTGTCTTCCGGAGTACGAAATTGTCACGGCGGGGGATAACTCTTCGTACCAGGTTGTGGTGAAGATCCAGGGGCGGGTGGTCGCGAGAGGCGAGGGAAAGAGCAAGAAGCGAGCGGAGCAGGAAGCAGCCCGGCGGGCCTGGGAACGAATCATGGGAGAGAGCAGGAGTTCCAGGGATGGTCAATGTATCTGAAGGAAATCACTCTTCAGGGTTTTAAGTCTTTCGCCCACCCTGTAACGGTAGACCTCGTACCGGGACTCAATGTCGTTGTCGGTCCCAACGGCTCCGGGAAGAGCAACCTCCTTGATGCTCTGCGGTGGGTTCTGGGGGACCGCAGAGAAGTGCGCAGTGCCGGGGGAAAAGAGGTGCTCTTTCACGGTTCATCTGCCCACCGGCCGGTGGGTATGGCCTCAGTGGAACTCCTCTTCGTGGGGGAAGAAGCGCCCCCTTTTCGGATTGAAAAACGGTCTTTTGCCTCTGGAGAAACCGAGTATTTTTTCCAGGGTACCCGGATGCGTTTCGGGGACCTTCGCCGGCAGTTGCAAAAGCTGGGTCTTTCTCTGACCCGTCTTGCGGTTGGCTTTGTCACCAACCGGGATCTCCACGCCCTTGCCGACCTGAGCCCTCTCGAGCGTCTGCGGTGGCTCGAGGAAGCCAGCGGAATTTATGAAGCGCGGACACGCCTTTCTCGTCTCTCTCAGATACTCTGGGAAACGGTGGAGAAGGCAAAGCGTTTCCAGGAGCGCCTCAAGGAACTCTCCTTCCAGAAAGAGCGTGTGGCTGAGTGGGCGGAGAAGGAGAAGGCGTACCTTGTGCGGGAAAGGCAGTGGCAGGGTGCCCAGCGGGTGTATCTTGAAAGGCTTCTCGCCCAGCTTGGGGAGAAACTCGAAGTGCTTGAAGCGGAGGAGGATCGCTGCGAGCGCGAGCTCCATCGTCTTTCTGCTCTGGGAGGAGCGCATGAGGTGGAGAAGGGGGAGCAACGGCTTCTCGTGATCCAGGAGGAGGTTTGCTGCCTGCGCCGTGCGGTGGAGGAGAAAAGACACCGGGTGACCGAAGGCCTCCAGGAACTCTACCGGCTCCTCACCCAGATTCGGGAGCGAAAGCGAACCCTTCTTACCCTTGAGGAGGAAATGGTGAGGTTTCTTGAAGAAAGTCACCGCCTTGAAGAAAAGGTACAGGCTTCTGGTGCGGTCTTGCCGGAGAGCACGAAGCGTTTGAGCAGGACGGAAGCGGTTATTGAGCATTTTCTAAAGGGGAAAGAGGGCATCCTGCAGGCCCGGAAGGAAGAACGGCAGCATCTCCGGGAAGAGCTTGCTCGCTGCGAAGCCTCTCTGGAGAGAATGGTGCAGGAGAAGGAACGTACTGAGACGCTTGTCCGGGAACTTGAGCGGGAACTTGCCCAGCTTGAGCGTCTTCTCTCCAGTACTGAAAGGGATGTGCTTCAGAAAAAGAACGAGAGGGAGAAGCTGGTGCAGGAGCGGGAAGAGGTCCTCCGGGCGCTTGCCCGAGTTCGGGAGGGTCTTTCGCGAATTCGAAAAAGGCGGAAGCAAGTCGGCCTTTGGGGGACTGCGCCGGAGTTTTCCCAGGCCATGCAGGAGGGTCTTCTTGCCTGGGGCTGGCCACAGCGAGCAGTTCATGCCATTTTTGGTTTGCTCTCGGAGATTCGAATTTTCCGGGATGGGGAGGCACTGGAGGTAGGGATGTGGGCAATGCGTCAGGATGCCCTCCCGCCCTGGTCACCGACCTGGGAGGTGGTGAGAAAAGATGAAATCCTCGGACGCTTTGTGCACGGTAAGGAGTCTCCCAAACACCTTGTGGCGTCTGACGGTAGTGCCCTTCTCCTTTGGGGAGGATTGCTCGTTCTCCCCCGGCGACTGGTTCATCGAGGTCGCTTCCTCAAAAGCTGGGAGCGGCGGGAACGCCTTTTTGAACGCCGCACGAGAGAGCTCGAAGAGACCCTTGCGACAATCTCCGGTAGAGAACAGGACCTCGAAAAGCACCTGAGGGCGCTGGAGCTTCGTGCCATTAAGTGGCGGGAGCGCTATCTTGAGAGGAATGCGCGGCGGGAAGAACTGCAAAGGGTCCTCAATCATCTTGGGAAAGAGCGCGCGCGTCTTTTAATGGAACGGGAGAGGATTCAGGGGAAGCTCCGGGATCTCGAAGGAGATATACGCGCTCTTGAGACCACTCTTGCCCGGGCGAGGAAGGCTCTGGGGAGGATCGGGGAGTGGAAGCGACGCGAGGAAGAGAAAAGACAGGCACGGGAACGGCTTCTCTGGGAAGTTCACGGAATGCGCAAAAGGGGTGCCGAACTTCTCCAGAAGTTCCGGGAAAGCGAGACGACGCTTAAGCTGCTACGGGGGGAACTCAAAAGATGCGTCAGAGCTCTTCAGGATGCTTTCCAGGCTCTGGCGGCAGAGGAGGTCATGCTTGCCGACCGGGAGAAGATGGTGCAATCCCTGCAGGCGGATGTGGAGGCAAAGCGGCAGAAGGAAAGGATGCTTGAGCGCCAGAAAGAGCGATGGATTCGGGAGCGGGAAAGGCTACGGTTTGAAAGACAGCGACTTTCCGAGGAGATTGCTCGCACGAAAACTGCCCTGGAGGCCCTGAGCGATGTTGCCTGTGCCGTGCCGGAAGAGCTTGAAGCCGTGAGCCTTCAGGAGCTTGGAGCCTTCCTCGAGCGGGAACGGCAGGCACTTCTTCGCGAACGTGTCCGGCGGGGCGCCATCGAAGAGTACCAGGAGCTTGAGGCCCGGGAGAAGGACTTGCGAAGGCAGGATGCCTTTTTTCAGAGTCTGCTCGGACTTATTCGAAAAGAGCTGCAGGGGCTTGAACGTGAAGTGGAACGGACCTTTCTTTCCTTCCTCCAGAATGCCCAGGCAGCCTTTGGGCGGTATTTCCAGCAGGTGTTCCCCAGGGGGGAAGCCTCTCTTGCCGTTCACGATGGCGTTCACCTTGAGGTGCAGATTCCAGGGAAGAAGAAGCAGGGGATGGCGCTGCTCTCAAGCGGAGAGCGGACTCTGGTGGCGCTGTGTTTTCTCTGCGCCTGCTTTGAGGCTTTTGGGGCGAAGATGTGCTTTTTCGACGAAATCGACGCCAACCTCGATCACACAAACAGCGTGCTTCTTGCTCAGATTCTCCGGGAGTTTTCCGCATCCCGGCAGGTTGTGGTGGTGACGCACAAGGAAGAGGTCATGGAGGTCGCGGATCGGATTCTTGGGGTCACCATGAGCGAGCCCGGGGTGTCTCGGGTGCTCCTTTGCGAAGGTATCGCACAGGCACAGGAGTTTTCTCTGGGAGGAGGATAGTGTGGAGAAGGGACTGTGGAAACGATGGCTCCAGGGGATAGGGCGTATTACGGGTGAGGTCAAGGAGCGACTGAAAGAACTCTGGTCTCAGAAAAGCGTCCGGCCTGAGGAGTGGGAGGAGTTAGAAGAGATGCTCATCGGTGCTGATATCGGCCCAGCACTTGCGGCAGAGATTGTCGAGGAGTTTCGCCGTTTGAAGGAACGGTCCCGGGAAGATACGAGCTGGGAAGAGTGGCTATACGGGAAACTCGTGGCCTTCTTCGAGGAGGGGGAACACCTACTCTTCCCTCGGGCACGGCCTGAAACCCTCAAAGCCGTCTTCCTTGTGGGCATCAACGGTGTGGGGAAGACCACCACCGCGGGGAAACTCGCCTACCTTGCCAGAGGGAAAGGAGAGCGAGTGGTTCTTATCAGCGCTGACACCTTCCGGGCGGCGGCGAATGAGCAACTCGAAATCTGGGCACGTCGGGCAGGGTGTCGATTCTTCCGGGGGGCTCAGGGAGCCGACCCGGCAGCGGTGGTGTACGATGGCCTCCAATCGGCGCTCAAAGAGCAAGAGACTCTGGCGATTGTGGATACTGCGGGGCGTTCCCATGTCAACAGGAATCTCCTGGCAGAACTCGAGAAAGTGTCTCGAGTAATTCGCCGGTTCCTCCCTGAGGAGCAGGTGGAACATCTCCTGGTCCTTGACGCCCTGGCTGGCCAGAACGCCTTCGCCCAGGTGGAGTCTATTGCCCGGGTGGTGCCGCTCACGGGGATTATTCTCACAAAGTGGGATAGTCAGGCCAAGGGGGGAATCCTCTTCCGGGTCCGGAAGGAGTTCGGCCTTCCCGTGAAGTACCTCGGGGTTGGCGAAGGCCTCGAGGACCTCATCCCCTTTGAGGCCCGCGAATTTGTCCGTGCTATCGTTTCGTAACGGCTTTCCTTGACACACCCCGGGGTCACGGGTATCATCTATGTGTTCTGAGGAGCGTGGTGGATCGCGTGTTTGAGCAGCTGGCAGAGAAGTTTGCCGGGGTTTTTAAAAAGCTCAGAGGAAAGGGCCGCCTCACGGCGGAAGAGGTCGACGAGGCCCTGCGGGATCTGCGCCTCGTGCTCCTTGAGTCCGATGTCCACTACCGGGTGGTGAAGGACCTCATTGCCCGGGTGCGGGAGCGGGCAGTGGGGCGAGAGGTGCTGGAAAGCGTCACCCCTGCAGAGATGGTCATAAAGATTCTCTGGGACGAAATCCGGCAGATTCTCGGGGGTGGGGCAAAAGACCTCCACGTTCCCCCGGTGACTCCTGCGCTCTTCCTCCTTGTGGGTCTGCAGGGGTCGGGGAAGACAACAACATGCGGGAAACTCGGGCTCTTCCTGAAACAGCGTCACTACTTTCCCGTTCTGGTCTCCACGGATACGCGGCGGCCGGCAGCGCGGGAACAACTGAGGATCCTCGCCTCTTCGGCCGGACTGGATTTCTTCGACCTTCCTTCGGCGCGGCATCCCCTTGAGGTTGTCCAGGCGGCACGCCGGTACGCCCGGGAGAAAGGGAGGGACGTGGTTTTAGTAGATACCGCAGGGCGGCTCCATGTGGAGGAGGAGCTCCTCCGGGAACTCCAGGAACTCACCCGGGGCGAAGAGTTCCACGAGATTCTCCTGGTTCTTGATGCCACAACCGGTCAGGAGGCCATCCGGGTTGCCGAAAGGTTCCGGGAATGGGTGAACCCCACGGGCATCATCCTTACCAAGGTCGATACCGATGCTCGTGGAGGTGCGGTGCTGTCCATCGTGGCGCAGACCGGCTGGCCGGTGAAACTCATTGGCGTCGGGGAAAAACTCGATCAGCTTGAGGTTTTCCATCCCGAGCGGATGGCCAGCCGCATCCTCGGCATGGGCGATACCCTGAGTCTCATTGAGAAAATCGAGCGAGCCATCACCGAGGAAGAGCGAAAGAAGCTGGAGAAGCAGGTGACGAAGGAAGAGTTCACCCTTGAGGATTTCCTCGAGGAACTCCGTCGCCTTCGCCGGGTTGGTTCTTTTGAAGACATTGTGAACATGCTTCCCGCTTCACTCCGGGGAGCTCTCTCCCAGGTCGATGGGGAGAGGAGCCTGAAGCGTACTGAGGCCATTATTCTCTCCATGACCAGGGAAGAGCGCCGGAATCCCGGGATCATCAATGCCTCCCGGAAACGGCGCATTGCCCAGGGAAGCGGGACAACCGTTCAGGAGGTCAACCGTCTCCTGAGAGAGTTTGAGGAGATCCGCAAGCTCTGGAAGAAGATGAAAAAAGGACAGGCATTGCCCTTTGCCAAAAGAAAGGGATTTTTCGGTTTTGGATTTTGAAAGAAAGGAGTGTCGATTCATGGCAGTACGGATCCGTCTTGCTCGTGTTGGGAGAAGGCATACCCCTCAGTATCGTATCGTGGTGACGGACTCTCGGGAGGCTCGAAGCGGAAAGCCCCTCGAGGTCCTCGGCGCCTATTCGCCCCTTGCTGAGCCCCCTCTTGAGGCCGTGAAGTGGGATCGTGTCGAGTACTGGATTTCCCGGGGTGCTCAGGTTTCAGATAAGGTTCGGGCGCTTCTGAAGAAGGCGAAGAAGCCCGAGGGAGCGGAAGTCCAGTGAAGGAGCTTTTGGAGTTTCTGGTTCGTTCTCTTGTCGACGAACCTGAGAGGGTGAGCGTAACCGAAGTGAAGGGGGAGAAATCGGTCGTGTACGAGGTGCGGGTGGCGCCCTCTGACACCGGGAAAATCATCGGCAAGCAGGGAAGAGTAGCCCGGGCTCTCCGCACCATCGTCAAGGCTGCTTCGGCAAAGAGGGGGACGAAAGCGGTGGTGGAGATTCTGGAATAGGGAGGGGCTTGTGTGCCTCGCCGTATTGAGCGGGTCTTCGTGGGAAGGATCACCGCACCCCATGGGTTGAGAGGCTGGGTTCGGGTACTCCCGCTGACAGACTTTTCCGAGCGTTTCGTGCGGGGGGCGGTGTTTCTCGTTGGTTCTCCCCAGGGGGCCTTTGTCGAGAGAGTGGTAGAGGACGTGGCCTGGCGCGGGAATTTCCTTCTCCTCCGTTTCCGGGGGGTCACTTCGCGCCAGGAAGCGGAAATGCTCCGGAGTCTCTTTCTTGCCATCCCCAGGGAGGATGTTCCGCCTCTCCCCCCTGGCCATTTCTACCACTTTGAGCTAGTGGGTCTTGAGGTCTGGGAACGCGGCGCACGCCGCGGCGTGGTGGATGCGGTTATCCCCATGGCGCTTTACGATTACCTTCTCGTCAAAGACGCTGAGGGACGGGAGTTCTTCCTGCCCTTTGTTTCTGCCTTTGTGGTGGCTGTCCGCCCTGAGGAGGGGCTTCTTGAAGTCTCCTGCCCCGAGGGGTTCTGGGAATGAAGCTTCGCATCGACATCGTCACCCTCTTTCCCGAAGCCATCCGGCCGTACCTTGCCACTTCCATCCTGGGAAAAGCCCAGGAAAGGGGATTGGTGTTCATCAAGGTTCACAACCTGCGCAGTTTCTCCCGGGATCGCTACCGAACGGTTGACGACTACCCCTTTGGGGGAGGCCCGGGCATGGTCCTGAAACCCGAACCCCTGGTTCGGGCCGTGCGCTTTATCAGCGAGTATACACAGAGCCAGCCCCTGGTGGTCGTCACCAGTCCCCAGGGGGAGCTGTTCACCCAAAGCATTGCCCGGGAACTGGCAACGAAGAACCACCTCCTCATTCTCTGCGGTCGCTACCAGGGCATTGACGAGCGGGTGATAGAGATTACCGGGGCACGGGAAATTTCCATTGGGGACTACGTTCTCTCCGGAGGGGAGCTTCCCGCGCTCGTCATCGTGGAGGCGGTAGTGCGCCTTATCCCCGGAGTTTTGGGGGATGAGGAATCCCTGCGGTACGATTCCTTCTCAGAGTGGGTTTTTGGTCCGCCGCAGTATACCCGACCCCGGGTATTCTGTGGTCTGGCGGTACCTGAGGTCCTGCTTTCCGGCAACCATGCGCGTATCGAGAAGTGGCGGAAAGAAAAGGCTCTGGAAAAAGCCAGAAGGGTACGTCCGGACCTTTTTCAGCACCCCGCGCTCCATCCTCCTTGCGAAAGGGAAAGAGGCGTGGTATAGTATTCCGAGATTTTTCTCTGGCCTGAGGAGGAGGTTTCCATGGATAGAGCAAGGATCCTGCGAGCGGTTGAAGGAAGCTTTATCAAAGACGACACAGAGGTCCCTGAAATCGCCCCTGGAGATACCGTACGCGTGCACTTCAAGGTCATCGAGGGAGACAAAGAGCGCATTCAGCCCTTTGAGGGTCTGGTCATCGCGGTGCGGGGTTCTGGGGTCAACCGGACCTTCACGGTACGAAAGGTATCCTTTGGCGTTGGTGTGGAGCGCATCTTCCCTCTCTATTCTCCTCGGATTGAGCGCATTGAGATTCTGCGGCGCGGAAAGGTCAGACGGGCAAAGCTCTACTACCTGAGGAAGAAAAGTGCCAAAGAGTCGCGTATTGAGGAAAGACGCGAGGTCTAAAAAGAAGAACGCCTTGCGAGAGCTCGTTGAAACCGTTCTCTGGGCTCTGGTCATTGCCCTTCTTGTTCGGTACTTTGTGGTGGAGGGGTACTACATCCCGAGCACCTCGATGGAGCCCACCCTGGTTCCAGGAGAGCGGGTGCTTGTGGCCAAGTTCCTCTACCGGTTCACCGAGCCGCAGCGAGGGGACATTGTCGTTTTCCGGTACCCGATTGATAACCGGAAGAACCTCATCAAGCGCATCGTTGGTCTTCCAGGAGAACGGGTCGAGATTACCGGAGGAAAGGTGCTCATCAATGGAGTTCCCCTTTCGGGGGAACTCTTCAACCGGACCTACTACAGTGCCGGGTACTACGGTCAGGGAGAAAGGGTCGTTCCGGAAGGACACTACTTTGTCCTGGGAGACAACAGCGAAAACAGTGACGACAGCCGTTTCTGGGGGTATGTTCCCCGAAAGAATATCTTAGGCAGAGCCTTTCTCGTCTACTGGCCACCCCATCGTGTCCGCATCCTCCGCTGATTTCATTGAACACAGACTGTGGAGATCGGGCTACCATCACGTTGGTGGTGTGGATGAAGCCGGTCGGGGGCCTCTGGCGGGGCCTCTCGTGGCAGGCTGCGTGGTCCTCTCTCCTTCTTTCCCCCTCCAGAGCGTTCCGGATTCCAAACATGTTTCCCCAGCAAGGCGAAGAGCGCTTTTTGAGGTCATCTGTCGTGAAGCGGTGGCCGTTGGTCTGAGTATTGTGAGCGAGCGGTGGATCGACCTTGTGGGTATCCAGAAGGCCAATGAGTTTGCACTGTACGAGGCGGCGTGGCGGGCAATTGCCGCAGGACGTTTCGAGTATCTCGTTGTGGACTGGGTGCGCCTTCCCTGGTCCTTCACCCCGGTGCTCTCCCTCCCCAGGGCTGAAGAACAGAGTCTCGCCGTGGCCTGTGCCGCTTTGGTAGCCAAGGTTGTGAGGGACAGCATCATGGAGGAGTGGTACGACCCGCTTTTCCCGGAATACGGGTTCTCCCAGCATAAAGGCTACGGGACAGCGTTGCATTTTGAACGCATTCGGGTATTTGGCCTTGCTCCGTGTCACCGGAGGTCTTTCTGTGGGCGGTTTGGAGAGGCGAAGGAAAGGCGCACAGGGTGAAACCCTGGCGGAGCGGTGGTTACGAACCGTCTTCAAAGCGGAAATTCTGGAAAAGAATTTTCGTTCTCCCTTTGGGGAGATCGACCTTATCGCCCGAAAGGGAGCATGCCTGGTGTTTATCGAGGTGAAAACCAGGGAAAGCACCAGAGCAGGCCTTCCGGAAGAGGCCATTACTGAGGGGAAGCAGGAACGTATCCGGCGCAGTGCCCTCTTCTACCTCACGCAGCATGGGTACAATCCCGAAGATACCGCTTTTCGCTTTGACGTCATCACGGTACACCTTGAGGGAAAAAAGCCCAGAATTTCCCACTATCCTTCAGCCTTCTGAGGAGGCGAGAACGGTGCTGGCGCGGGTGCTCAGCGCAACGAGTTTTGGCATTGATGCTCGGTTCGTGGAAGTTGAGGTCGATGTCGGTGCAGGGCTTCCCTCCTTTCACATTGTGGGGTTGCCTGACACCGCAGTTCAGGAAGCCCGGGAACGGGTCCGGAGTGCTCTGAAGAATAGCGGTTTTGCCTTTCCCCCTCAGAGGGTGACGGTGAACCTCGCCCCGGCATTTCTGAAAAAGACAGGCAGCGACTTCGACCTTCCAATTGCCTTGGGGATCCTTCTTGCCACAAAGCAACTCCGTTCTCTTTCGGAGGGGACCGTTGCCCTGGGAGAGCTCTCCCTTTCTGGAGAGCTCAGGCCGGTCAACGGGGTTTTCCCTGTGGCCCACTTTCTCTCCCTCCAGGGGAAGCCGTACCGGATGCTCCTCCCCTTAGTCAACGCTCAGGAGAGCGCCGTGGTGGAAGGTGTCGACGTATTTGGTTTTCGTACGCTCCGTGAGGTGTGCGATTTCCTTGAAGGTCAACGAACGCTCAGGCCCCTGAAGCGGTCCCGGGAAGAATACCTCGCCTCTCCGTCCTTTGACGAGGACCTTGCGGAGATCAAGGGTCAGAGACAGGGAAAGCGAGCACTGGAAATTGCTGCCTCAGGAGGACACCATCTCCTGTTCATCGGACCACCTGGTTCAGGCAAGACCATGCTGGCCCGAAAACTCCCCTCACTGCTTCCTCCGCTCACCATAGAACAGGCTATTGAGGTCACGAAAATCCATAGCGTCGCCGGTTTGCTCTCCGAAGACCACCCGTTCGTCACCGTTCCTCCTTTCCGGGCGCCTCACCATACGGTGTCTGATGTTGCTCTTATTGGCGGGGGACAGTGGCCTCGACCGGGGGAAATCAGCCTTGCCCACCACGGGGTGCTCTTCCTCGACGAGGTTCTGGAGTTCCGCCGCAATGTCCTTGAGGCCCTTCGGGAACCTCTGGAAACCGGAAAGATTACCGTGAGCCGGGTCAACGCCACCGTAACCTATCCGGCTCGTTTCCTCCTTGTGCTGGCGTGTAACCCCTGTCCCTGCGGATACCTGGGGGATGTGGAACGCCCCTGTACCTGTTCGTACCAGCAGATTCTCCGGTACCGGAGCAAGCTCTCAGGACCCCTCCTTGACCGAATTGACCTTCAGGTTGAGATTCCCCGTCTTGGGGTGCACGAACTCCTCTCGGAGCGGGAAGAGGAGTCCTCCGGGGTGGTGCGGGAAAGAGTGAAGCGGGCTCGGGAAATCCAGAAGGAGCGGTTTCGGGGCGAGGGCATCCTGCTCAACGGCGAAATGAAGTCCTGCCACATCAAGCGGTTCTGCGAACTCTCTCAGGAGGCAAAGCGTTTCCTCGAAGCCTCTCTGAAAAGCCTTTCCCTCAGTGCCCGGGCATATCACCGGATTCTCAAGGTTGCCCGCACCATCGCCGACCTTGAGGAGAAGGCACGCATTGAGGTTTCCCATATTGCTGAGGCCATTCAGTACCGTTTCCTGGACCGGCAGAACAGGCTATGAGCGACGATCTCCCCTTCTGGGTGGCTTTCAGCCACATTCGAGGTATCGGTCCGGTACGTTTTCGGAAACTCCTGAGCACTTTCGGGAGCGCTGCCGCTTCGTGGGAAGCACCCTTTGAGGCTCTCCGGGAGGTGGTGGGGGAGCGCCTTGCCCGGTGTGTTGTCGCTGTTCGCCAGATGCTTTCGCCCCACGAGCTCTATACCGCCACTATTCGGGAAGGCATTGCCGTGATTCCCTGGGACAGTCCTGCGTATCCCGCTCTTCTGCGGAGTCTTGCCAACCCTCCTTTCCTCCTCTACGTCGAGGGGGAGTTCTCCTTCTGCGCGCACGAGAGATATATCGCCATTGTGGGCACGCGCCATCCCACACCCTATGGAGTGAAGGCCGCCCGCTTTTTCGCCCGGGAACTGGCAAAAGCGGGATGGATTGTGGTGAGCGGTCTTGCCGTGGGCATTGATGGAGAGGCACAGAGGGCCGTTGTGGAGGAGGGATGTCCCACCATCGCGGTCCTGGGAAGCGGTCTTCGCCGAATTTACCCTGCAGTGCACCTCCCCCTTGCCCGGGAGATTGTTCGTCGGGGAGGAGCGCTGGTGAGCGAGTACCCGCCGGGTTTTGGACCCCGTCCGGAGCATTTCCCCCTCCGGAACAGAATTATCAGTGGCCTGAGCTGCGGGGTTCTCGTTGTTGAGGCTCCGAGAAAAAGCGGTGCACTCATCACCGTGGACTTTGCCCTGGCAATGGGGCGGGAGGTTTTCGCCGTTCCTGGTCCCATCTTTTCTCCCCAGAGTGAAGGAACGAACGCCCTCATTGCTCAGGGGGCAAGACCAGTACAGCGGGTTGAGGACATCCTGGAGGCTTTCGGGTTCTCGATTCCGGTATCTGAGAAACCCGCCGGAGTGGGGGACCTCCTTTCCGAAAAGGAAGCGCTGCTTTTTTCGTACATCGACCACGTGGGGGTTTTCAAGGAAGAGCTCCTGGAACGTACCGGCTGGGGAGAAGGAGAGTTTTTCCAGGTGCTCCTGGCACTGGAGATGAAAGGGCTTGTCCAGGAAATCCCTGGGGGGAAGGTGGTGCGGGCGTGAATGAACACCCGAGAGCGCTTTCTGGTATACTACCTTCAGGAAACCACTCAAGGAGGGAGAGAAGGTGACCCAGGAGGAACGTTACCAGGCTCGTCTGAAGCGGTACACCACTGCCCTTCGGAACGGCAAGCCCGATATGGTTCCCATCCGTCCTTTTGTCGCTGAATTCGTGGCAAAGTACGCTGGAGTGAGCATTCAGGCGGCAACCCACGACTACCGGGTGGCCTTCGAAGCCTGTCTCCGTTGCGCTGAAGATTTCGACTGGGATGCAGTTGTGCCAAACATGATTTACGTTTGGACCGGCCTTGTGCAGGCTGTAGGGCTCAAGTACTACGGGATTCCGGGGCTTGACCTTCCGGAGAACGTGGCATTTCAGTACAAGGAGCCTCCTGAAGAATACGCCTTCATGCGTCCTGACGAATACGACCTCCTTATTGCGAACCCCACCGATTACCTCCTCAACATCTGGCTCCCGAGGGTTTCGCATTTCGTCCGACCTCCTGGTGAGAGTGTCGCCCGGGAACATAACCTTGCCCTCCTTAAGGGGGGCATGGCGATGATGGAGTACTTCAACGCCCTGGGGAGCTTGGTTCAGGAGCTCCGTACTCGCTGCGGAACGGTAGCCGCAATCAGCGGAATGCTGAAGGCCCCCCTGGATATCCTTGCCGATAAACTCCGGGGGTACTACGGCCTGGTGAGCGACCTCCACGCACGGCCGGAAAAGGTCCTGGCGGCCTGTGAGGCCCTCATGCCCCACCTTTTCCGTATCGCCCTTGATGGTGCGGATCCTACAAAGAACGTCCCCATTGCTTTCTGGATGCACCGGGGGTGTGTCCCCTTCATCAACCCTGAGCATTTCCGCAAAATTTACTGGCCTACGGTGAAGCCGATTGTTGAAGAGCTCTGGAAACGGGGGCACCAGGTGCTGTTCTACGCTGAGGGCAACTGGGATTACCACCTGGAGGCTTTCCGGGAGCTCCCTCCGGGGAGCATCGTGTACCATGTGGATAAGGGGGATATTTTCAGAGTTCACCGCGTTCTGGGGAATAGGTTTTGTCTCAGCGGTGGGCTTCCCAACGACCTCCTCGCCCTGGGAACGCCAGAGGAGGTCCGGGCGTACTGCAAGAAGCTCATCGATGGGGTAGCCCGGGATGGGGGATACATCATGGATGCAGGGGCGATTATTCAGGACGATGCCAAGATTGAGAATGTCCGGGCCATGACCGAGTTCACCCGTGAATACGGGCAGTATTAGGAGGGAGACTCATGCAGAAGGATTTCCTTGCTCTGGGGCATCCTGGGGTGTGCATGACTTGGGAGGAGGCAAAGGCGTACTTTCCAGTGGTCCAAGGGAACGAAAGTCTCATTCGGGAGATTTGGGAGAGGATTGAGTACTGGCCCTGGCTTTTTATCTGGCACATCCTGCTCTCTTTCTGAGTCTGTAGACGCCGATGTTCCAGTGGCTTGCGGTCTCAACGAACACATACCACGGGTTCTCTCTTGAGGAGGCCCTTGAGGGTATTGCGCAGGCGGGGTTCCGGTATGTTGAACTCTCCTGTGTGCCCGACTGGACGCTCCACTTCCGGTGCGACCGGGCGAAAGAAGAGGATTTCAGAAAGCTCCGGCAGAAGCTTGCCCATTTTGGGCTTTCTGTCCTCAGCCTCAGTGCCCATTCCAACCTGGCTACGGAAGAAGGATGTGCGTATCTTGTCTCTGCTCTCCGGTGTGCCCGGGAGCTTGGGGCAAGGGTGGTCAATACCGGAACGGTGGATCGGGAGGAGGACGAGGACCTTCTGAGAAAGCACCTGGAGTGGCTCTCCCGGGAGGCCGGGCGGTGCGACGTGTTTCTGGCGCTCGAGGTTCATGGAGACGTCTTTTCCTCCGGGAGAAAGCTCCGGGAGCTCCTTGAAAAGGTGCAGCTTCCCTATGTGGGCATCAACTACGATACGGGCAATGCCCTTTTTTACGGAGACGTTTGCCCCGAGGAGGACCTCCGGATCTGTCTTCCCTGGGTTGTCCACATGCACTTGAAGGACAAGCGGGGTGGGTACAAGGTATGGGATTTCCCACCCCTGGGAGATGGGACGGTAGATTTCCCGACCATTTTCCGGATTCTGTGGGAAGGTCGGAAAGACATTCCCCTGAGCGTAGAAATCGAATTCGATGGGCGCTTCGAGCATCCCCGTTCTTTTGTGGATGTGGCGGTTCAGCGGTCCTTTCAGTATCTTCAGAGAATTCTTGAAGAGGGGGGATACCGGTGAAACGGGAAGAATTCATGGTCTTCGACCTTCGGAGGCGCCAGAAAAGCCCCTCTTTGGACCTCCTTTTCCCGGGGTGGCAGGAGGGCGACGAACGGGTGGTGATTTTCTCACCTCATGACGATGACGCGCTCCTTGGGGCAGGGTACCTCCTCCAGGCGGTTCCTCTCTTTGGGGGAGAGGTATATATCGTGGTGTTCTGCAACGGCTCAGGGGGGTATAGCGTCATCGAGCACAAAAACGTCATCACTGCCCTGCGAGCCCGGGAAACCACTCGAGCCTATGCAAAGGTAGGCATCCTCCCGGAACGCATTTACCGTCTGGAGTACGACGACTACAGCGTCTGGCCTTTCATCGGCTGGAAGCTCTCGGGTGGGGAGGAGGGAACGGTGCAAAAGGTCATTCCCCTCCTTCGCCGTCTCCGGGCCACCCGGGTGGTTCTTCCCAACGGGCACAGAGAACACCTTGACCACACTGCGGTCTTCATGGTTGGCGCCTTTGATGCACCTCAGGTGGGTGATCCGGTTATGGCCGACTGGGGGGAGAGTGCTCCGGTACGGTCAGTCCTCCAGTATGCGGTGTGGAGCGATTTTGCCTTCGACGATGCCCTCTGCGCGGGAGATGACCTCGGTGTTCGGGCAAACCGAGCGCTTCTTGCCCCGTCTGAGGCAGAGGAACGCGTTCAGGAGGCGATGCGGGAGTTCAGGACGCAGGCCAGGATTGTGGAGGGATTGCTTGCAGCAAGGAAAGAGCGGGAATTCCGGAATGGGTTTTTCCTTGAGGTGTACCTTGCCTTTGACCCCCGTCCGAAATGCGTGTACGAGAAGTACCTCAGGAGAGTTGAAGAAATCGAGAGAGGAGGCGGCGTGCGGTGAAGCGTGTGGCGATTCTGGGAGCAGGGTTCATTGCCTCGGTACACGTGGAAGCGTGGCGAAAAATTGAGGGGGCGGAGGTGTGCGCCTTTTTTGAGGTTCGCCCCGAGAAGGCCCGGGAGTTCCAGGAGAAGTACCGCCTTCCCCACTATGATTCGTTCCGCATGCTGCTTGAGCGAGAGGCGGTCGACATTGTGGATATATGCCTTCCCACCTTCCTCCATCGGGAGTACACGGAGATGGCTGCCAATGCGGGGAAACACGTTTTCTGTGAAAAGCCTATCGCCCTGACGGTTGAGGATGCGCTGGCTATGCAGGACATCTGTGCGAGGAACGGGGTCTACCTCATGATAGGGCACGTCCTCCGTTTCTGGGGTGAGTACGTGAAGGCGAAGGAGCTCCTTGAAGGGGGTGCCTGTGGAAAGGTTCTCTTTGTGGAGGCCTTTCGCCTTGCGGTGACCCCCGTCTGGTCGGTGGGGGGCTGGATTCTCGATCCCCGCCTAAGCGGTGGGGCATCTCTCGACCTCCACATCCATGACCTCGATTACGTGAACTGGCTTCTGGGACGACCAAAAGAGGTGTTCGCCCGGGGCCTTCGCTCGGAAAAGGGTTCTCTTGACCACATCACGACGCAGATCCGGTATGACAGCGGGGCCCTGGCTACAGTCCAGGGGGGGTGGATGATGCAGGGAGATTTCCCCTTCACCTGTGGGTTCCGGATTCTCGGCGACGAGGGGGTTCTGGAGTGGTCGTTCCGTGCCGGGGTGAACATTGAAGAGCGCGGGCAGGTCAGCCCTCTTGTACTGTACCGAAAGGGGGAGAAGAAACAGGAGATTGCCGTACAGAGCGAAGATCCCTATCTTGCAGAGCTCCGGTATTTCCTGGGATGCGTGGAGGGAGGTATGCCTCCAGCTCGGGGAACTTCTGAAGAAGCCATCCTCGCCCTTCGGGTTGCACTGAGCGCTCAACGTTCTGCTGAGGAGGGAAGCCCGCTGGCTCTATGAAGTTGCCCCGGAAGGTACTGCTCATCGAAGACGATATCCTCCTTCGGGAACGATGGGAGAACCTCTTGCGTGACGAAGGGTATTACGTCATCGCGGTCTGGAACCGGAGCCTGGCGCTCAACTGTCTGGAAAAAGAAGAGATTGACATTATGCTCATTGAAGAGGAGGTTTTAAGCGAAAACAGCTTTGAGCTTCTGGCCTTCGCCCGGCAGAGATTTCCGGATATGGTGGTGGTTGTCACCGGGAGAGAAGAAAACCCATCCCGGGTTCGGGAGCTTTTAGCGAAGGGGGTGTACGAGTACCTTGCTCCTCCTTTTACTCCTTCGCGCATACTTTCGGTCATCCGGCGGGCCGATGACCACCTGACGCTCCTTGAGGAGAACAAGGACCTGCGACGGAAGTTCACCCACCGGTTTTCCTTTGCCGGAATCACCGGGGTTTCGGAGAAGATGCAGCGGATTTTCAACCTCATTCTCCAGGTGTCCCAGGTGAAGCGCCCGGTGCTCCTTGTGGGAGAGCAAGGGACCGGGAAGGAGATGGTGGCCCGGGCAATTCATCGCTACGCCTTTGGAGAAGAGAAGCCCTTTGTGAGGATACTCTGCGGGGCAACGCTTCAGGGGCTTTTCCAGGGAGACATCCTGCGGATTGAGGAAGGGACCCTGTACTTTGAGGACGTTCACCTCCTTGCCCTGCCTTTTCAGGCCGAGCTTCTGGAGTTTCTTGAGGAACACCGTTTTGGGAGAAGGGGAGGGAATGTTCGCATCATCGCTTCCTCGGAGATTCCCCTTGAGGAGAGAGTGGCCCAGGGGGCCTTCCGAAATGACCTCTACTACTTTCTGAGCGTCATCAAAATCGAGATCCCTCCTCTCCGGGAACGGAAGGAAGACATTCCCTTCCTTGTGGATCAGTTCCTCCGGGACATTGCTGAGGAGACCGGCCGAGGACCTGTCCGTATCGACCGGGAAGCGCTGAAAATTCTCATCGAGTACGATTGGCCAGGAAATGTGGTGGAGCTGAAGAACACCCTGGAAGGCATGGTCATTCTCTCTCAGAGCGACGTTCTCACCCCTGAGGACATTCCCGAACACATTCGGAGGGGAAATCTCCTCCGGGAGGGGGTCATTGGTATTCGCCTTGGAACACCTCTTAAAGAGGTGGAGAAGCTCCTTATCCGGGAGACCCTTAAGGCCCATCGTTTCAACAAGACCAGAACCGCTCAGGCGCTCGGCATCAGCCTCCGTACGCTCTACCGGAAAATTGAGGAGTACCATCTCGATGAGGAAACTCCCCAGAAGACCTGAAAAAGTTTTTGACTTTTTGGCAAGGTTTTCGAAGGCGTTTTGTCATATTTACAGAAGCAGAAGAGATTTTCTGGTCAAATTGGCAAGTAACTGACCTTGACTGATATTGTCCTCCCCTTGCAATTCTCCAAAAACGGAGTACAATAGAGGTCGCGCGTTGGAAAAACATCTCAAGGAAAGGGGTGAGCACCATGAAGATTAAACCACTTGGAGATCGGGTTCTGGTCAAGCGGGTCGAAGAGGAAGAAGTGCGTAAAGGGGGTATCATCCTTCCTGATACGGCAAAGGAGAAACCACAGCAAGGCCGGGTGATTGCAGTAGGAACCGGAAAGGTGGACGAAAACGGTAATCGCAGACCCCTTGAAGTGAAAGAGGGTGATCGGGTACTCTTTGGAAAATACGCTGGGACTGAGGTGAAGATTGACGAAGAAGAATACCTCATCATGCGTGAGGACGATATCCTGGGAATCATTGAGGAATGAGAGAAAGGGGGTAGGCGGTTATGGCTAAGCAGATTCTCTTCCAGGAAGAAGCACGACAGGCAATCTTGCGTGGTGTCAAAACCCTTGCCGATGCAGTGAAGGTGACCCTTGGTCCGAAAGGCCGAAATGTGGTCATAGAGAAGAAGTTCGGGTCTCCTACCATCACTAAAGATGGGGTCACGGTGGCGAAGGAGATCGAACTCAAGGACCCCAACGAGAATGTGGGGGCTCAGCTCGTCAAGGAAGTGGCTTCGAAGACGAGTGATGTTGCCGGGGACGGAACCACTACGGCCACGGTTCTTGCCGAAGCAATCTTCCGCGAAGGTTTGCGGAACGTCGCTGCGGGTTCCAATCCCATGCTCCTCAAGCGTGGTATTGACAAGGCTGTGGATGCTGTAGTGAAAAAGCTCAAGAGCATGGCCAAGGAAGTCAGCGACCGCAAGGAAATTGCCCAGGTTGCTTCTATTGCGGCAAACAACGACATGTCCATCGGTGAAATCATCGCCGACGCCATGGAGAAAGTCGGAAAAGACGGCGTCATCACCGTTGAAGAAGCCAAAGGCCTTGAGACCACCCTTGAGGTCGTCGAAGGGTTGCAGTTTGACCGTGGGTACCTCTCACCGTACTTCATCACCGATCCTGAGCGGATGGAGTGCGTGCTCGAGAACCCGTACATCCTCATCTATGAAAAGAAGATCTCTTCGGTTCGGGACCTTCTGCCGCTTCTTGAAAAAGTCGTGCAGAGAGGCAGACCGCTTCTTATCATCGCCGAGGACGTTGAGGGAGAAGCACTGGCAACCCTTGTCGTCAACAAGCTCAAGGGTGTGCTGAGCTGCGCCGCAGTGAAGGCGCCTGGCTTTGGTGACCGCCGGAAGGCCATGCTTGAGGACATCGCCATCGTCACCGGAGGCCGGTTCATCTCCGAAGACCTGGGTATTAAGCTTGAGAACGTCACCATTGAGGACCTTGGCCAGGCCAGGAAGGTCGTCATCGACAAGGAGAACACCACCATTGTGGAAGGTGCTGGAAAGCGTGAGAACATCGTTGCTCGGATGAACCAGATCAAGAAGCAGATTGAGGAGACCACTTCGGACTACGATCGGGAGAAACTCCAGGAGCGTCTTGCCAAGATTGCCGGTGGTGTGGCGGTCATCCGGGTTGGTGCAGCAACCGAGGCCGAGATGAAGGAGAAGAAGGCTCGCGTTGAGGATGCTCTCCATGCCACCCGGGCAGCGGTGGAAGAGGGCATTGTCCCCGGTGGTGGCGTGGCGTTGATCCGGTGCATCCCGGCCATCGATGAGCTCCAGCTCGAAGGCGACGAACGTATCGGTGCCCTGATTGTGAAGAAAGCCCTCGAGGAACCTGCCAAACTCATCGCCGAAAATGCTGGCGAAGAAGGTTCAGTCATTGTGGAGAGGATCAAAGCAGCCGACAACCCCAACATGGGCTTCAACGCTCTTACCGGTGAATTCGTGGATATGTTCGCTGCAGGAATCATTGACCCCGTGAAGGTTGTCCGTACTGCGCTGCAGAACGCGGCAAGCGTCGCCTCCGTCATGCTCACCACCGAATCCATCATCACCGAGATTCCTGAAAAGAAAGAGTCCAGCGTACCGCCTGCGCCAGAATACTGAGGAGTATAATAGGAGAGGGAGAGTTGCCCGGTGAGAGCGCTCTCACCGGGCAACTCGTTCATGGGGGTGATGGCGATGCCCATCTACGAGTACCAGTGCACGGAATGCGGGAAGGTTTTCGAGGAGTGGCAGTCGTTCCATGACAAGCCCGTGGCCCAGTGCCCATTCTGCAAGGGCAGGGTCAAGCGGCTCCTCAGCAAAAACGTCGGTCTTGTTTTCAAGGGCAGTGGCTTTTACAGCACTGATTACCGTTCGAGCAGTTCCTCTTCAAGCTCAAGTTGCAGTTCCTGCACGGCAACAAGCTGTGCAACCTGTGGCGGCTCAAACGTTTCTTCTTCCGAGAACAAGGGTACATCATGAATTTTTTCGGTTACCTCCTCATCGTTGGTGTCCTGCTCCTTGTGGGGCTTTTGTGGGGGACGAGGAAGCGGGGCACCCAGGTTTCGGTTACGGAGTTCTGGCAGGAGAAGGAACGGGAGTTTGGCGAGACCCGTCTTCTCTCAAGCTTTGCCCGCTACATCGGAGGCCATCCTCGCTTCGCCAATGCGACGGATGGCCTCCTGTTCCTCATGTCCAAGAGCCTCTGGTTTGAGAATTTCGAAAAAGGACCGAACATCTTTGGTTTCTCCCCGCCTTTTGAGAAGGTGGTGTTTCGCATTCCCCTCCACCGCATCCGGGGTTTCGAAGCCGTGCCCGAGAGGGACATGGTCACCACCGAGTTTGGCCCCCGACTCTTCCGCTTCCACCGCCTGAGCCGGACGCCCCTTTACCTTGGGGTTCGCTACGTCGATGAGTGGGACAGGGAGCATACCCTCTATTTTGACAGTATGGTGGATGTTACCACGTGGCAGCAGGAATTGTCCAGAGCAAAGGCCTCGTACGTACCTGAGGAAGAAGTCCATGAAGCGGGCGTCTGTCCCTCCTGTGGGAAAAAGGTCTCGCCCGATTTTCGCCTCTGTCCCTACTGCGGGAGAAAGCTCTCCTGAACACCATGGAGTTCTCTGGATTTCGCGTCGGACACCGGGAAGATTTTCGGCTGGCCACAGGGTGCACGGTGTTCCTCTTTGATGTTCCCAATGTGGCGGTGGCCTCGGTTTGCGGTGGCGCTCCTGGAGGTCGTGAGCTTCCCGCTCTTTTTCCGGGCCGCCTCGTCCAGGGTGTGGATGCCATCGTGCTCAGCGGAGGCAGTGCCCTGGGGCTTCGCTGTGCTGAAGGCGTGGTGACCTTTCTTCGAGAGCGGAAAAGGGGTTTTGCCACGAGGGTCGCCCGCATTCCCATTGTCGCCCAGGCGGTGATTTACGACCTTGAGGTTGGAGAGGTAGCCTTTCCCGAAGCCGAGTGGGGGTATGAAGCTGCGTCTTTGGCGGACTGTAGGACAAAAGAAGGAACCGTTGGGGTGGGAACGGGAGCCACGGTGGGGAAAATGTACGGGATGCCCTGGGCAATGAAGGGGGGGTTTGGAGCGGGTGAGGCGAGGATTTCCGAGGGCGCCATCTGGGCGTTTGTGGTGACGAACTGTCTTGGAGACGTTTATGACCCTGCTTCAGGCATTCGCCTTGCGGGTTCCCGCGGGAAAGAAGGACCTCTTTCGACGCCCCCTTTTCTGAACACCACTCTGGCGGTGGTGGTCTTTGAGCTTCTGCTCTCCCGGGAGGAGCTCCTTTCCCTGGTGCCGGTGGTCCACTCGGCACTCGCTGCGTGCATCCGCCCCTTCGGAACGCTTTACGATGGGGATACCCTTTTCCTTGTTGCTTTGGGAAAGGTCGCTCCCAGGAATTACCTCCTCCTTGTGGAGGGGATTTACCACGCCATTGCCGAAGCCACCACAAGCTCAGTAAAAAAGGCTTCCCCTCTCTGTGGTATCCCTGCCTGTGTGGTACAATAAGCCTGGCAGCCGCTGACCGAAGAGGCAGCGAGACAGAAGGTCTCTTATCTTCCGTCTGGTATCTCTTCCGGAACTGGAACGGAGGTGGTATCTGTGGTTCTTCAGTACCGTCGTTTCCTCTTTGCCGGTATCCTCGGTGCGGTGACCGTTACCCTCAGCCTGACGCCTCTTGGGCTCATCCCTGTCCCCAATCTCTCCACCTATGCCACAACCATGCACATTCCTGCTATAATAGGAGGGATTGTGGGTGGACCTCTGGTGGGGGCCCTGGTGGGGTGCATCCTGGCAGTTTTCACCATGCACCTCTTTCTGGGGAACCTTTTGGCATGCTTTGCACCAAGGCTTCTCATCGGAGTTGTGGCCTTTTATGTCTGGAAGCTTTTGGGGAAGAGGGATTTCGGGATTGTGGTGGCAAGCCTTGCCGGGACGGCGACGAACACCGTGGGCGTTCTGGGTCTCATGGTGCTCATGGGGTATTTCCGTTTTGTGCAGGTTGTCCCTATCTTCCTCCTCAACGGGACGCTTGAGCTGCTCCTTTCGGCCCTTGTGGTTCTCCCCATTGTCCGGGTGCTCAGGAAGGTGGTGAGGCTCGATTTCGATTCTCGTCATTGACGTCGGGAACACCCACACAACCTTTGGTGTCTACAGAGACCGGAGGCTTCTTGCACACTGGCGGGTATCGACGTCTTCACGCCGTACTGCCGATGAGTGGGGTTTTATCTTCCGGTCGCTCATAGAGGAACAGGGAATCGCAAAGGAGGAACTCTTCCGGGTTGTTATTTCCTGTGTCGTACCACCTGTTCTTGATGCCCTGCGGCAACTCTTCAGCGGACTCTGGAACGTGCCCTACCTTGTGGTTGGTCCCGGGGTCAAAACCGGGCTTTTTATTCGGGCTGAGGCCAAAGAGGTGGGAGCCGACCGGATTGTGAACGCCGTTGCTGCTTCCACTCTCTACGGGGGAGACCTGGTCATTGTGGACTTCGGGACGGCAACGACCTTCTGTGCGGTGACGGCGAAGAAGGAGTACCTGGGAGGAGCTATCGCGCCGGGTATCGGCATTTCCTGTGAGGCACTTTACGAGAAAACCGCCAAGCTCCCTCGGATTGATGTGGAGGTTCCGGAGCGATGCATCGGCCGCAACACCGTTGAAGCTATGCACGCCGGGGTATTCTTTGGATACATAGGTCTTGCCCGGGAGATTGTGCAGCGGATGAAACGGGAATTCGCAGAGCATGCCAGGGTCATCGGCACCGGAGGATGGGGAATGGTCCTTGCCCGGTACTGCGATTTCATTGACGTTTTCAACCCGGTGCTGACCCTTGAGGGGTTGCGGATCATCCATGAACTCAACGGTTCCTGAGAATCAGCCTGAAGTGGCCATTGTTGGCGAACGGGCCAGGGTCCGGGGGTCCTTTAAGAGCGAGGGGACGCTGATTGTGGAGGGAGAGTTTGACGGTTCCATCCAATGTCCCCGTCTTGTGGTTCTTGAAGGGGGAAGGGTTGACGGTTTCGTCGAGGTGCGGGACGCCGAGATCTGGGGAATGATTGGAGGGTTTGCCAGGGTTTTCAGAATGGTGTGCCGCAGGACTGCCCGGGTTGTGGGGTGTGTGATGGTGCAGAGCGCTGCGCTTGAGCCGGGTGTGGTTCTCGAGGGTGCGATAGTTTTCGAGAAGCCTGAGGGCGATGGCGATGAAAAAGAAGAGAGTCGTGAGCGTGAGCCTTGGTTCTTCGAAGAGGAATCACCGAGTGGAAATTGAGCTTCTGGGTTGCCATTTCCTCGTGGAGCGGATCGGTGTTGACGGGGATAAAAGGAGGTTTGTGGAACTCCTCAGGGAGCTCGATGGTCAGGTCGACTGTCTTGGTCTTGGAGGTGCAGACCTCTACCTCCGGGCCGGGAGGTACCGGTATGAGGTGGTGGACGTCGCCCGTCTGGTTTCGGTGCTTCGGAAAACCCCCATCGTCGACGGTGGCGAGCTCAAGGAAACTTGGGAACGGGAGGTCCCTCGTTATCTCGAAGAGGAGGGCTTTCGTCTTCGGGGAAGGACGGCCCTTATTATGAGCGGCATGGACCGGTATGGCCTTGCCGAGGGGCTGTGGCAGGTGGGTTGCCGTCTCCTCATCGGGGACATGCCCTTTGCTCTGGGAATTCCCATTTTCCTCCGGCGCCTCTGGACTCTCAGGTTTCTTTCGGTGCTCATGATGCCCGTTCTGCGGCGCCTGCCCATCGATGTTCTCTACCCCACGGGAAAGGAACAGGAGAGGACCACTCCTCGTTTTCCCTGGGCCTTTGAACGATCGGACATCGTGGCCGGAGATTTTCTCTATATCAGGCGATTCATGCCCGAGAGGCTTCCAGGGAAAATGGTGATCACCAACACTGTGACCCCTGCGGATATTGAAGATGTGAAAGCCCGAGGAGTTGCCCTTCTTGTCACCACCACTCCGGAGATGGGAGGTCGTTCCTTCGGGACCAACGTCCTGCAGGCGATGTTTGTGGCTTTGCTGGAGAAGCGTCCCGAGGATATTGCACCCGGAGAGTATCTGGCCCTTCTGCGGGAACTCAAAATACGACCGCGAATCGTCACCCTGGGGGAGGTGGGCTCATGGAGAATCTGAGTATAGAGGAGAAACGGCGGATTGTGGAGGAGACCATTGAGAAGTACATGAAATACCTGAATCCCGGCCTTGCCAGGCTCTACAAGTTTGCCAACCTCACGACTGTGGAGTGGAGGGGTGAGGGAGCCAAGGTTTTTGATATCTTCGGCGAGGCGTACATCGACTGTATTGGAGGATTTGGAGTCTTCAACGTCGGGAGGAATCATCCCCGGGTGGTGGAACGGGTCATCGAACAGCTCCGGCGCCTCCCTCTCTCGAGCCGGACGCTCTTCAACAAACACCAGGCTGATCTTGCGGAGATGCTTGCGGCCATCACTCCCGGGAATCTCCAGTACTCCTTTTTCTGCAACAGTGGTGCCGAAGCGGTAGAAGGAGCTCTGAAGCTCGCCCGACTGTACACAAAGCGAAAGAAATTCGTTTCGGCCTTGGGGGGATTCCACGGAAAGACCTTCGGTGCCCTGAGCGTTTCGGGAAGAGATGTCTACAAAAAACCCTTCGAGCCCCTGCTTCCCGGGACAGAGCAGGTTCCTTTCAACGACCTTGAAGCCATGGAACAAGCGGTGGACGAGGATACTGCCGCGGTGATTCTTGAGCCCATCCAGGGTGAGGGTGGGGTGATTCTCCCCTCTCCTGAGTACCTCAAGGGGGTACGGGAAATTTGCACGAGGAAAGGTGCGCTCCTCATCCTTGATGAGGTTCAGACCGGCCTTGGGAGAACGGGGAAGATGTTTGCCTGTGAGCACTACGGGGTGATTCCGGATATTATGACCCTGGCCAAGGGCCTTGGAGGAGGAGTGGTTCCTTTGGGGGCCTTCGTGAGCACCGCGGAAATCTGGCAGGTCTTTGAGGACAATCCTTTAATCCACAGTTCCACCATGGGAGGAAACCCCTTAAGCTGCGTCGCTGGCATCGAAACCCTAAAGGTACTTCAGGAGGAGGACATCCCTGCGCAGGCGGCGGCAAAGGGAGCGTATCTCCTTGAGAAACTTGAGGAACTCCAGAGAGAATTCCCCGAAATCATTCAGGAGGTGCGGGGGCTGGGATTGCTCATCGGTGTAGAGCTCTTCGATGCTGATGCCGCATCGCTTCTTGCTATGGAAATGGCTCAAAGAAAGGTTCTCGTGGTCTATACCCTGAATAACCCCAGAGTCATTCGTCTGGAGCCACCCCTCACCATAACCCGTGAGGAGATAGATACCGTCCTTTCGGCGCTCCACGATGCCCTCGGGGAGGTTCAGGCCATTGTTCAGGAAGTGCGCGGGTGAAGGAAAGGAGGGAACCGGGTGTGGCGCGGATTGTAGTTTCCCTTGATATCCCTGAGAACGTCGAGGTGGTGTACGAGCGGGCAAAGGACATCGAGGCCCTGGCACGTTTCCTTCCGGATCTTGAAGAGGTAAGGGTGCTGTCCCGCCAGGGGCAGGAGGTGGAGAGTTTCTGGAAGGGGAGGTTCCAGGGACGGGAGGTGAAGTGGAAGGAGAAGGATATCTGGGATGACGCGAAAAAGGAGTGTCGTTTTTTCACCCTGGAGGGGGACTTCAAAAAGTACGAGGGCATCTGGCGATTCCGTGGGGAGAGTCCATCTCTGACCCGCGTGGAGCTTGAGATTGAGTATGACCTTGGGATTCCCCTGGTAGGGGCTCTCATTCACGCTTTTCTCAAGAAAAAGATGGAGGAAAACGCCCTTACGATGCTTGAGGCTTTGAAGAAGGCCGTCAGGGAGGAATGAGCGTATGGACAGCTTTGCCTTCATCATCCACGCCATGGATGTGGCAGATATCAAACGCCATATATTCCCCCTCCGTCCCTTCCCACCTTCCTGGGTGGAATACCTGGCTTCCCGGATTCCCCCCTTCATTCTTTCGCATGTCCGGGGGGTACGATCAGCGTATAACGGGAAGGAAATCGAGGGGTGGTTCATCGGGCTTCCCATGACGCCCCGGGCACTCCTTGAGTATCCCTTCCCCTTTGTGGCTGACCGCATTCGCCGTTGTGGTCTCCTTGCCGAGAAGAAGGGCGCAAAAATCATCGGTCTTGGGGCCTTTACCTCTGTGGCGGGAGATGGAGGCATCACGGTGAAAAAGGGCCTTCGCATTGCGGTGACGACTGGAAACAGCTACACTGTCGCCACGGCTCTTTCCGCCCTTGAGCTTGCCTGCTTGAGGCTTGACATCGACCTTGAGAGAGAAACGGTCGCGGTGGTAGGAGCCACGGGATCCATCGGACGGGCCTGTGCACTCATCCTTGCCGAGCGAAGGAGAAGGGTGCGGGTGGTGGGACGGGACCCCGAGAAGGTTGAAAGGGTTCGCCGGGAGGTTGCGGAGATAAGCCCCTATGAAGTTCAGGGTTTTGTGGACGTTGAGGAGGGTATCCGGGGATGCCGGGCGATTCTGACGGTGACCTCAGCCATCGGGAACCTCATTGAGCCGTCTTGGATTGCAAAAAGAGCGGTCATCTGTGATGTTTCCCGGCCCCGGAATATTGCCGAGGAGGTGGCCAGAACAAGGAGGGATGTTCTGGTCATCGAAGGGGGTGTGGTGGACGTTCCCGGGGAACCGGATTTCGGCATGGACTTCGGATATCCTCCGGGGAAGGCGTATGCCTGTATGGCAGAGACAATGGTTCTCACCCTTGAGGGACGTTTTGAGGACTATACTCTGGGAAAGGAAGTGGAAGTGGCCAAGGTTAAAGAAATCGAGGCTCTTGCGGAAAAGCACGGGTTCCGGGTTTCCGGACTCCGCAGCTTCGGCAGGGAGGTCACCGAGGAGGAAATCGAGGCCATCAAGAGGGCTTAGAGATCCCGAGCCATTGCCCTCATTGCTCCCTCGGCTGCCTCAAGGAGGCGTTCACAGTCTTTTGAGGTGTGCGCTCCCGAGAGGAACCAGGCCTCGAAAGGCGAGGGAGGCACAAGGATGCCCCGGGAAAGGAGCTCCTGGAAAAAGCGGGCGTAAAGGGTTCGGTCGGCGGCAAAGGCGGTCCGGGTATCCACCACCGGTAAGGATGTGAAAAACGGTGTGAGCATTCCGGTTGCAGCGTTCACATAGAGGGGAAGGCAGAAGGAGGCGGCGATTTCCCGAAGACCCTGGGTAATCATCCGGGTTTTTTCGGCCAAGGCGTCGTAAAAGGCAGGATCCTCTTCAAGGACGGTTATGGTGGTGTACCCTGCCCGGGTGGCTAAGGGATTCCCCGAGAGGGTTCCTGCTTGGTACACTCCTCCCTCAGGGGCCACAAGGCGCATGAGCTCTCTTCTCCCTCCGTAGATGCCAAAGGGGAGCCCGCCTCCTGCGATTTTTCCAAGGATGGTCAGGTCAGGACGGATGCCACAAAGGCCCTGGTACCCTGAAAGGGATACACGGAATCCAGTGATGACTTCATCAAAGATGAGCAGTGCGCCATACTGCTCCGTGTACTGACGGAGAAGGAGAAGGAATTCCGGGTGAGGTAACACCACGCCCATGTTCCCGGCAACCGGCTCAACGATGACCGCGGCAAGCTCTCTGCCGAAGCTCTCGAAGGCTTTCCGCGTTGCCTCAAGGTCGTTGTACGGGACAACGATGGTGTGGTGGGTGTATTCTTCGGGGACACCCAGAGAGGAAGGGATACCAAACGTCAGTCCTCCCGAACCACTCTCGACAAGAAGAGCATCGACGTGCCCGTGGTAGCACCCGGCAAACTTGAGCACCTTTTTCCGTCCTGTAGCGGCACGGGCAAGTCGCAGGGCGCTCATCACCGCTTCGGTACCCGAATTCACCATCCGGAGAACCTCGATGGACGGGAAGTGCTCGCGGATTTTCTCGGCAAGGAGAATCTCAAAAGCGTGGTTCATTCCAAAGCTCGTTCCCAGAGCTACCTGTTCGGCCAGGGCTTTTGCGACCCGGGGATGGGCATGGCCAAGAACGAGGGCTCCCCAGGACATGATGCAGTCGAGGTAGGTTTTGCCGTCCTCGTCCACCACATAGCTCCCTTTGCCGTACCGGATGAAGACAGGATATCTCCCCACGGCCCTAAAGGACCGTACAGGGCTGTTGACGCCTCCTGGAAAGAGCTGAAGCGCCCGGGAGAAGCAGGTAGCGTTTCCTCTAAGGTTTCCCTCCTTGCCCCCAGAGAAGGTTTCCCAAAGCCACGCTTTCAGGGTTGCCGACTGCGTGGGGTTCTTTCCTTTTGTGGACAGGGCAAGGAGCAGGTCTTCGGTTTCAAGACAGGCAGGAGTAATGAAATCCCCTTGGTTCCCTGAACTGCTCACGTTGACCAGGATGTTGCGTTTTCGGGCCTCTTCGGCAATTGCAGCGTTCAAGGCGGGATCGTCGGTGGCGGCGAAAACGATGTCCTGCCCTTCGAGGTCACTCCAGGCAAAAGGTCGCCTCCAGAGGGTGATTTTTCCTTCCTTTCCGAGGCGTTCCAGGGTTTCGCTCACCCGGGGGGCAACGACGGTCACCACTCCTCCTTTCCCTACTATGGGCAGAGCCTTTCGGGTGGCAACCTTTCCTCCCCCGACCACAAGACACCGCTTGCCTTCAAGGTTGAGGAAGAGAGGATACCATCCCATCGTTACTCCTCCCTGAGCCATTCGGGCATTTTGGGAGCAAAGTACGAGATGATGAGGTCCGCGCCGGCCCTCTTGATGGAGAGGAGGAGTTCGAGAGCAACCTTTTTCTCGTCGATGGCTCCATTGAGGGATGCGTACTTCACCATGGCGTATTCCCCGCTCACCTGGAAGGCAGCAAGCGGTACAAGGAAACGTTCCCGAAAAGCCCGGAGAACGTCGAGGTACGGCAGTGCAGGTTTCACCATGAGAATGTCTGCTCCTTCGAGAAGGTCTGTCTGTGCCTCCCTAAGGGCCTCGCGGAGATTAGCTGGTGGAAGCTGGTATGAGGAACGATCGCCAAAAAGGGGTGTAGAGTCCACCGCCTCCCGGAAAGGTTCATAGAGGGAAGAGGCGAATTTTGCACTGTATGCCATGATGGGAGTTTCCTGGAATCCTGCTTGATCCAGAGCTTCTCGAAGGGCGAGGATATGGCCGTCCATCATGTCTGAGGGGGCAATGCCATCGGCTCCGGCTTCGCAGTGCGAAAGCGCTACACGGGCAAGGTGCTCAAGAGTGCGGTCGTTGTCTATGTATTGTCCCCGTACCACGCCACAGTGCCCTGATGTGGTGTACGCGCAGAGGCAGACGTCGGTGAACACAAAGAGCGTCGGGAGCTCCCTTTTCAGCACTCGGACCGCTTCCTGAACCGCTCCACGGGGGTTCCAGGCATCGCTTCCTGCCTCGTCTTTCTGCTCGGAACGTCCGAAGAGGAGAACGGCCTGGATCCCCTTTTCGTGCAGGGTGACCGCTTCCTTCAGGAGTTCGTCGGGGGAGAAGAGGAAAACCTCGGGGAGGTGGGGAATGGCTTTCCGGATACCCTGCCCCTGCACCACGAAGAGCGGACAGATGAGGTCCTGAAGGGCAAGACGGGTTTCCTGGAGCATAGCCCGGAGTGCAGGAAAGCGGCGCAGACGCCGGTTCCTTATGAAGGTTCCTGGTTTTCTCTCCACCGGAGCACCTCCATGCAGATTTCTTCTAAAGAGGGCGAGGGGACCACCCGGGATACCTTGATGTTTTTCCCCAGAAGGTACGATGCGGTGGTATGGCCGATGGCCCAGACGGGGCAGGGGGGTATCTTTGAGGTGGCGGCAAAGAAAGCCTCGTAGGCTGAGGGACTCAAAAAGACGACGAGGTCAAGTCCCTGGTGGAGTTCTTCCTGAATGCAGGGGAAAAGATGTGTCCGGAAGGCCATGGAGTAAGCGGGAAAAACCTCGCAGGACCATCCTCTCTTAGAAAGCTCTCTCTTCAACCTGTGGTCTTCCTTTCCGGAGGTCACGATGGCCACCCGGTGTGGTGGAAAATCCCGGGTTTCCTCAAGAAACGAGGTTGCACTTCCTGACGCCACGTGGTCTGCGGTTATGCCTCGTTCCCTGAGCCACCGGGCCGTTTTGGCCCCGATGGCCCATATTTTGAGGCGATGGAGGATACGAAGGTCCGGTAGGGCTTCGAAAACCACAGAAGCAGCGTTCTGGCTTGGGAAAAGGAGTGCATCGAACTGCTTTAGGCGTTCCCTGAGGTCGTTGAGGACTTCGTGGTTTGGTATGGCCCGGAGGAGTGCTGCAGGGATGAGGACAATACCCTGTGTTTCGAGGAAGACCACGAGGTCATTGAGTGTCTGGCACTGCCTGAGAACCTCTGTGCTCCCCACCACCATCACCCGTCTGGGAGGGAGAGTGCATTCTCCCTTGAAGAGGATGCCATGGAAGTTCACCGCCTCTCCGACGAAGAGTACCAGAGGGTTATGCAGACCTGAGGCAGCTTTCTTCTGAGCGATGTCCAGCAAAGACCCGGAGACGACACGCTGGAAGGGACTTCCTGCCTGCATGACAAGGCATGCAGGGGTTTTGGGATCTTTGCCAGAGGCAAGAAGGTTTCCGACAATGGTGTTGAGGGTTGTTCCTCCCATGAGGAACACCAGAGTCCCCGGGAGGCGGGCAATGGCGTCCCAGGGAAGGGATTCCAGGACTTCCTCAGGATGACCACTGAAAACGTGGAAGGATCGGCTTTTTCCTCGAAACGTCAGGGGAATGCCAGCACAGGCAGCAGCAACATGCACGGAGGAAACCCCTGGAACGACCTCAAAGGGCACTTCATGCGCTGCAAGGTACACCGCTTCCTCACCCCCCCGGCCAAAGACAAAGGGGTCACCCCCTTTCAGGCGGAGGACTGTTGCTCCCTCTTTTGCCCGCTTTGCAAGGAGCTCGCAGATCGTCTCCTGGGTGCACGGGGTCTTTCCGGGGGCCTTCCCGACGGGAATGAGCTCAGCACCATCCCGGGTGTACTGGAGAACGCGGTGGTCGATGAGGCGGTCGTAGACAACGACATCGGCCCTCTCCAGGAGGAAGCGGGCGTACTGAGTCAGGTAAAGAAAGCTTCCTGCGCCTGCACCGGTAAGGAAAACCTTGCCCTTCATCGTCTCCCTCCAAGCTCCTGAGCCAGGTCCTGAACCATGGTTTCGCCTGCTGCGAGGGGGCCCTCCCTCCAGCTTACCTTCCCCTCGAGCATCCCCACAAGCCGTACCCACCCGTTCTGGACTTCCGCAAAGGCACCGACGGCTTTCTGGCAGCCTCCTCCAATGCGGGCGAGAAACAGTCGCTCGATGCCCACGGCCTGGGCCGTTTCTGGATGGTGGAGAGGGGCAAGGAGCTCTTCCCACCCTTCACCACAGCGGGTTTCACAGGCGACGACACCCTGTGAGGGTGCAGGGACAAAGTTCCAGGGGTCGAAGACTTCCGTTACCTCTCCTTCAAACCCAAGGCGCAGAAGTCCTGCATAGGCAAGGACCAAAGCATCGACTCTGCCTTCCCGCATTCTCGCCATGCGGGTGGTGACGTTCCCTCGCAGCGGTACAACGTGAATGTCGGGCCGCTTCTTGAGAATCTGCACAGCGCGTCGGGGGCTTCCTGTGCCAACAGAGCTTCCTGGAGGGAGTTCCAGGAGTTTCTGGCCGCTTCGGGAGACCAGGCAGTCTCTTGGGTCCTTTCGGGGGAGAACGGCGGCAATGGTGAGTCCCGGGGGAGAAGTCGTGGGGAGGTCCTTGAGGCTGTGCACCGCGATATCGATGCTACCCTGGAGGAGTGCCTCTTCGAGTTCTCTCACAAACATTCCCTGGGTTCCAGGAAAGGTCAAATCGTGCTGCATATCTCCCCTGGTTTGAACCGTTACCACCCTGATGACTGCAGAAGGGAGGATGTTCTGGAGAGCAGTAACAACCTCTTCGGTCTGTTTGAGAGCCAGTATACTCCCACGGGTACCGACGCGAATGACCTGCTTCATCTTTCCTCCTCAAAGAACCGTCGCACCTGTTCGGCCGTTTTGCGGAAGAGTTTCCTCCGCACCCACTCTATGCGCCTGAGGAGCAATAGCTCCTGTTCGTCGTGGTTGCAGGCCTGAACGATCGCTCCTCTTGCTTCTGAAAAGGTTTCCTCAAAACAGAGGGCAATGTTCCGAATGACGGGGTCAGCCTGAAAACCTCGCCATTTTCGCAGGAAGCGCTCGACCTCTTCCGTAATCAACGCTTCGAGATGCTCGGACTCCTGAACAAAAGGTAGCGTTCGTTCCCGGGCAAGACCCAGGAAGGTCTCAAGGTCCAGGAGTTTCCTTCCTTGAGTCAGTACCGGGTCGATGGCCCGGGGAAGAGCAAGATCGATGAGTACCTGAGGAAGGGCTATAGCTTCGTTAAGGTATTCAGGAGCGAGGGAATAGCGAGCCGAGCCTGAAGCACACACCACTGCGTGGGATTGGGCAAAGACTTCTTTGAGCGCACTTTTCTCTGCAATCGCCACAAAGGGCTTTTCCTGGGGAATGTGGTGGAGGTGCCGCGAAAAGACGAAGATTGTTCCTGCTTTTCGGGAGAGGAGTGTCCCGGCGATGGAGCGACCCAGAGTCCCCCAGCCAAGAATACAGATGTTTTTTCCTTCGAGAGAGCCGAGGAATTCTTCGAGCACCTCGGCGACAAGAGAACCAAAAGATCTCAGCGTCCGTTCTCTGTGGAGGGATCTTTGGACTTTCTTTCCCACCCGCAGGGCGTCCTGGAAGAGGACATTCAGGAGTTTGCCGGTGTGGCCATTCTGGTGAGCTTTCTCCCAGGCTCGCTTCAGCTGCCCCAGAATGTGTACCTCACCGCGGAGGGCCGACTCAAGACCCGTGGCAATTCGAAAGAGACGTCGAACAGCGTCGGCGTTTTCGAGGTAGAAGACAGAAGCTCTGTAAGGGTCGGGGAGGGGAAAAAGGCGCTGAAGGAGGTCCTCTCTCCGAAGGGACTCTTCTGCTGTACCGTACACCTCAAGTCGCTGACAGGTCTCAAGGAGGACGAAAGCGGAACACCCGACCTCTTTAAGGATTTCCGAGCGTTCCCTCTCGGAGAAAGCCAGGTAGCGCTCCCGAAGGGCAAGGGGGAGGCGCTCATCGACCCCGGTGGCAAAGAGGAGCACTCTTTTCACTTTTCCCTCTCCCCGAGGTACTCGCTACCCCGAGAGGGGACATCCATGCCTTTCCACTCCTTCCTCGTCGAGCGCGAGTACAGAGTTCTCTGTGCAGGCAGGTCTCCTGACTGAGGTTCATCGTCCTCTCCGCCTTCCCGGTTGCCCAGTGGCGTAGAGGAGAGGACTCCCCATCACAGTGGCGCGACCGTGTGGGAATTGCACCCACTTCCCTTTTCAGCCCCAAGGGGCACCTGCACGGGAAAAATTATACCAGAGCAAAGGCCAGCAGGCGAGTCCTTGACATTGTCTGTTATAATGGAAAATGATAATATTTCTCATTGAGGTGAAAGACTTGCCGGAGAGCTGGAAAGATGTTTTCCATCGCTTCAACAAGAAGGCAACGCCCTCGCGCCGTGCCATTCTTGAGGTGTTTGAGGAAAAAGGACAGCACCTCTCTGCCGAGGACGTGTACGAGCATCTGAGGGCAAAGAAAAAGAAAGTCGGCATAGCAACAGTGTACCGGAATCTCGACCTTCTCCTACGCATGGGGATTCTCCGAAAGGTGAACTTTGGCGATGGCAGGGAACACTACGAGATTTGCCGTACGGCACAGTTCCACCACCACCTCATCTGCACCCAGTGCGGTCAGGTTGTGGACTGTGAGGAGATGACCCGGGAAGAGGAGGAATTCTTGCAGCATCTGCGAAAGGAGCTCGAACAGAGACAGGGATTTATCGTCCACTCCTATCATATCTATTTCTATGGGCTGTGCCCGCGTTGCCGGTGACATCCGGGGAGGCTGAGACTGTGGAAGAAATCCGTTCTCTGGTGGAGATGGAGACTGGTGGAAAAGGAGAGATCGTCCGGATTGATGGTGGAGAAGGGATGGTGAAGAGGTTATGGGTCCTCGGAGTCGTGCCCGGGAAGAGAATCGAAAAGGTCAGCTCCATTATCGGCAAGGGACCGGTTGTCATTCGTCTGGGGCAGCAGGAAATCGCCTTGGGCAGAGGCATAGCCCAGAGGATTCTCGTGCGGGTAGAGCGCTGAGGCGAATCGTCCTTGCGGGGAACCCAAATGTTGGGAAGAGCGTTATTTTCACCCAGATAAGCGGTGTCTACGCTTTTTCCTCGAACTATCCGGGGACAACGGTGGACTTTCTGCGGAGTTACGTGGAGCATGGAGGAGAATGGTACGAAGTCATCGACGCTCCGGGCACGTATTCCCTTGAAGGGATGGCTGAGGCCGAGCGTATTGCCGCCCGTCTTGTGGAGGAAGCGGACATCGTCGTTAACGTGGTGGACGCGGGAAACCTGGAACGCAATCTCTACCTCACCTTTGAGCTTGCGGAAAGACAGAAACCCATGGTTGTGGCGCTCAATATGTGGGATGAAGCAAAGAAGCGGGGCATCGACATCGACCTCAAGGCTTTAGAGGGCATCCTCGGAGTTCCTGTGGTCCCGGTTGTGGCGACTACCGGGGAGGGAATTAAAAACCTCCTTGCGGCTCTCCAGGAGGCGAGGGTTCCCTCCTTTGTCTCCCCTGACCATACACGGCGCTGGGAAGAGATCGGCAGGGTTATCAGCGAGGTGCAGCGGTTTTCATACCGTCGTCCCACCTGGCGGGATACGTTGCAGCGGGTGACCCTGCTCCCTGGAGTTGGATTGGTCTTTGGCTTTGTGGCCCTTCTGGGGATTGTCTTTTCCGTTCGCTTCATCGGTGAGGGCCTCATCCACCTCCTTGACCCGCTCTTTGAGCGGTACTACCTCCCCCTTCTTGAGCGTCTTGGGATCCTGCTTTCCCGGTACCCCTTCTGGTATGAAGTGCTTATCGGAAAGCCCGTGGACGGCCACATTGACTTCGAGTTGTCCCTTGGCCTTCTCTCCACGGGGGTTTACGTGTCTTTGGGAGCTGTTCTCCCTTATGTTCTGGCCTTCTACCTCGTTCTGGGTCTTCTTGAGGACGTGGGGTACCTGCCCCGTCTTGCGGTGTTACTCGATGGATTCCTGCACCGCCTGGGACTCCACGGGTATTCCGTTGTTCCCATGCTCCTTGGGTTGGGGTGCAACGTCCCCGGTATCATGGCCACACGGGTTCTAGAGAGTGAGAAGGAACGCTTTGTGGTGACGGTGCTCATCGCCATCGGCATTCCCTGCTCGGCCCAGCAGGCACTCATCGTGGGTGCCCTTGCACCCCATGGTGTCGCTCCGCTTCTCGTTGTTTATGGAACGCTTTTTGCCGTGGTGGTTTCCCTCGCGTTGCTTTTAAAGTACCTGGTGCCAGGGTTTCGCCCTCCACTCATTTGCGAAATTCCTCCCTACCGCCTGCCTTTCCCGAAAGCGGTGCTCTCCAAGCTCTGGGTTCGTCTCCGGGGTTTCCTGCGTGATGCTTTGCCTATCGTGTTTCTGGGGACGCTCATCGTGAATCTCCTGTACCTCACGAACGCCTTCCCTGTCCTTGCCCGGTTTGTGAGTCCCTGGCTTTCCCGAGTGTTGGGACTTCCTCCTGAGGCAATTCTCGTCATCGCCCTGGGGGTTTTGCGAAAGTACATGGCTATGGGGCTTCTTTTGCCTCTGGGTCTTTCGGTCAAACAGCTGATCATTGCCAGCGTCGTGATCTCCCTTTTCTTTCCCTGTGTGGCTGCCTTTGTGGTGGTACTCCGGGAGTTCGGATGGAAGCGGCTTCTTGAGGCTATTGCCATCATGCTTTCTTTTGCTTTCTTTGTGGGGAGTATCCTGAACGTGCTCCTTTGAGGGGGTTTGCGGGATGCGGCGGTATGTTTTCGGTAATGCAGGGTGTTTCTGCTTTAGTGGCCATTTCTTCTTCCCGGGTTTTGGCCCCTGCTTCTCGTGTCTTACCCGGGAGGAGGAACTCGAACTCCTTCGGGAAGAGGCAGAGTTCCTTCGCCAGCGCCTTTCCTGGATCGAACGGCGGATTGAGGAACTGGAGAAAGAGAAGTAGCCCGGGGTTCTTACCGTTCCGCAAGATGCTGCTTGAAGTATAATAAAGGGATTCTTTCCGTGTAGGGGTGAGTGCAGTGGTTATCGTTGTCCACGGTGGCATTTGCGTTGAAGAAATCCCCGATGTTTCCGAGCCCCTGTACCGGGCCTGTATCTCGGGGATGGAAACCTTGCAGAACCGAGAGGCTGTCGACGCTGTGGAAGAGGCGGTGAAGGTCCTCGAAGATGACCCTCGCCTCAACGCAGGAACGGGGGCGTTCCCCAATCTCCTGGGAGAGGTTGAGCTTTCGGCAAGTATCATGAAGGACGACTTTTCCTGTGGGGGTGTGGCGGCCATCAAGAACGTCCGGCACCCCATCTCTGTGGCCCGGGCGGTGATGGAGAGAACACGCCATGTGCTCCTGGTGGGGGAAGGAGCAAACCTTTTTGCCCGTCTTCTGGGCTTTGAGGAGTACAACCCGGTAGCAGAGCTCACCATAAGGACCCTTGAGAAGTCCATTGCGAAGGCCTCACAGGAGAAGGACTCCATTTACCATTACTACCTGAAGAGGGCCCGGGAGAAACTCCGTAGACTCTACCTTGGAACGGTGGGAGCGGTAGCCCTTGATCGTTCCGGGCGGATTGCGGCAGGAACCTCAACCGGGGGGGTGGAGATGCAGCTTCCGGGAAGAGTTGGGGATTCCCCGATTATCGGTTGCGGGACCTTCGCCTGGGAGTGGGGTGGAGTTTCGATGACCGGAGAGGGAGAGGGCATTGTGAAGCTTGGCCTTGCCCGCAAAATCGCCGAATGGATGGAAAAGGTTTCCGCCCAGGAGGCTGTCAATCGGGGAATGGAACTTGCCCAAAAATTCGGTGTGGTGTGTGGAGCTATTGCTGTAAGGAGGGACGGAGAGGTTGGCTTTGGAGCCTGTGGAGGGACGCTTACCTTTGCCTATTTCCGTAAAGGGATGGGAGAGCCCTACGTTTTCCCTCCAAGGAGTTGACGTCGAGGACAGAAAAAGGGTATAACATGGGTAAACTTCTCAGGAGGTGGTGCTATGAAGAGGCTGGCTTTGCTCGGTGTGGCGGTTTTGCTCTTTGGTCTTGTGTGGACTGCCTGTGCGGCTGAACCCATCAGGGTTGGGGTCGTCATGGGTCTCACGGGTCCGTGGGCATCCATTGACACACCGGCGCTCAACGGGGTAAAGCTTGCTGCTGAGGAAATCAACAAAGCGGGAGGGGTTCTGGGACGGCCGATTGAGCTTAAGGTTGTTGATACCAAGGCTGACGAGGGTGAAACTGTTGCTGCAGTCATCCGCCTAATTGAAAACGAAAAGGTTTCGGCACTCATCGGGTACTGCGACACCCACTGGGTGAACATTGCCGCACCTCTGGCACGGGAATACGGCGTGCCTTTCATCACCCCGGGAGCCACTCATCCCCGCATTCCGGAGCGTACCGGTGCCTGGCTGGCCTGCTTTGGCGACAATGCCCAGGCGGCGGCCATTGCCGAGTACGCGGTGAAGGACCTGGGGCTCAAGCGGGGAGCCATCTGGGTGGACACGGCGGTGGACTTCAGCGTCGCCGTCTGTGCCTATTTTGCCGATGCCCTGAAGCACTACGGCGGTGAAGTGGTCTACGAGGACTACTTTGAAATCACCTGGACCGACTTCTCCAGCATGGTGGCCCGTCTCAAGGAGTACCAGGACCAGGGTAAGGTGGACTTTGTGTACGTGGGCGCCATCCCCGACAACTGCGGGGTTATCGTGAAGCAAATCCGAGACGGCGGTGTCACCATCCCCATCTTCGGTGAAGACGGTTTTGACACGCCGCTTCTTGTGCAGACGGGCGGTGCGGCGGCTGAAGGTGTGGTATTTGCCACTCACATGTCCCTTGAGGATCCGAACCCTGTTGTTCAGAAGTTCAAGAGTGACTATCAGGCCATGTTCGGAAATCCTCCCGAAAATGCCTTTGCCGCCCTTGGGTACGACGCCATGAAGCTCCTTGCCAAGGCCATTGAAATCGTCGGCACCGATGACCCCAAGAAGATTCCCGAGGGTCTCGCCCAGATTAAGGACTTCCAGGGTGTTTCGGGAACCATTTCCTATGAGGCCGGAAGCCAGGTGCCGAATAAATCCGTGGCCGTGATTGAGGTGAAGAATGGCAAGTTCGTGACCGTCAAACAAATAGCTCCTGAGTACCTGCCTGACCCCAAAATCGCCAAGTGAAGGAGGACGGGGAGGGGTGCTGCCCCTCCCCGGCTGCTTTCGACGATGAGCGAATGCATTCTGAAGGTTGAGGACCTGTGGAAGAATTTTGGTGGCCTGATGGCCGTAAGTGGGTACAGCCTTGAGCTTCCCCGCGGGGCAATTTATGGGCTCATTGGGCCGAACGGAGCGGGGAAAACCACGGTGTTCAACCTCATCAGTGGGGTTTTGAAGCCTTCCCGGGGGAGAATTGTATTCAAAGGAAGGGACATCACCCACCTTCGCCCTGACGAAATCACCGCCCTGGGGTTGACCAGGACCTTCCAGAACCTGCGCCTTTTCCCCTCCCTTACCGTGGAGGAGAATCTGAAAGTTGCCGCCCACGTGCATGCTCGCTGTGGATTCTTTTCCACGCTTTTCTGTACCCCCTTTTTCTTCCGTGAGGAAAAGGCCGTAGAGCGGAAGGCCCGTGAGATGCTTGAGCGCTTTGGCATGTGCGAGTTTCGCAAAGAGATTGCCGCAAATCTCCCTTACGGTTTGCAGCGGAAACTCGATATTGCCCGGGCACTGATGACCGGGCCAGAGCTTGTCCTTCTTGATGAACCCTCTGCAGGGATGAACACGAAAGAGGCCGATGACCTGGCCCGTCTGGTTGCAGAGCTTCAGAGGGATTTTCACCTCACCATGATCATTGTGGAACACCGGATGTCCTTTGTCATGGGACTGGCCGAAGTTATCCAGGTCCTTGACTACGGCTCGGTTATTGCCGTTGGGACTCCTGAAGAAATCCGTCAGCATCCGAAAGTCATCGAAGCCTATCTTGGGACAGGTGATCTCGTTGCTCAAGGTTGAGAAGATTACGGTGAAGTACGGTGTCATTCCCGCAGTCCAGGAGCTTGAACTTGAAGTGGGGAAGGGGCAGATTGTGGCCCTTCTTGGAGCGAACGGTGCCGGCAAGACAACAACCTTGAAGACCATTATGGGGATTCTGCGGCCAGCACGGGGTCGCATTTTCTACGACGGAAAGGACATCACCTTCCTTCCTGCGCCTCAGCGGGTCCGTCTGGGTATTGCTCTCGTGCCTGAGGGTCGGGGAATTTTCAACCGCCTCACGGTGCGGGAAAACCTTCTCCTTGGAGCGTACCACCGGAGAGACCAGGGGAGAATTCTCCAGGATCTTGAGGAGGTGTACCGCCTTTTCCCCCGTCTGAAGGAACGGGAAAACCAGATTGCCGGGACGCTCTCCGGGGGTGAACAGCAGATGCTGGCCATCGGTCGGGGCCTCATGTCCCGACCCAGGCTCATGCTCCTTGACGAACCCTCGCTCGGTCTTGCCCCCCTTGTGGTTCGGGAGCTCTATACCCTGATTCGGCGTATCCAGGAGAGTGGAGTCACCATCCTCCTTGTGGAGCAGAGTGCTCCTATGGCCATTGGTGTTGCCGACTACGTGTACGTTCTGGAGACGGGGGTGGTGAAAATCGCCGGGACTCCCCGGGAGGTTGAGTCCCTTGAAGAGGTGAAAAAGGTCTATCTGGGAGGGTAGGGTATGTTCTCGCTCTCGTATTTTTTGCAGCAGAGCATGAACGGCATTATTCTCGGTTGCATTTACGCGCTCCTTGCCCTGGGCATGACGGTGGTGTATGGCATTCTCCGGCTCATCAACTTCGCTCATGGTGCCCTTATTACCCTGGGGGCGTTCTTCATGTACTTCGCCTTTTTCCGTTTCGGTCTGCCCTTTGTGGCCGCGCTGTTTCTGGTCCTCGGGTTTGGGGGAGTCATGGGTCTTGTCCTTGACCTTGTGGCCTACAGGAAACTCCGAGGCGGCCCGGAGGTGGCACTTCTCATCACCTCGCTGGGGTTCTATACCTTCATTGAGAATTTCACCAAGCTCATTGTTTCTCCCCAGCCTTACGCCTTCAAGACTCCAGAATTTCTGGCAACGCTGTACCGGACACCGTATCTGACTTTCCGGACAGTTGATGTCTTCATCATCCTTTCGTCTCTTCTCATCATGCTCGCCTTCCACCTCTTTGTGAAACGGACAAAGCTGGGGATCGCCATGCGGGCAACGGCGGAAAATCTCGAGGTTGCCAACCTCATGGGGATTGAGGTGAACCGGGTCATCTCGGTGGCCTTTGTCCTGGGCTCAGCCATTGCTGCCTTCACGGGATTCCTGTGGGGAGCAAAGTACGGGCAGATTTCCTACGATATGGGCTTTCTCACGGGAGTCAAGGCCTTCGTGGCCGTGGTTGTGGGCGGTGTGGGGAGTATCCCCGGCGCCATGCTCGGAGGGTTTGTCCTGGGACTTGCGGAGATTCTCTCCATTGCCTTTTTGCCCACACGCTTTGCCGAATACCGTGATGGGATTGTCTTTGCCATCCTCGTTTTGGTCTTACTCGTTCGTCCCTCGGGTATCATGGGGATAAGGGAAGAGGTACGGGTGTGATGAAGCGGCGTATCCCTCAGGAACTCTGGTTCGTCGTTGGGGGCTTGGTGCTCTTTGGAGCGCTCTTTGTGGCGGAGAAAACCCTGAATCGGTACCTCCTGCACATCCTCATCCTCATGGGAATTTACTCCATTGCCACGGTGAGTTTGAACCTTACCAATGGATATACCGGGCTTTTCTCTCTGGGACACGCGGCCTTCATGGCCATCGGGGCGTACACTTCGACTCTCCTTACCTTTCCCGTCCCTCTGCGGGAAGCCTATGACCTTCCTCGTCTTCCCTGGTTTCTGGGAGGACCGGACGCTGCCTGGTCGTTCTTCCCCGCGCTTCTTGCTGGAGGGGCTCTCGCAAGCTGTGCTGCTTTGCTCATCGGGGCACCGGTGCTCCGCCTTCGGGGGCACTACCTCTCCGTGGCGTCTTTGGGGTTCATGGTCATTGTGGTGACGTTTGCCAAGACCCTCAAGGGTATCACCCGGGGACCGATGGGAATCAGTGCCATTCCGCTGTACACGAATATTTACTGGACATTCCTGTGGCTTTTCATCACCGTGTACGTGGTGTGGAGGATCGTCCATTCCCGTTTCGGGAGGGCCCTAATGGCTCTCAGGGAAGACGAAACCGCGGCGCAGGTCCTTGGTATCTATCCCATGAAGTACAAGCTCTTTGCCTTTGTGGTGGGGGCGTTCTTTGCAGGAGTTGCAGGAGGGTTGTACGCGCACCTGACCAAGGCTATTCGCCCTTTTGAGTTCTCTTTCACCCTGACCTTTCAGATTGTCGTCATGCTCATCGTTGGTGGTATGGGAACCATGAGTGGACCGGTGGTGGGGGCGGTGCTCCTTCTGACGCTCCGGTATGCTCTGAAGCCCCTTGAGGAGCACCTGAAGCTTTATGGCCTTATCGAGCTCATTTACGCGCTGCTCCTCATCGTTGTTATGCTCTGGAAACCCGAAGGCCTTGTGGGAAGGAAGCGAGTTTCTGCGAGAGGACGCCAGGAGAGAAAGGAGGAAAGGGAATGGGCAGGATTTTCCATGCCGAGATGACCTATGTCGATTTCAAAGAGGGGAATTTCGATAAAGCCATTGTGGCTGTGGGCTCAAGCGAAAATCACGGATTCCACCTCCCCTTTGGCACCGATACCCTTGTGGCCCAGGCCATCGCCCTTGAGGTGGCAAAAAGAGTTCCGGGGACACTCGTTTTGCCGCCCCTGTACTACGGTGTGAGTTTCCACTACGATGCCTTTCCCTTCACCTTGACCCTTCGGCCGGAGGTCATGGCGGAAGTCCTCAAGGACGTCTTCACCTCTTGCATCAGGCAGGGGATTTCTCGCATCATCATCATTAACGGTCATGATGGGAACATCGCCCCCATTGAAATCGCTGCTCGCTCCGTCAAAGTGAACTATCCCCATGCTTTTCTAGCGTGCCTTCCTGCCTGGTGGGTGACGGCAGGAGAGCTCCTCCCTCCGGGGACGTTCGAGGTGTGGGGAGGACTTGGACACGCAGGAGAGGGAGAGACCTCGATTGTCCTCTACCTCTTCCCGGAACTTTGCCGGATGGAAGAGGCCCGGGGTGTCGTCCCGGATCTCCCCGAGGGGCTTGAGATCAAATGGCGCTTTGAGGAGCTCACCCCCTATGGAGCTACGGGGGACCCCAAAAAGGGGACAAAAGAGAAGGGAGAGAAGATGTTCCGGGTCCTTGTGGATTACGTAGTGCGCTTTCTCGAGGAGATGGAGAAGCGAGGGTGGAAGTATGGTGAAAAGTCCCGTGTTTGAACGAGGATGGACTGATGGAGCTTTTCCCTGGGCTACAATTGAGAACATCGACCAGTGGGAAGGGAAGGACGTCGAAATTCGGGGGTGGCTTGCCAACCGGCGCTCGAGTGGGAAGATTGTTTTTCTCATCATCCGGGATGGAACGGGTTTCATCCAGGCCACGGTCTCCCTGGGGGAAGCCTTTTCCCGGGAAGATCTGAAGTTTCTGGAGCGTCTCCCCTTTGAGTCGGCTATCCTTGTTCGAGGACGGGTGAGGAGAGAACCCCGGGCACCTTTTTCGGGATATGAACTCGAGGTTCAGGGGGTTCGCGTTGTATCCCTTGCTCAGGAGGAATACCCAATCCAGAAGAAAGAGCATTCTGTGGAATTCCTCATGGAACACCGGCACCTGTGGCTCCGTTCCCGCAGGCAGAATGCCATTTTGCGGATCCGAAACACCATCATCATGGGCATCCATGAATGCCTCCAGAAAGAAGGTTTCGTCCTCATTGACCCACCAATTCTCACTCCTGCTGCTTGCGAGGGGACGACAACCCTTTTTGAGCTCGAGTACTTTGACCTCGGGAAAGCGTATCTCTCCCAGAGTGGCCAGCTCTACATGGAAGCAGCCTGCATGGCCTTTGGAAGGGTCTACTGCCTTGCCCCAGCTTTCCGGGCAGAGAAATCCAAGACCCGCCGTCACCTCACCGAGTTCTGGATGGTAGAGCCTGAGGCAGCGTTTTTCACCTTTGAGGACAACCTGCACCTTCAGGAACGCCTCGTCTCGTTTATCGTCCAGAAGGTTCTCAGCGAATGCCCTCGGGAGCTTGAAATCCTCGAGCGGGATACAAAACCGCTGGAGCGGGTTACTCCGCCTTTCCCCCGCATTTCTTACACCGAAGCCCTTGAGCTTCTTCAGAGAAAGGGCTTTCCCGTCAGGTGGGGGGATGACTTTGGAGGAGACGAGGAAACCGCCATCTCTGAGGAATTCGACCGCCCGGTATTCATCCACCACTATCCCAAGGCCATTAAGGCTTTCTACATGCAGCCGGATCCAGAGAATCCCGACCTTGTACTCAACGATGACCTCATTGCCCCGGAAGGGTATGGAGAAATCATCGGAGGAAGTGAGCGCATTTACGATCTTGCGCTCCTTGAGGAGCGACTTCGGGAACACAACCTCCCCCGAGAGGCCTTTGAGTGGTATCTCGACCTCCGCCGCTTTGGTGCCTGTCCGCACTCAGGATTCGGCCTGGGAATTGAGAGAACCGTGGCCTGGATTTGTGGTGTGCACCACATCCGGGAAACCATTCCTTTTCCCCGTCAGATTTACCGAATCTATCCCTAAGGTGCTGTACCTCTTGACTCCCTGAGATTTGCTGCTAAAATAATAGGGTGCGTACGGCCGGCTGTGCCGGAGTGGCGGAATAGGAAGACGCAACGGACTTAAAATCCGTTGAGGCGCAAGCCTCGTGCCGGTTCGATTCCGGCCTTCGGCACCAGGAAAGACAACATAGCATACGACGCGGGGTGGAGCAGTCAGGAAGCTCGTCGGGCTCATAACCCGGAGGTCGCAGGTTCGAATCCTGCCCCCGCTACCAGGGTTGCGCAAAAGGCCCTGTGCTGCAGCACAGGGCCTTTTGCTTTTGGAGAAACCGGGAAACGGGGCTGAAGTTGCTGCTGGAAACCGCTTAGTTCCTCCCCACGGGACAAAACCTTGTCTGACAGGCCTTTCCTGCCACAAAGCGGAAAAACGGATGGCAATTCTTCTGTTACGGAAAACCAGGTGGTTCTGATTCTCTTAAATACTGTATTTCTTCCACCTCTGATTCCCAAAGGTCGGAAAAACGAGAGGACCGTTGACGCCGCTTTTTCAGGCTTGTTATCATCGAGCCAAACGTGGGATTCAGAGGATAGGAAGCGATGGGCGAGGAGCTTCTGCGAGTAGAAAATGTCACCAAAAGGTTCCCCGGGGTTTTGGCACTTGATCGAGTACACTTTGAGCTGAAAAGGGGCGAAGTCCATGCCCTCGTGGGGGAAAACGGTGCGGGAAAATCCACGTTGATGAAGATTCTCAGCGGGGTTTATCGTCCCGATGAGGGTACCCTGTACTACAAGGGGAAGCCGGTTGTTTTCCACAATGCTCAGGAAGCCCAGAGAGCCGGCATCAGCATCATCTACCAAGAATTAAACCTCATGCCCCATCTCACGGTGGCTCAGAATATCTTCATCGGTCGGGAACCTCTGCGTTTTGGAGGGTATATTGACGACCGTCAGATGAACCGGCAGGCCCGAGAGCTCCTGGCCCGGCTCCACGTGGACATTGACCCCACCACTCCTGTTTATGCCCTTCCCCTCTCCAAAAGACAGATGGTGGAAATCGCCAAGGCTCTTTCGTTTCGCTCCGAGGTTCTTATTATGGATGAACCGACTTCTGCTTTGACCGAGTCGGAAATCGACGAACTCTTCAAAGTCATTCACCAGCTTAAGCAGCAGGGCGTGGGCATCATTTACATCTCCCATCGTCTGGAGGAGTTGAAGCATATCGCTGACCGGGTTACTGTCCTGCGGGACGGAAAGTACATAGGGACTTACAACTATGGCGATGTCACTCTTGAGTACCTTGTGAGCAAGATGGTGGGGAGGACGCTCGAGCACAAGTTCCCTCCCCGCACCTCTTCGCCCACCGGTCGCAAGATTTTCGAGGTGAAGCACCTCACCCGGGCGGGAGTGTTGCACGACATATCCTTCGAACTCTACGAGGGAGAGATTCTGGGTATCGCCGGTCTCATGGGAGCAGGGCGTACCGAACTTGCTCGAGCCATCTTTGGGGCAGACCCTAAAGATGGTGGTGAGGTGTACCTCCGTGGGCGAAAACTCGAGATTCATTCTCCCATCGATGCAATCCGCGCAGGCATTGGTTACCTCCCCGAAGACCGGAAGCTTGCCGGTTTGGCAGTGGAAATGCTACTTTGTGAGAACATCACCATGGCCAATGTTGAGGAAATCTCAAGCCGAATGGGGGTTATTTCTCCGCTAAGGGAGCGGAAAGTGGCCGAGCATTACGTCCGGGAGCTGGACATCCGTACACCCTCGGTGTACCAGGTGGTGAAGAACCTGAGCGGTGGGAATCAGCAGAAAGTGGTGGTGGCAAAATGGCTTTTCCGTAAGGCGAAGGTGTTGATTTTCGATGAGCCCACGCGGGGTATCGATGTGGGGGCAAAGTACGCCATCCACAGGCTCATGGATCAGCTGGCAGGACAGGGCATCGGTATCATCATGATTTCTTCGGAGCTTCCAGAGCTCCTGGGCATGACTGACCGGATATTGGTCCTCCATGAGGGGCGCCTTGCGGGAGTGCTCAGAACACGGGAAACCACCCAGGAAGAAATCCTGAACTACGCAGCAGGTTTGGTTTCAGCCTTGTCGTGAGGAGGTAAAGGAGTGGGGAAACAAAGGACGTCTCGAACTCATCAGGTTGGAATGGTCGTTCAGCGGTTTGTGGCTATCAGTGCGCTGGTCGTTCTCTTTGTGGTGTTCTCTGTAACCACTCCCAAGTTTTTCACCGTGCAGAATGTCCTCACTGTGGGATTGCAAACGAGCACCATGGCTTTCATGGGGATTGGTGTAACCTACGTCATTATTACGGGAGGCATTGACCTGAGCATCGGTTCCGTAATTGCCTTAAGCGGTGTTGTGGCAGGTCTTTTATCCCGCGCCGGCATTGCCGTCTGGGTGAGTTTTCTCTGTGGCCTTCTGGTAGCCGTGGGCTGTGGCATGGTGAACGGTCTTTTGGTCACCCGATTGAGCCTTCCCCCCTTTATTGCCACCCTGGGCATGATGCAGATTGCCCGGGGCATTGCCCTTCAGGTTACCGGGGCCCGAGCTGTTGCCGGGCTTCCCGAGAAGTTCGGTGTTTTGGGGAACGGAGCGCTGCTTCGGGTCACCGCGCTGTCTGGAGATGGACGCCAAGTGGTGACCTTTCCGGGTATCCCGTACCCGGTTATCATCATGGTTGTGGTGGCTCTTGCTTTCAACTTCCTCCTTCGTCGGCACCGCATTGGCCGTTTTATCTACGCTGTGGGTTCAAACGAGGAAGCCGCCCGTCTCTCCGGTATCGACGTTAACCGGACCAAAATCATTGCCTACCTTGTTTCGGGAGCCCTGGCCGGGTTGACCGGCATCGTCATGATGTCTCGTATCGTGACGGCTCAGCCCAATGCTGGAGTGGGGTATGAGCTTGATGCCATCGCTTCTGCCGTCATTGGCGGCACAAGCCTTATGGGTGGATCGGGTACCATAGCGGGAACTATGATTGGGGCGTTCATTATCGGCATGCTGCGGAACGGTCTCAACATGCAGGGTGTGTCGTACTTCATTCAGCAGATTATCATCGGGCTGGTCATTATTGCCGCTGTGGCGGCGGACCGTTTGCAGCGACGGGGTGAGAAGTAAAGCTATCCTCCGGAGGATAGTTCCATCTATACTGATCAAAAGGAGGTTGGAAGCATGAAGGGCATTCGGGTGTTGGGATTCTTACTTTGCGTGGTGTTCCTTATGGGGCTTCTGACGGTGGCCTGGGCTGAGGAGCCAAAGGAAATCGCCGTCATCGTGAAGGAGGCTACTTCAAGTTTCTGGCAGAATGTGGCCAAGGGTGCAGCAGATGCAGAGAAAGAACTCGTTGCTCAGGAGGAGAACATCAAGGTTACCTTCATCGGTCCCGAGGCGGAAACCAAGATCGAGCAGCAGGTAAACCTCGTAGAGAATGCCATTAACCGCAACGTTATGGCCATTGTCCTTGCCCCCTCCGATCCGGATGCTCTTGTTCCCGTGGTGATGAAGGCGAAGGAGGCGGGCATTCCGGTGGTCATTATCGATTCTCTCCTGAACTCCAAGGAGGGTTACGTTTCGTTTCTGGCTACTGACAACAGGGCAGCAGGTATCCTCTGCGCCAATGAGCTCATTAAGCGGGCAGGAACCAAAGGGAAAGTCGCTGTTATGTCCTATGTTCCTGGAGTGGGGAGCGAAATCGGCCGGGTGGGTGGATTTATCGACACCATTAAGGAAAAGACCGAGATGGAAGTTATCGGACCCTTCTACTCCCAGTCGGACATGGTGACCGCGTTGAACCAGACCATCGATGTTCTTTCGGCCAATCCCGACATTACGGCCATCTTCGGAGCCAACGAACCCACAGCGATCGGCATGGGAAGGGCTATCGAGCAGCTTGGCCTTGCCGGGAAAATCGTGGCCATCGGTTTTGACGGGAACAAGGACCTCCAGGAAATGGTTCGCAAGGGTACGCTCCAGGGCATTGCCGTGCAGAATCCTTACCGCATGGGTTACGAGGGAGTAAAAATCGCCTTTGCTGCTGCCAAAGGAGAGAAAGTTCCGGAGTACATTGATACCGGAATCGTTTTTGTAACCAAGGATAACATTGACTCTGAAGAGGCCAAACAGGTTCTCTACTGAGCACCAAGGGCTGGCCCCCAAATGCGGGGGCCAGCCCTTGGTTTTCATCCTGGGGGACGAGCGGAATGGTCAAGGGTACGCGGGTTACCATGCGGGAGGTTGCCGAAAGGGCTGACGTTTCCGTAGCTACTGTCTCTCACGTGCTGAACAGAACCCGCTTTGTGAGCCGGGAGACCCAGCAGCGAGTACTCAAGGCCATTCGAGAGCTCAATTACCGCCCCAACGTTCTGGCTAAAAGCGTGCGACGCCGCAGGACCAACACCGTTGGGGTTGTCATGTGTGATCTGGAGAACCCCTTTATGGTGGAAATGCTTCGAGGCGTTGAGGTTGTGCTCACCTCAAACGGCTTCGACATGCTCGTCACGAACACCAGCTACAGCGAGGAACGAGAACAGAGTGCTCTCGAGATGTTCTACGGGAAACAGGTGGATGGCATCATCCTTGTCCCGGGGAAGGGCGGTGGGGTGGATTTACAGCTTCTCGTCGACTTTGGGGTCCCCGTTGTGGTTCTTGATAAACAGGTGGACCATGTAGGGGTGGACCTCGTCGAGGTTACCAACCGAGAGGGAAGCCGGGAACTTGTGCGACATCTCCTGCGCCTTGGCCATCGGAGGATTGGCATCATCGCTGGTCCCCAGGATACCTCAACAGGAAGGGAACGCCTTCTGGGAGCCCTTGAGGCTGCGAAGGAAGAGGGAATTCCCGGAGAAAAACTCCTGGTCTTTGAAGGGGATTTCTTTAAGGAAAGCGGGGTGCAGGCAGCTCGAGAATTCCTGTCCCTGCCTTTTCCGCCTTCCGTGATTTTTGCGTGTAACTACAGTATGGGTATTGGGGCTTTTGAAGCCATTAAGGATTTGGGACTACGGATACCCGGAGATATTGGGTTTGCCATTTTTGACGACCTCCCCTGGTTTGCCTACCTTTCTCCCCCCTTGACGGCTGTTTCTCAACCCGCTTTTGAGGTGGGCAAAGTGGGGGCAGAGCTCCTAATGGAACGCCTGAAGAAAAAGCGAAACACCCCTAAAAGGGTGGTTCTCCCCACATCGCTGCGCATTCGCTATTCTGCCGGCGAACGCTGGTAAGGAGGTTGTTCCCCCATGAGTTCCTTTTCATACTATCAGCCCACACGTATTCATTTTGGTTTTGGGAAACTCGAAGAAGTGGGACGGATTGTGTCCCGTTACGGGAAGAAGGCATTGCTTGTTACCGTCCCTCCCTTTCCGGTCCTGGAACCAGTCTTCGAAAAGACCAAGAGCCTCCTCCGGAAGAGCGGGGTTGAGGTTGCCCACTTCGACCAGGTGATCCCTAATCCCACAACGGAGAGCATTTCCCGGGGAGTAGAGATGGCCAGAGACTTCCATGCCGATGTCGTGGTGGGGCTTGGAGGAGGGTCAAGCATCGATACCGCCAAGGCCATTGCTCTGGAGGTCACGCATGAAGGAACGGCCTGGGAGTATCGCCTTTTTGGGGAAAGAAAGGTCACGAGAGAGGTACTCCCCATCGTCGCCATTCCCACCACTTCTGGTACCGGTTCTCAGGTAACGGCAGTTTCCGTGCTCACCAATCCCGGAGAGCGCTGCAAATCCGCTATTGTGGACCCTCGTCTTTTCCCTAAAGAGGCCATTGTGGATCCTGAACTTGTGATGTCCCTTCCTCCTCACCTTACCGCTTCCACCGGATTCGATGCTTTCGCCCATGCCTTCGAGAGTTACGTCCACGTGAATGCCAATCCCTATACCGACCTCCTGGCCCTTGAGGCCATGCGCCTGGTTGTCCGTTTTCTCCCACCTCTTCTCCACAATCCCGCGGACCGCAAAGCCAGGGAACATATGGCCTGGGCGGATACCCTGGCAGGTCTCTCCATTGCAAACTGCGGTACCACCCTGCCCCACGGAATTGGTATGGCCATTGGCGGGAAGGCTCCCTGGGTCATGCATGGAGAGGCCTTGGCCGTGGTGTACCCAGAGTTTCTCCGTTACACCGCTCCTTACGCCCTGGAGAGGTTCGCCACTGTGGCTAGGATTTTCCGCCCTGAACTGCTGGGCGAAAAGGACGAGGTCGCAGCTTTGGCCCTTGAGGAGATCATGAGTGCTTTCCTGAAGGAGATTGGCATGTGGTTTGGCCTTGAGGATTTGCGCATCCCCAGGGAAGACCTCCCCGGCATTGTTGAGGACACCTTCAAGCTTCCTGACTACTCTGTGAATCCCAGGGTTCCTACAAAAGAGGACGTGTTTGCCCTTCTGGAAAGTGCGTACTCGAGGAAGTGGAAAAAAGATCGGAGCAATGGAAAAGGCGGGGACCTGTGTCCCGGCTTAAAAAAACCGGGATGAGGTCCCCCCTTGATTTTTCCAAAGCCCATGGTAGAATAGTAACCGCCAAAGCGGAAGAAAGGGTGGCCCAATCGAATAGTGGTTAGTTCGGCGGGCTCTCAATCCGCAAGCCGGGGTTCGATTCCCCGTTGGGCCACCATTTTATTTTTGAGCTCTCGAGACTTCCTGCTCCCGCAACCCTACGGCCCCGGAATGTGGTACACTTATGGAAACCCTGCAAGTCTGGGGGACTGGAAAGACTCATGGAAGTAGGGCTTGGCTATAGCGAGAGGACTGACGAGAAAGCAGCACTTGAAGAAGCGCTATCTCGGGCAGTGCAGACAAGCGGCGTACCCTCTTTCTTCTTTCTTTTTATTACGCCCCAGTACAGCCCTCACCGTATTCTTGAGGCGCTGCGGGAGGCTTTCCCCTCGGCGAGAATCCTCGGTTGTTCAGCTGAGGGTGTGGTGGTGGGCAGAAGGCTCCTTTCCCGCGGAATAGCCATCCTGGCCCTTGCTGTACCCGGATTGCAGGCTTTTACCGTTTTTCCCCCTTTTGAAGGAAGCGATTCGTATGCGCTGGGAGAGCTTGTGGGGAGGGAGATTCGCCGGACCTCCTTAGAGGGGGGGACCCTGGTGATTCTCCTTGATCCCGCCCTTGAGGTGCCACTTTTCCTCCAGGGTCTCTATAACGTCCTTGGTCCCCGTTTTCTCTACCTTGGTGGAGGGACGGGTGCCTTTCGTTTCACCGAACAGGGCGTGAATCTGGGTCCGGTGAGCGTGGGAATTTTCGAAAACGTAGCCTTTTCCTCTGCGGCGGACCACGGATGGTCCCCCACCAGGGAGCTCCTCGTGGTGACGAAGACCCGGGGGCGGGAAGTGGTTGAGATTGATGGCATTCCTCCCTTCGAGGCGTACCGCGAGCGAGTGGGGGATTTTTCCCCGGAAGACCTGCCCCGTGTGGGAACCCTCTATCCCTTGGGTTTTCCAAGTATTTTTGGGGATTGCCTCATCCGGGATCCCGCGTATTTCACCCCGGATGGTGCTATGGGATTTGTGGGGGCGAGCATTCCGGAGGGAGCCGTAGGGTACCTCATGAGGGGAGAAAAGGAGAGCCTTCTGGCCGCTGTGACCAGGGTTTCTCAGGAGGCGACTTGCGTTGAGGACCCTCTGTTCGCCCTCGTTTTCGACTGCGTCAGCCGCGCTCTGATTCTGGGAGAGGCTTTTGAGGAAGAGCTCAAAATCGTGGACGATGCCCTTAGGGGGCTTCCCTGCCTCGGATTTCTCAGCGTGGGAGAGATCCATCCCCGCGGTCAGGCACCCCTTTTCCGGAACAAGACAGTGGTTGTGGCGGTGGCGGGAAGAAAAGGGACCAGGAAGCGTTTTCTTTCGGTCTGTGACGCTCCTTCTGAAGTGGAACTTGCCATTCTCCATGAGATTTCCGCCCTCTCGTTTCCCGGATCCTACCAGGAGTTCTTCCGGGGAATGGTGGAACGGGCGGTGCGGCTCTTTGGGGTGCAGCGCATGGCCTTCCTCTGGAGAAGAGACGATGAGCTCCAGCTTGCTGCATCCTGGGGGTTCTCTGATCCTGCCGAGGTCCAGAAGGAAATGGAATCCCCAAAGGAGCACCAGCGGATTTTCCTCCTGGGCGAACAGGAAGCCCCTTCAGTACTCTTTTTCGAGGCTTCCTATCCGTTACGAAGGAGAGAGCACCGACTGTACGCCCTTTTTGCCCGTAAGGTGGAGGATGTCCTTCGTTTTGCCCGCCACCTTGAGGAACAGGAACAGCGCCTCAGGGAGCTTGAACACCTTTCGCTGACCGACGAGCTCACCGGGGTCTATAACCGTCGCGGGTTTCTGGTGCTTGCCGAGCATGCGCTGCTTGCCGCACAGAGGGAGGGAGAGGAAGTGGGAGTGCTTTTCCTCGACCTTGACAATCTCAAGTGGATCAACGACCAGTTTGGCCATGAGGAGGGGGATAGAGTCCTTCGAGAGTTCAGCGGAATGCTCCGGAAGGTCTTCCGCAAATCCGATGTTATCGCCCGCATCGGGGGCGACGAGTTCGCTGTCCTCCTCTCCGGGGTGAAAAATGCAGACCTTCAGCGGATTCTCCACCGTCTCACGCAACTCGTGGAGGAGTGGAACAGCAAGGCTCATCGTCCCTATCGCCTCTCATTCAGCGCAGGCTGGGCACCCTTCCTTCCCTCGCAACCCCAGAAGATCCAGGAGCTTCTGTCTTTTGCTGATGCCCGGATGTATGACGAAAAACGGAGGAAAAGGGGCGGAAACTCCCTCACTTCTTCTTGAGGATTTCCTGTATCCGGACCAAGGTTTCCAAAGCTTTTCTCGCAGGGACAATAAGGGTCAGAACATTTCGCCCCCTTTCCCGGAGTGCCTGCCGGTCAGCAAGGGCCTGGGCCATTTTGAGCGCACCAAAGCCCAGGGAACTCTCTGTGGCCCCGGGACGATCGGGAATGGGAAGGTCTTCATCGCTTTCCGTTATAATCTGCAGGAAGCTCCCCCTGCCCCCATCCCCTTTGTGGAGCTGTCCTGTAGAGTGAAGGTAACGGGGACCGTACCCCAGGGTGACGACCTGTCCGTATTCCTCCCTGAGGATCGTGCCCAGAGCCTGGAACTCTTTCTCAAGGAAGGGGTCATAAGGAGTGAAGGCTTGAATTGCCAGGTATCCGTCCCTGTGGAGCTTCCCGAGGAAGTCGTCCAGGGCGTCTTTGAGGGAGAGTACCGCTTTTTCGTGGAGGAACCTGATCTCCCCATCCTGTGGCAGGTGCTCCGGGAGGAGCTCCTGGGGATTGCGGAGCATTTCCCGGGTGAAACGTTTGGTGGACTCCACATCAGGCTGGTCAAAGGGGTTCAGGCGAAGGAAGTAGCCCGCAAGAGCAGTGGCAAGCTCGAAGGAGTACGCGTGCTGTCCCAGGCTATGAGGGGTCTCAAAGGGAATGGCAAGATAGGGACGTCCCTCCCTCTCAAGAGAAGTCAGAAAAGCACGGGGAAGCTGTTCTTCGCAGGTGAAGAAGACGACGTATCCCAGGTCCTGTCGGGGGTACACCTTCCATTCCCGTTCCACAACAGGAAGGATGGCTTTTCCCATCTTCCCTGTGCTTTCGGCAAGAAGCTGTTCAAGCCAGAGCCCGAAGGTCTCGAGGGCCGGGGAGGTGAAAAGAAAGACAATTTTGTCGCATCCTCTACGGTGCAGTCCTCCGAGGAAAGCCCCAAGGACTGCCCCCGGGTTGTCCAGAATTTCCTGGTCGGGGGAGGAGCATTCCATGGCCTTTCGGGCTTCTTCAAGAAGACGATGAAGGTCGATGCCAAGGAGCGCAGCGGGAAGAAGCCCGAAGAACGAAAAGATAGAGTACCTTCCCCCGATGTTGGGATTGTTCTCAAAGATTTCCCGAAAACGGTACAATCGGGCTTCGGCGATGAGAGGACTTCCCGGATCGGTGATGGCCACGAAGTTCTCCCCCGGTTCTTCCTTTCCCATGGCGCGAAGGAGGGTGAAGAAATAGCGGAAAAGCACCAGAGTCTCAAGGGTTGTCCCCGATTTCGTGGAGACGATGTACAGGGTGGTCCTGGGGTCTCCTCTTTCCGTGAAAGACCGAATGACCTCAGGGTCGGTGCTGTCGAGCACTTCGACATCGAGGGAATCCGGTGCTTTCTGGAACATCTGGGAGAACATGAGAGGGGCAAGACTTGAGCCACCCATACCAAGGAGCACCGCTTTGGTGAAGCCGGCTTCCTTGATTTTCTCGGCGAAGGCCTTAAGGACCCGCACCATCCCCTGCATGCGGCAGGGTGCTTCAAGCCAGTCCAGGCGATTGACGATCTCCTCAGGACTCTCACTCCAGAGGGTGTAGTCTTTCTGCCAGAGCCGTAAAAGCACCCGCTCCTGAGCAAGTTCCTCAAGACACTGCTGAAACACACTTTCGTAGTCTCCGAGAAAGAGTTTCCAGCCTCTCATTGGCCTACCCCCTTTCTGCTATTGTATCCGAAAAGCCCCAGGGAATGAAAGGCCAGGGCATGGGGAGGAGAAGTCCCCGAAGTTCATTGACAGGTTGTCCCGGAAAGGGTATATTCGGAGAAAAAAGAGGAGGGTACGTATGAAGAGATTTCTTGTTCCTGTAGTGCTTGCCGTCCTTCTGGTCGGAAGCATAGCTTTAGCGTCAACGCTTGAGGAGATTAAGGCACGGGGAAAAATCTACATCGGGACTGATGCCACCTATCCCCCTATGGAGTTCCATGACGAGAGTGGTGAAATTGTGGGTTTTGATATTGACCTCGGAAGGGCTATCGCCGAAGAGCTTGGCGTGGAGGCGGTGTTCATCGATACTGCGTGGGATGGGATTTTCCCTGCTCTTGATGCAGGAAAATTCGACATCATCATTTCCTCCACCTCTATCACCGAGGAACGCCTGAAATCAAAAGAAATGAGCGACCCGTACTATGTCACCTCTCAGGCCATTGCCGTGCGGAAGGACAACGAGACCATCAAGGGGCCTGAGGACCTCAAGGGGAAGATTGTGGCCGTCCAGATCGGTACCACGGGGGATCTCGCAGTGAGCGAAATGGAAGGGGTAACGGTGAAGCGATTCGATACCATCGACAAGGCCTACATGGAAGTCCTGAACGGGCGAGCCGATGCCGTGGTGAACGACCTTTCTGAAGTGGCCTACCGGATGAAGATGCTCCCCGACATGAAAATTGTGGCCACCTTCCGGGAGGGGGAGGAGAAGTACGGAGTGACGATGCGCAAGGGCGATGTTGAACTTCTTGCGGCCATTAACGAAGCCCTCCGGCGGATTAAAGCATCGGGGAAGTACGACGAAATCTACAGGAAATGGTTTGGGGAGCTGGGGAAGTAAGGTGCACTTTGATTTCTCCGCGCTTTATAGGGCGTTGCCCTCGCTCCTTGTGGGGGCGACGGTAACCCTGCGGATCACATCGCTTTCCATTGTCCTGGGGCTTGGTATTGGCATCGTCGCCGGACTTGCCCGGGTCTGGCCTAATGCGGCTCTCCGGACTGTTGCCGGTGCATACATTGAGCTTGTCCGGGGTACCCCGCTTCTTGTGCAAATTTTCCTTGTGTACTTTGGCCTACCCGCTCTGGGGCTCAATCTCGACCCTTTCGTGGCAGGGGTCATCGCCATGGGCATCAACAGTGGTGCCTATGTGGGAGAAATTGTTCGGGGTGGCATAGAGTCCATTGCCCGGGGACAGATGGAGGCAGCGCTGTCCCTTGGGATGACCTGGCATCAGGCCATGTACTACGTCATTCTCCCTCAGGCTTTCGTGCGTATTCTCCCGCCTCTTGGCAACGAGTTCATCGCCCTGCTTAAAGACTCTTCCCTTGTGTCCACCATCGCCATCGCTGAATTAACTCGAACAGGGCAAATCATCATCACCAGAACCTTCAAGTCCTTTGAAATCTGGAGCGGGGTGGCACTTTTTTACTTCGCCATGACGTACCTCATCTCCCGTATCGTCAGGTTTTCGGAAGAGAGGTTACGATACAGTGAGTGAGTGGGTGGTTGAGGTTCGGAATCTCAACAAGTACTTTGGCCGGCACCACGTTCTCAAAGACGTTACCCTCCGGGTTCGCTTTGGGGAGGTGGTCTCCATCATCGGGGCTTCAGGCTCAGGGAAGAGCACTCTTCTACGGTGTCTGAACGGCCTTGAGCCTATCCAAAGCGGGGAGATTTTCATTGATGGAGTGTGCATCACGGCAGACGGTGTGAACCTGAGCAGGGTTCGTCAGTCCATCGGGATGATTTTTCAGAGTTTCAATCTCTTCCCTCACATGACGGCCCTGGAGAACATCACCCTTGCACCGCAGAAGGTCAAACGCATGCCCCGGGCGGAAGCGGAGCGCATTGCCCTGGAACTCCTCCGGAAAGTTGGCCTTGAGGAGAAGGCCCATGCCTACCCGGCGCAACTTTCCGGGGGCCAGAAACAGCGGGTGGCCATTGCCAGGTCTTTGGCTATGAACCCCAAGGTCATGATGTTCGATGAACCCACATCAGCCCTTGACCCGGAGACGGTTAAGGATGTCCTCGACGTTATGAAGGAGCTTGCCCGGGAAGGCATGACCATGATTGTCGTGACCCATGAAATGGGGTTTGCCCGGGAGGTCTCGGATCGTGTGGTGCATCTTGATGATGGGAGGATTGTGGAGGAGGGACCTCCGGAGGAGATATTCTACCGGCCAAAGCATCCCCGAACTCGGGAGTTCCTGAGTAAAGTCATCAACATCTGAGGTGGGGCCATGGGAGGAAATGTGGTGAAAATCGGCGTCATTGGCTTTGGGACTGTGGGAGCCGGGACGGTCAAGGTCCTGTGGGAGAGACAGAGCGATATTGAGAAGGAGCTTGGGGTGCGAATTCAGGTTGCCCGGGTTATCGATAAGGACTGGGTACGGGAACGCCCGGTGGTCGTTCCACCGGAGCTTCGAGGAGAGGATCCGGCTCTGGTCCTTGAGGACCCCGAGATTCAGATTGTTGTGGAGGCCATTGGAGGGGTTTCCCCGGCTTTTGAGATTGTTTCTGAAGCGCTCTCCCGGGGGAAAAGCGTCGTGACACCGAACAAGGAACTCATTGCCAAAAGAGGCGGGGAGCTCCTTGAGATTGCCGCAAAGCAGGGCGTTGACCTCTTTTTTGAAGGGGCAGTTGGTGGAGGCATTCCTATCATCCATGCCCTGAAGGAGCAACTTGCAGGAGACGACATCGAAGAGGTCATCGGTATTGTGAACGGAACAACCAATTTCATTCTTTCGGCAATGTCTCTCCAGAGAGCCTCATACGAGGAAGCCCTGCAAGAGGCCCAGCGGCGGGGTTATGCCGAGCCCATGCCCACCATGGATGTTGAAGGGTTCGATGCGGCATACAAGCTGGCTATTCTGGCTTCCCTGTGTTTCCACACGAAAGTCGACGTAGACAGTGTCTTTCGGGAGGGCATCACTCGCCTTATCCCCGAGGACCTTGAGTTTGCCCGGGAGCTGGGCTTTGTCGTGAAACTTCTGGCCATCTCGAAGAAGACGAACGGTCGCCTTGAGCTTCGGGTGCATCCGGTCCTTCTGCCTGAGGAACATCCTCTTGCGAGCGTCACGGGGGTGGAGAACGCCATCTATGTGAAGTCGAGAACCCGGGCTTTAACCTTCCGGGGTCCGGGAGCAGGGGGGGAGGCCACGGGGAGTGCCCTGGTCGGTGATATCATCGAGGCCATCCGCAACCTCAAGTATAACTGTCGGGGACGGGTGGGGTGTACCTGCCTCAGGGAACTTCCTGTCCGGCCGGTTGAGGAGCTTGTCACGCAGTACTGTATCAGAATCCTGGCCCTTGATGTCCCTGGGGTTTTGGGGAAAATCGCTACGCAGTTTGGAGAAGCAGGCGTTAGTCTCTCAGCGGTGAAGCAGCCGGTGAGCACTCCCGGGAGGCTCACGAATATCTATTTCCTCACCCATGAGGTTCAGGAGGCGAAACTGCGGGATTCCCTCGAGCGCATTCAGAAGCTCGAGGTGGTGAAGGATGTGTATGCCATCCGGGTGGAACGGGGGGATTCGTGAGGTGGAGCAGGAGGAAATCGTCACATCCTTTGTTTGCCTTTCCTGTCAGCGGGAAACGGTACATCGAGTACTTTACCAGGGGGGAATCGTCAGATCCATCATCTGCCAGGAATGTGGACTCGAAGTTGGCCTTGACCGGGCAAAGCTTGTGGCGCTCTATGGGGAACAGCTCATTGAACGAATTCTCACCAAACCCCAGCGTCTCACTGAGGAGTACAGGCGGGACCTTTTCGAGTTCTTCAGCACTATTCCTTTCCGGATTATCACCAAGCCCTACCGGATGCTCAAAGAATTCGAGTCACTGTGCGAGGATTGATTTGCGGAAAATGCACGCATCTCCACTGGCTTCCAGGGTCTCCCCCGGGGCAAGCACCACAAATCGCTCCTCATCCCACCGTCCCTCAAGGAGGTCTCGAAGAAGCCTCTCGTCTCCTTCGACGACCCCGTATTCCCATCCCAGAAACTCGGCACATTCCCTGGTGAAGGCCTCATAGGCTTCGTCCACCGGAAAGCCCCACCGGATGTACAGGGCATACCGGTACTCCTTCTGCCAGCTTTCTTCAAGCTGCATGAGATAGCGCGCATTGTCCTCGCCGTACTTTTCCCGATAGGTTTCGTACACCAGGGTGTGCCGTTCTTTCCCCGGCTCAAGGGAGTGCTCAATCCATCCGGGAGAGTACCAGTAAATACCCCGGTACTGATTGATGAGCTCTTCGTATCTCCTGTGCGACCCAAGGAGTATGGCGATACAGTCGTGGACGCGGGGGATGACGATGGGGTAGCGGGAAGAAGAAAGCCCTTCTGTTCCCCGGCTGCAGAGGCCATATCCAAGGAGGATGGCATCGTAATCGTAACCCGTTTCCAGGCTCCCCTTCTCATAGGCGAAGCGCTGCGGACCTGTGGTTGCGATTTCCCGTCTGAGAGTTTTTCGAAGGGTTTCGGGATTGTTGTGGAGACCCAGAGGGAGAAAGGTTACGTCGCAAGCACTCTTGACCTGGGAAACGAGGAAGGAGATTTCCCGGTACATTGACCGGCAGGCAATGACCCTGAAGCGGCGCTGCACCACGCTGTGCATTGCATCACCTCTTTTTGGCATTGTATCCCTGCATCTTGTGCTCTGTAAAGGGAAGGGGGATAATTTCCCAGGGAGGTGGTGCTTTTGCTCTGCTGCGATTACCATATGCATACTCCACGCTGTGGCGATGCCTCCGGGACGTATGAGGAGTACGTGGAGAAAGCCCTGGAGCGCGGGCTTCGAGAAATTGGATTTTCCGGGCATTCCCCCCAGTATTTCCTCCCCAGGGAGCACCGGAAGAGGGAGTCGGCGATTCCTGAGGAAGAACTCGAGGAGTACATTCGGGAGGTGGAGGTTCTTCAGGAGAAATACCGGGGGGCTCTGGAGATTCGTGTGGGACTTGAAGTGGATTTCGTCCCGGGTCATGAGCGAGAGCTCGAGAAAATCGTTCACGCCTTCTCTTGGGACTATCTCCTCCTTTCAGTCCACTACCTGGGGGACTGGCCCTTTGACCATCCAAAGTACATTGGAAGGTACAGAGAGTGGGATATCAACGACCTTTTTACCACGTATTTTCGGGTGCTCAGGGAGGGAGTGGAAACGGGGTACTTCGACGCGGTGGCTCACTTCGATCTCCCCAAGAAATTCGGCTTTCGCCCTACCCAGGAGATTCCCGAAATGAACGAGGTGCTTCTTGCCTGCCAGAGGTATGGAGTGAGCCTTGAGCTCAACACTGCAGGCTGGCGAAGGCCGGTAGGAGAGGCTTACCCATCGCTAGATATCCTCATGCGGGCGAGGAACCTTGGGCTTTCGGTCTGTGTGGGGTCTGACGCCCACAGGCCTGAGGATGTGGGGAGGGACTTTGAGAAAGCAGAGGATCTCCTCGGTAGGGCCGGGTTTACCTCGGTAGTCCGTTTTACCAAGCGCCAGAAAATTCCTGTTGTTTTTCGAGAGTACACCTCATGCGGATGATTGCCGCTATGGCCATCCTCGCTGTGGGTGCGCCCTTTATGTACCTTTTTCTGGTCTCCCGTTTTCCCGATTCCTTCTTTGCCCGATACTTCATCTGGATGTGTTTGTTCTTGCTTTTGGGCATTTTCTTCACCCATCTTTTCCAGAGACGATAAACGTGGTATACTCGAGGTGGCTTGGAGAAAAAGAAAGCCTTCCGACTCAGTCGGAAGGCTTTCTTTTTTGGAGGATGGCATGAGTCGCATTGATGAGCTTTTGCGGGGTTTCCCGGTTATCGGGGCGCTTCGCAGCACCAACACAAAAGACCTCAGGGAAGAGGATCTCAGGTTCTGCCCGGTGTACTTTATCCTCGAAGGGGACATCTTTGAGGCCCGGAGAATTGTGGCCTTTGCGGATGACAGCGTGGCCTTTTTCCTGCACTTAGACCTTTTCGGAGGCATTGCTCCCGATGAGGCAGGGTTCCTCCTGCTTCGGGAACTTTTCCCCCGGGTGAGGGGCATCATTTCCACGCGAGCCCGAACACTCGCTCTTGCCCGGCGTATGGAATTCATGACCATCTTCCGCCTTTTTTGTATCGACAGTGAGTCTCTCCGGACGGGGCTCAAGGTGATCCAAGAGGTCGGACCTGACGCAGTGGAAATTCTTCCAGGGATTGTTTTTCCTAAGATCTGCAGATTTCTCCCCCTTGAGGGATTCCCTCCGGTTATCTGCGGGGGGTTCATCCGGACGCCAAAAGAAGTGCGGGAGATCTTGAAAAACGGTGCCCTTGCGGTGTCAACGAGTGCGAAAGACCTCTGGAGGATGAACGAAGCCCTGAAGGAATGCAGGCAGCGGTGAGAGAAGATGAAGGTGTACGATGTCGCCATTGTGGGCGGAGGCGTGGTGGGTTGTGCCATAGCGTGGTACCTTGCCCATTGTTCTCTGGACATCCTCCTCCTTGAGAAGCGGGAAGACGTTTGCTGTGGGGTCAGCAAGGCGAATACTGGTATCCTCCACTCTCGGAGTTACTGGACCCCGGGAACGCTGAAGGGAGAAATGCACCTTCGCTCTCTCTCCTGGTTTGAGAGAGCCTTTCGGGAACTCGGCCTTTCGCCTCTGCGGTGCGGGGCGCTGACGCTTGCCTTTTCCAGGGAGGAAGCCAGGTACCTTGAGGTGCTTAAAAAGCGGGGGGCGATTGCGGAAGCAGCCATCCTTTCGCCAAAGGAAGTTCTTGCGATTGAACCCCGGGTAAACCCTGAAATCCACGCCGGGTATTTTGACCCTGAGACCATGGTTGTTTCTCCTTTCGCTTTAACCATTGCTTTGGCGGAGGGTGCAGCCCTCAACGGGGTGGAGATTCGCTGTGGAAAAGAAGTCGTTGCTGCAGAGTCTTCGGGTCGGTTTCTGCGGATTTGCTGCGGCGATGGGACGGTCTACCACGCTCGCTTCCTTGTGAACTGCGCTGGCGCTTCTGCGGTTCGCCTCGCTCAAAACCTTGGAGATTCCCTGCCGCCACTTTCCTTTTTCCGGGGACAGTACTTTGTGCTCGATCGGGAATGTCAGGAATTCGTGCGCTGTGTGCTGTATCCGGTGCCCACAGAAAAGAGCAAGGGTATTCTTGTCGCTCCAACTCCGGAGGGTAATCTCCTTCTTGGGCCGAATTTCGAACCTACTCGGGGAGAGGACACTGCCACCACCAGAGAAGGCCTTCTTGAGGTTGAACGGGGGGTACGAAGGCTTGTCCCTGACGTTCCCCTTGACCGGGTGATCACGACGTTCTCCGGGGTACGACCAGCACTCCCCAAGCGGGACTTCCTCATTGCTTTTTCTCCCTCACTACCCTGTGTGCTCCACCTTGCCGGTATTGAGTCTCCGGGACTCACCGCGTGTTTCGGCATCGCCGAATACGTGGGTGAACTCCTTGCCAGGCGTGGTCTTCCTCTCCGGGAAAGGAGCGATTTTCGCTTTCGGGTTCCTTCCCGGGCCTTCCGGGAGTGCTCTCTTGAAGAACGGGAACGCCTGATCCGTGAAGATCCCGACTGGGGGAAGATTGTTTGTCGCTGTGAAGAGGTCACCCTTGCGGAAGTAAGGCGGGCACTCCGGGCAAATCCCCCCGCCCGAACCCTCGATGGACTCAAACGGCGAATTCGGGTTTTTGCCGGCCGATGCCAGGGAAGCTTCTGCGGCATGCACCTTCCCCGAATTCTGGAGAGCGAAGGCGGTATTCCCGTCCATGGCCTTCGAAAATCCGGCCCCGGTTCGTTCTATGTGCTCCAGAGGGATGAGGTGGCAACGTATGCCGAGGTCCATTGACGCAGAAGTTGTGGTCATTGGTGGAGGGCCGGCGGGGATGGCTGCCGCGCTCTCGGCATGGGAGCGGGGAGCACGGAGGGTGTTCCTCCTTGAACGAAACCCTCATCTTGGGGGAATTCTCAACCAGTGCATCCATCCCGGATTTGGACTCCGTCTTTTTGGAGAGGAGCTCACCGGTCCTGAGTACGCAGAGCGTTACATCGATGAGCTGGAGAAAACCAGGGTGGAAGTTCTCACCGACACCACTGTCCTTGAGGTTGGAGAGGACCGGCATGTGGTGGCTGTGAACCGGGAAGGGGTATGGATTTTCCACGCTCGGGCTGTGGTCTTTGCGGTGGGGTGCCGGGAACGAACCAGGGGGATGATTCGTCTTCCGGGGACACGGCCGGCGGGAATTTTCACCGCAGGGTGTGCCCAGTACCTGGTGAATATTGAGGGGTACCTTCCAGGGAAAAGAGCGGTGATTCTGGGATCAGGAGATATCGGCCTCATCATGGCTCGCCGGCTGACCCTTGAGGGTGTAAGAGTTGAGGCGGTGGTGGAAATTCGTCCCACCCTGAGCGGGCTTTTACGAAACTACGTTCAGTGTCTTCTGGATTTCCGGATTCCTCTCCTCCTCTCCCATACCGTTTTGGAGGTTCTTGGAAAAGAGCGGGTAGAGGGCGTTGTGGTGGGAAAGGTGGATGAGAAGGGAAACCCAGTGGGTGAGAAGCGTCTCCTCCCCTGTGATACGCTTTTGCTTTCCGTCGGTCTTGTCCCCGAGAGCGAGCTCCTCAAGAAATCCCGAATTCCCCTGTGTCCTTCAAGTGGTGGGCCCTTTGTGGACGAGGACTTTGCCTGTGATGTTCCGGGATTTTTCGCCTGCGGGAATGTCGTGGGTGTTTTCGACCTTGTCGACTACGTTACGGAGAGTGCGCTGCGAATCGGGCGGAGAATTGGGGAGGATGAAGGGCATACGCCACCTCGTTTTGTCCTTTCTCCCCGGGAGGGGGTGGCGGCACTATTCCCTCAGAGGATTCGAAGGGGGAAGGACGGTTTCCTCTACGTCCGGCCAAAGGAGGCCCTCAGGAAGGCTCGCCTTTCCCTCATCCACAACGGGAAGGAGTTCCATTCTCTTACCTTTCCTCTCTGTCGGCCAGGAGAAATGGTCCGTCTTGACCTTGGCCAGGTGTCCTGGCCAGAGGAAAAAGGGGAGGTGCAGGTTGTCCTCCGTGGAGAAAGACACGTTGACGTTTTCTGAAGTGTTCTGCATCGTGTGTCCTCTGGGATGCCGCATCGGGGTGGAACAGGGGTCGGATAACCTTATCCTTCGGAGTGGGTGTCCCCGGGGACAGGAGTATGCCCGGCAGGAGGTCACCTCTCCCTGTCGGGTGGTGACGACAACGGTTCGCATCCTGGGAGGAGAGATTCCCCGGCTCCCGGTACGGACTTCTGCGCCCTTCCCCAAAGAACGCATCTTCGAGCTCATGGAGTTCCTGCGTGCCCTTGAGGTCACTGCTCCTGTCCGGCGAGGGGAGGTCCTTGTGGAGAACCTCCTTGGAACCGGGGTGCATCTTGTGGCTACACGAACTATTCGCCGCCTGGAGAAGGGAGAGGAAGGCTCAGCGGGAGCCTGAGCTGGAGCATCCCGATTTTCATCTTGGCCACAGGGATGAGGGTGATTTCGTTTTTCTTTTCCGCAAGGTCCAGGACGAGCTGGTACACCTTAAGGGCCTCGATAACGTTGTCCTCTGCCTCGTAGATTGAACCGAGGAGATTCAGGGCGGTGAGGTTTTCTGGGTCTTTTTGCAGTACCCGGGCGATGCAGCCTTTCGCCTCTTCAAACATTCCTGCCCGGAAGTACCAGCCCGCCTCTTCGAGGAAGAAGTCCTCTTCCCTTTCATAAAGCGCTCGGGCACTCTGATGGAAGTGTTCGGCCTCACTGGTTTTACCGAGCTTCTCCGCGGCGATAGCAGCCACAACGTAGGGAGTTGGTCGCTCGGGGAATACCGCAAGAGCTTCCTGGCAGTGGGTGAGCACCTCCTCCCATGACTGGTTCTGCAGAGCCTGTTCTGCTAAAGTGAGGGCGTTGAGGTATTGTTGCTCTCTTGGGGGAAGGCGGAAGACGAAAAAGTATAAAGCCACAAGGACAAGAGCAACGCCTCCCAGGATGGTTGCGGTTCTTTTCAGGCGCTTCTTTCGCTCTTCCTCTACCTTTTTGTCCAGCCACCACCACCATCGTTCTTCGTTCGGTGTGGTTCGCTTTCGCTCTTCCTGCAGGTGTCTTCTTCCGACCACTTTCAAAAAGAGCGCAGCGTTTTTCTCCAGGAGGGCGTCGAAATTCCGTACTCTGATCCACTCGGGTTCAACCGATGCTCCTTGGGATTCGTAGAACCGCAACCACTCCTCGATGGCATCCCGGAGCGCGAGGAGGGTAACGCCTCTGTCCCTTTCATCCCTGAGGTTGGCGACCCTTTTCACGTAGCTTTCAATCCACTGCCGGACCTCATCGAGTTCGGGAATGCCCTGTCTTTTCACGCTGACCACCTCAGGTACATTGTACTTGATTCCTTTCCTTTTGAGTAGGATTGATGCGATTTGGAGCCACCTGGCGTTTCTGGGAGATCCTCAACGCCTTTTCTTGTGGTATACTTTTCCGGGAATTTTCCAGGGTTTTCCAGGTTGTAACTTTTCGCCATGAAGGTTGTTGCAGAGAACCGGAAAGCAAGGCACCTCTATGATATCCTGGAACGGCTTGAGGCAGGGATTGAGCTGAAGGGAACGGAGGTCAAGTCCCTGCGAAACCATGCTGTGAGCTTGGACCAGAGCTTCTGCCATGTTAAAGATGGCGAAATGTGGCTCCATAACATGCACATTGCTCCGTACCACTTCGGAAACGTTTTCAACCACGATCCCCGGAGGTCTCGGAAGCTCCTTTTGAAGAAGCGGGAAATCCTCCGCTGGGGATCTCTGGTGGAGCAAAAGGGCTTGACAATAGTTCCCCTGCGGGTGTACTTTAATGAGCGGGGAAAGGCAAAGGTTGAAATTGCGCTCGTCAAGCCCAAGAAGCTCTACGATCGCCGCAGGGAGCTCATGGAACGGGAAGAGAAACGAACCCTGGAACGTTTATTGAAATATAGGGCGTAAAGGTGTGGGGGCGTAAGGGTCTCGACAGGGCCAAGAGGAGTTGAAGAGGCGAGCCGAGGTCTCCACCGGGGCTCGTAAAAAAGGTGGAGCAACGACAAACGCCGACGCTCAGTTGGCACTCGCTGCGTAATTCGCACGCAGCACGCTCCTGGGCAGACCGCCTGCTATGCCCGGGTCGGCGCCAGATAGCGGGCTGGTTTCCGGGAGTCCTCAGGTACCGGAAACGAGAACTCACTGAGGAAGCGTACGGTTCATCCGGCCTCAGGGAGGAACTGTGCGCTCAGGAAAACTGAGGCTACGCTCGTAGGCTCTTCACTCTGTCGGGTTCTGGACGTGGGTTCGACTCCCACCGCCTCCACCAGTTTTATGCTGTCGTTCCCTTGTAAGCCTACCTCGGGGAGGGAAGCGCATGGAAATGCTCCATATTCGCTGGCAGAGACTTCTCGTTGACGGGGCAACGTGCCCTCGCTGTGCTTCCACAGAGGAGGAACTTGAGAAAGCCTGCGCGTTACTGGAACAGGTCCTTGTCCCTTTGGGTATCGGTGTTGTCCTTGAGAAAGAGGTCCTCTCGTGTGAAACTTTCCATGAAGACCCCCTGCAGTCAAATGCGATTTTTTTGAACGGCCGTCCTCTGGAAGAGTGGCTTGGAGCCTCAAGAGGTGAGAGTCCTTGCTACTGTGGTGTCTGCGGCCCGGTGGCTTGCCGTACCGTGGAAGCTGATGGCCGGGTTTATGAGGTTATCCCTGCTGAACTCATTGTGAGGGCAGCGCTCCTTGCGGTTTCCACGTCCCTTTCGGGATGTTCCCACTGTGGGCCTTCTTGTTGCTCTCCGGGGTAAGCGCTCATGGGGGGATGGCGACTTTTCACCATTTTCGGGAGTGCTTTCATTGTTGGTTTTTCTGGAGCGCTTATGCCTGGGCCTTTGCTGGCACTCGTCCTTTCAGGTGTTCCCCGTCTTGGGTTTCGGGCTGGTCCTCTCACCGTTGTGGGTCATGGCATTCTTGAAGCCGGTATGGTGGTGAGCCTCGTCCTTGGTTTTGGAAGGATTCTGGCGCTGCCCATTGCCCAGCGCTTCATTGGTGTTGTGGGAGGTGGGGTGCTCGTGTACCTTGGGGTGGGCATGCTTCGGGCCTTCCGGAATGTAACCATCTCTGAGGATCAGGGGAAGGAGAGGACCGGTCGGAACATGGTGCTCGGTGGGGTCCTAACGAGTATTTCCAACCCTTACTGGATCATGTGGTGGGCGACTGTAGGGCTTGCCATGCTCCTTTCGGCAAGCCAGGCACGACTCTGGGGTATCGTCATCTTCTTCCTCGGACATATCCTGGCGGATTTTGTATGGTACAGCGCCGTTTCCTTCACCCTCGACCGGGGGCGGGGCGTTCTCTCCGAACGGTTCTACAGGTTCCTGGTGGGTGTGTGCGGTGTGATGCTCCTTTTCTTTGGAGGGTACTTTGCCCTGGGGGTGATGTGAGGTGATTCGTCTTGTTTTTGCACCCGCACCATACCGCCATGAGGAGGTCACATACGTGTACTGGGAGTATGAGCTTGAGAGGCCCTATGAGCTCTACCTTATCCCCCTGAGGGCGCTCAACGTGTTCCTGGAGGAGGCACTCGCGCAAGAAAAAGAGTTCCCGGAAAACATTCGCATTTCCTTTGAGGATGGCCGCATCCGTGTGTGGACGCCTTTTGCAGCGTACTCGGAGTACCTCTTTGAACGTCTGGAGCGGCTTTTGAGAGACAGAGTTCGGGCTATTCTCGAAGAAATCATGTTCTGAGGATTACCGTAAAGAGAGGAAAAAGAGAAAGAACGTCCCCAGAAGAATCCGGTAGTACCCGAAAGATGCAAGCCCCTTCTCCCGCACAAGTTTGAGGAGTACAGTGCAGGAGAACAGACCACTTCCCAGAGCAGCAAAAAATCCGGGAAGGGCGCTTTTGAGAAGCACCATCCCTCCTGAAGCCTCCCGCAGAAGCACCAGGGCCGTTGCCCCACCAATGGTGGTGAGGGACAGAAGAAAGGAAAAGAGCACTGCCTCGCTTCTTTTGAGGCCCACACCGATCCCTCCAAGGATCGTAATGCCCGAGCGGGAAACCCCTGGAATCAGTGCCAGTGCCTGGAGAAGGCCGATGATTGCAGCATCTCTGATATCCATGGCCTCCAGGGTTTTTTCTCCTTCGCGCCGCACCAGAAGGAAGACAATCCCCACCCCAAGGAGAACGGCGCTCACGAGGAACAGGTTTTCCCGAAAAACGGTCTCCACTTTGTCTTCCAGGAGATACCCGAAAATTCCCGCCGGTATGGTGGCGACGAGGACTTTCAGGATGATTGAGGGTCGTCGCAGCACCCGCCCCGTGGAGGGGAGGAAGACCAGGAGAACGGCAAGCCATGTCCCGGTATGGAGCAGAACGTCAAGAGAGAGGTGAGCTTCACCCAGGGGGAAAAGGGTTCGGAGAAGGAGCAGGTGAGCCGATGAGGAGATGGGGAAAAATTCCGTGAATCCCTGGACAAGACCGAGAGCAAGGCTTTCCGCGATGCCCAATCTTATCACCCTTTCTTACAGGTGTTCTCTGATTGTAACAGAACGCTCTCCGTTTCGCCACCTTCTTTTCCCTACTTCTTTGGCCACGTGGGTTGGGGGTCTTGGTTGACACGGGGAGCATTTCCCGGTATCCTAATTGAGGGTTGCCCATGGGAGCGGCAAGATGCAAAGATCAGAGGAGAACGTCCATCTTCCCCTACCCGGGAAGATGGATTTTTTTGTGCCCATTTTCGGGAGGTGGGAAGGGTGTGGGTGCACCGGCATCTTCTGGGAATACGTCCTCTGACGAAAGGGGATATTCTCTTCATCCTTGAGCGGGCGGCACACTGGCGGGCGTTCCTCGAGACCTCCCCGAAGTTTGAGAGTGTCCTTTCAGGGTATTCCATGGTCTGCCTTTTCTTTGAACCCAGTACGAGAACCCGGATGTCCTTTGAGATGGCGGGAAAGCTTCTGGGCATGAACGTGCTGAATTTTGCTCTGGAGGGGAGTAGTCTGGAGAAGGGAGAGAGCTTTCGGGACACCGTTCGTACCATTGCCCGAATGAAGGCTGATGTTCTGGTGGTCCGGCACAGAGACAGCGGTATTCCGGAGTATCTGGCGAGTTTTCTCCCCTGCCATGTGGTGAACGCTGGTGATGGGATGCGGGAACATCCGACTCAGGCTCTCCTCGACCTTCTGGCCATACGGCAGGCTCTTGGGCGGGTTGAGGGTCTTCGGGTTGCCATCCTTGGAGACATCCTTCACAGCAGGGTCGCTCGCTCCCTTGCTTTGGCACTCGCGAAACTTGGGAACAGCGTGGTATTCTCAGGCCCTCCAACCCTTGTTCCTGAAAGCGTTCTCGCCCTTGGGGTGGAGCGGGTATTCCCGGTGGAGCGGGCAGTGGAGGAAGCCGATGTGGTGTATCTGCTCCGGATTCAGCGGGAGCGTCAGGAAGCAGGGTATTTTCCAAGCCTTCAAGAGTATGCCCGCTTTTTTGGTCTTGGGGAAGGACTTCTGGCAAGGATGAAGGAAGGAGCCTTCATCATGCATCCGGGTCCGGTGAATCGGGGGGTGGAGATCGGACACCGGTTTGTGGAACATGAGTACTCCCTTATTGAGGAGCAGGTCACCTGTGGAGTGGCGGTGCGGATGGCCGTGCTTGAAATCCTTCTTCGCGGGGAGAAGATGCCATGACGCGGAGAATTCTCATTCGGCGTGGGACTCTGGTCCTTCCGGACAGGCGAATGCTTGTGGATGGTGATGTGCTGATTGAGGGCGGAGTGATCGTTCGCGTCGGCAAGGGAATCTCTGACCCTCAGGCACAGAGCATCGATGCTTCGGGATTGTTGGTGGGTCCGGGTTTTGTGAACCTCCACGTGCATTTTCGCGAGCCGGGGCAGGAGCGTAAGGAGACCCTTGAGACCGGGGCAAGGGCTGCTGCCCGGGGTGGGTTCACCACGGTGCTCTGCATGCCCAACACCTCCCCTCCGCTCGACCATCCTCTCGTGGTTCAGGCACTGCGCCTCCGTGCCAGGGCTCTCCCCTTCACCAATATTCTCTTTGCAGGCGCCATCAGCCGGGGATGCCAGGGAAAGGAGATGTGCGATTACGGGCTTTTGAAGGAGGCGGGGGTTGTGGCTCTGAGTGACGATGGGGCAAGTGTAGAGAGTTCTCGGCTGCTCTATTTTGCCCTACAGTATGCCCGTTACTTCCACCTTCCTTTCATTCTCCACGAGGAGGACAACGAGCTCTCCCGGGAAGGGCACATGCACGAGGGAGAGGTGGCGTTCCTCCTTGGGTACAAGGGCATTCCACGGGTGGCTGAAGACAGTCGCCTTGCCCGGGATGTTCTCCTTGCCCTGGACACGGGTGCCCGGGTTCACTTCACCCATCTCTCAACGGAAAGGAGTGTTGCAATCCTCCGTCTCTTCAGAGGGCAGGCTCCATTGAGCGCCGATGTTACACCCCACCATCTTCTCCTCACTGCCGAGGATGTCCTGCGGTTTGGGTCCCTTGCCAAGGTGAAACCACCGCTTCGAGAGAAGCGGGATATCGAGGCGCTCAAGGCAGGCATTGCGGATGGTACCATCGACATCCTCGCCTCGGACCATGCTCCCCATGCCCCTGAGGATAAGGAAGGAAGCTTCCTCGATGCCGCTTTTGGGATCTCCAACCTCGAGATCACCGTTCCCCTCTATGTGAGGGCCCTTGTGGAGGATGGAGTTGTGGACTGGATTGAGCTGTGGCGGAAGTTGAGCTACAATCCTGCCAGGTTTCTGGGGCTCGAGAACAAAGGTGTTCTCGCTGAAGGGAAGGATGCGGACCTTACCGTTGTGGACCCGCAGACGGAGTGGGAAGTCGATGTGACCCAGTTTGAATCAAAGGGGAGAAACTGTCCTTTCCAGGGGTGGTCGCTCCGGGGCTGGCCAGTATACACCATCGTCGGGGGAAGGGTGGTTATGGCAGAAAGGAGCGTTGTTGATGGGGAGTTTTGCTGAACGAGTTGCAGAAAAGGTTGAACGCTCTGGGCCCCTTGTCGTTGGCCTGGACCCGCATTTTGACCTGCTCCCTCCTGTGCTCCTTGAGCAGTTCGCTCCTGGAGAAATGACCTTTGAGGGGCTTGCTGAGGCCGTTCTCGCTTTTGGGACCAGCATTCTCGAGGCTCTCGCAGGAGAGGTAGGCTTTGTGAAAATTCAAATGGCCTTTTACGAAGCCCTGGGGATTCCGGGGATGGTGGCGCTCTCCCGGACCATCCAGAGGGCGAAGGAACGGGGATTTCTTGTAATTCTTGATGGGAAAAGAAACGACATCGCAAGCAGTGCCGTGTGTTACGCTCAGGGGTACCTTTCTGAGATTACCGCAGGTGGAAAGAGTTTGCGCTCCTTCTGGGATGTCGACGCCCTGACGGTGAATCCTTATCTTGGGGAAGACAGCCTCCTCCCCTTCTTTGAGGAGGCTCGAAAGAGTGGGAAAGGGGTCTTTGTTCTTGCTCGAACGTCAAACCCCTCGGCCCCCTTCATCCAGGACGAAGGGCGAAAGGTACGGGTTTTCGAGAAGGTGGCTCTGCTTGTGGAAGATTGTGCCGGGAGATTTTTTGCGAACGGCCCTGTGAGTTCCTTCGGGATTGTTGTGGGGGCAACGTACCCTGAGGACCTCCAGTATCTCCGGGAACGCTTCCCCCGGCTGCTTTTCCTCATCCCCGGGGTTGGTGCCCAGGGAGGAGCGGTTGAGGCACTTCGCTTTGCCTTCCTCCCGGGAGGGTTGGGAGCACTGGTGAATGTTTCCCGGGATATTCTTTTTGCCTACAGGAAGCAGGGAAGGGAGAATGGGGAGGATTTCGCCGAGAGAGCTCGTGAAGAAGCCCTCAGGTATCAGAAGATGCTCCGGAGTCTTATGCCATGAGCCTTGCCCGGATATGCCGGAAAGAACGGTTGGGAGAACGGTTTGTGTGCTTTGAGCTTGAGGAAAGGAACATTGCCTCTCAAGCCAAGCCTGGCCAGTTCGTCATGGTGCGTCCTGGTTTTGGGGTTTTCGACCCCCTTCTTCCCCGTCCTTTTGCGGTACTCTCTGCGAACGTTGACCGTTTTTCCCTCCTTTTTGAGATTGTGGGGAAGGGTACAGAGCTCCTCTCTCACCTGGAGGTGGGGGATGTCGTTGAGGTGCTCGGACCTCTGGGACGGGGATTTTCCCTCGATGCGCATTCCGGGATCCTCATTGCTGGAGGGCGGGGGCTTGTGCCTCTTGTTTTTCTTGCCCGGGAGTTCAAAAAACGCGGTATCTCCTTCTCGTTCTTCCTGGGTGTTCGGGAACGAAAGGACCTGGCACTCCTTCGCCTCCTCGAGGACCTTCCGAGGGTTCTGTGGAGCTGCGAAGAGGCCGTGTCGGGTGGTTTCTGCGGCACGGTCCTTGACCTTGTGGGGAAGTGCCTTGAGAGAACCCTCTGGCAGGGGGCAAAGATTTACGCCTGTGGCCCTGAGGGGATGCTTCGAGAACTGGCAACGGTCTTTCCCGGGAAAGAGGAGGACATCGAAGTTGCCCTTGAGGCGAGAATGGGTTGCGGTTTTGGGGTTTGTCTTGGATGTGCCATTCCCCGAAGAGGTGGAGGGTACTGGCATGTGTGCAGTGACGGTCCGGTCTTCCGGCTCTCCGAGGTAGTGCTATGAATCTCTCGGTAACTCTGGGACGAATGACCCTGAAAAACCCGATTGTTCTTGCTTCCGGGACTTGTGGCTACGGGAGGGAGATTGCCCCTTACCTTGACCTCAACACTCCGGGAGCCATCACGGTAAAAGGGTTGAGCCTTTTCCCCTGGGAAGGAAATCCCCCACCCAGGCTCTTTGAAGTCCGAGCAGGGCTTTTGAATTCCATCGGCCTTGAGAACAAGGGAGTGGAGCGGTTTCTTCAAGAGGACCTGCCGTTTCTTGAAACGCTCGAAACCCGGATTTTTGTGAACATCTGGGGGAGAACGGTGGAAGAGTACGTTGCGGTGACCCGGAGGCTCGATGCCGCAGAGAGGATTGACGCCCTGGAGCTCAACGTTTCCTGCCCGAACGTCGAAAGGGGAGGTGCAAGCTTTCTCTCAGACCCTGAAACCCTTCGAGAACTCGTTGGACGGGTTCGGGAGGCGACCGGGAAGTTCCTCATCGTGAAGCTTGGTCCAACGATGCAAGACTGGGAGGTCACGGTGAGAATCCTTGAGGAAGAGGGGACAGAAGCCCTGAGCGTCACGAATTCTTTTCCCGCCATGGTTGTCGATGTTGAGCGGATGGATTTCGTCTTTGCCATGAAGTCCGCAGGGCTCTCCGGGCCCGCTATCAAGCCTTTAGCGCTAAAGATGGTCTACGACCTTGTGGGGATGACAGAGCTCCCCATCATCGGTATGGGGGGAATCATGACTGCCGAAGATGCTCTGGAGTTCCTCCTTGTGGGAGCACGGGCGGTGGGTGTGGGAACCGCGAATCTCGTGACTCCCTCTTCGGCGGCGGACATTCTTAAGGGAATAAAGGCGTACCTTCTCCGTAAAAATATGGAGAACGTTGAGGACCTCATAGGGAAGGTGAGGTGAATTCCTTGGATAAGGAGGCCATTCTTGACCTTTTCCGAAAAGCCGGGGCATTCCTTGAGGGACATTTCCTTCTGACTTCGGGACTCCACAGCCCGTACTACGTGGAGAAGTTCAAGCTTCTCCAGTATCCCCGGTACGTTGAACAGCTGGCCCAAGCCATTGCGGAACACTTCCAGGGAAAAAAAATCGACGTCGTTGTAGGTCCGGCGGTAGGAGGTATCGTACTTGCCTACGAGGTGGCCCGGGCCTTTGGAGTCCGCATGGCTTTCACCGAGAGGGAGGAGGGCAGGATGCGTTTCCGGCGGGACTTTACCCTTGGTGAGGGGGACAGGGTGCTCATTGTGGAGGATGTCGTCACCACAGGGGCTTCTCTTTCGGAGGTTATCGAGGCTGTTCGAGAGAAAGGATCGCCTATCGTAGGTATTGGCGTGCTTGTGGACCGGAGCGGTGGTCGGGTTTCGTTCCCCTATCCTTTCTTCCCCCTCCTGCAGATGGAAATCCCCGTGTATACGCCGGATGAGTGTCCCCTCTGTAAACAGAGCATTGCCTTGCAAAAGCGAGGAAGCCGGTACCTGAGCTGAACATGGCGGACTGGAAAGCGCTGCTTGACAACGAGTTCGACCTCTTTGAGCCTATAAGCCTTGCGCAGCGGCTGGTGCGCATTATGAGTGTTTCCCGAACTGAGGGTGAGGTGGAGATCGCCCGTTTCATCGCTAACTATTTCATCGATAACGGGATCCCGGTAGAATGGCAGGAGGTTGACGGGAAGCGGGCAAACCTCATCGCAGAAATCCAGGGAGCCTTGGGCGAAGGACCAGTGCTGCTTTTCAACGGGCACATGGACACGGTGCCTGTGGGGAGTGGCTGGACGTATCCCCCTCTGGGGGGGGAAATCGTGCAGAACCGCCTTTACGGGAGAGGGGCCTGTGACATGAAAGGGGCCCTTGCTGCCATGATGTATGCGGCGAAAATGGTGGCGCTCTTTGCCCACTCCCTCTACGGGAAACTCAAGGTGGTCTTCGTGGTGGACGAGGAGGAGGAGAACGCGGGCATCAGGGAATGGATGAGGGTGTACCGGATGCGGCGGGAAGTCGTGGACTACGCCATTGTGGGAGAACCCACGGGTCTCAACATCAGCCTGGGACATCGGGGTGTGGCGGCGTATCGTATTGAGGTTCGGGGGAAATCCTGCCACGCGGCGGTGGCGGAACGGGGGATCAACGCCGTGTACTATGCGGCCCTCATCGTCAGGGCCCTGGAGGAAAAGCGAAAGGAACTCTCCGCCTTTGGGGACCCTGATCTTGGGGCGCCGGCAGTGAGTGTGGGGAAGATTCTTGGGGGAGTGGCGCCCAACGTGGTGCCCGAGACCTGCCTTCTTGAGGTGGATGTGCGAACCCTCCCCTCTTTTTCTCTGGCGAGGATGGAAGAAGTTCTCCAGGAGGCTGTGGAGAGCGTGCGGGAAAGGGAAGGGGCGCCTTTCGAGTACTCGATCACCCAGTGTATTCCCCATCTCCCTCCGGCCAGAATCTCCAGGGACTCGGAACTCGTGGAATTCCTTTCCCGGTCCATCGCCGATGTCCCGGGAGAAGTTCCCACCTTCTCCCCCTTTCCTGCTTCCTGCGAGGCATCGTTTCTCGTCGAAGCAGGAATACCCACCCTGATTTTCGGCCCGGGAAGGATCGAGGAAGCCCACTCAGCCAACGAATTCGTCCCCGTGACCCAGATTGTCACTGCAGGGAGGGTTTACGCCCTTTTGGCTCTGCGCCTTCTGGGTGGAGAGTAAACCTCAGCTCCTCAGTGTTTTGGCCCATTCCCGACCGCGAATCTGCAGGGTCTTGGGGTGCCTCAAAAGAGTAGAGAAAGCCCGTTCTTTCCCTATCTTTGCCCCTTTGTCCTCAAGGATTCTCCTAAGGTGCGCTAAAGCCCTCTGCCCGCCAAGGGCCGCTTCGCTGACAAAAAGGTGAACTTTCTTGCCGCTCCAGCTAACATGTTCTATGAAGCTCAGGACCGGTGGAGCGATGTCAAACCCCCAGACCGGTCCCCCGAGGACAATCTCATCGAATTTCCCCAGGTCGGGGAAATCGGTGTGGATGGCGGGGAGCTCGCCCTTTTTGAAGCCCCTAAGGATCATCCCCGGGGTGGGGATGCGGTTTTTGACTTTTTTCAGGCGAATTTCCTCAAGTTGTGCGCCCAGTTCTCGGGCGATGCCCTCTGCCAGAGCCCTGGTTCTGCCACTGCGGGAGAAAACCACCACGATGCAACTGGCCACAGGTGCCACCCTCCTTCAGAGCCGGTAAATTTCCTCATCGCTCAGGAGCACGAACCCGTTCCGTTCAAGGACACTCTGGGCGTGAGGTTCATTTTCCACCTGAATGACGAGAACCGCGGTCTTCCCTTTCTCGATGACAAAGCCATAGGCGTCCTCGATGTTGATGCCGTTCTCGGCAAGGATTCTGGCTACTCTATGGAGGCCTCCAGGGACGTCTTCAAGCACCACGGCGATGACCTCCTGAAGGTAGGTAGGAAGACCGTGTTCTCGCAAGAGTTCAAAAGCCTTCTGGGGCTGGTCAGCAAGGATTTTCACCACCCCGAAGCCGTTAGCGCTGGAAATGGTGATGGCCCGAATGTTCACGCCTTCCTGGGCGAGAATACGGGCAATCTTCTCAATGCGCCCAGGCTTATTCTCCGCGAAAACCGAGACCTGATGCGCCATGCTGTCCCTCCTCTCTCAGAGCCTTCGAAAGTCGAAAACCCGCTGGGCCTTTCCTTCCTGGGTGGGGAGACTTCCGGGTTCCACGAGGACCACCTCAGGGGTGACGAGGATCTCGGCCCGGAGTTCATCCGCAATTCGCTCCCGCAGGCGTTCGAGTTTCTGGAGATCACCGAAGAAGAACTCGGGCTTGATCTCCACCTCCACACGCATCGTGTCTTCGTACTCTTTCCGTTCCAGGACAATGCGGTAATTCGTTCCTACCTCGGGGATGGTCATGAGGACCTTTTCAATCTGCATGGGGAAGATGTTCACACCCCGGAAGATGAACATGTCGTCGGTTCGCCCCTGGATTCTTGTGATTCTCCGGTGCGTTCTCCCGCATGGGCAGGGCTCGTCGATGAGTGCTGCAACGTCCCGTGTCCGGTAGCGGAGGATGGGCGTGGCATCCCGGAAGATGGTGGTGAGCACAATTTCTCCCAGTTCTCCCGGTGGGCAGGGTTCCAGAGTATCGGGGTTGACAATTTCCACGACGTAGTAGTCTTCCCAGATGTGCATGCCGTTCTGGTAGAGACACTCAAAGGCACCTCCCGGACCGTTCATCTCCGAGAGGCCATAAGAATTGTACGCTTTGGCACCGTAAATGTCCTCGATTCTCCGGCGGGTTTCTTCGCTATGAGGTTCGGCGCCAAGGAGGATGATGCGGAGGTTAAAGTCCCGTCGGGGGTCAAGCCCCTCTCCCCGGATGATGGCAGAAAGAAGCAGGGCGTAACTCGGGATGATGTGGATGACCGTGCTTTTGAAGTGCTTCAAAAACCATATCTGCCTTTTGCTGTTCCCGGCCCCGATGGGGATGGTGAGAGCACCAATGCGTTCTGCTCCGTAGTGCATTCCCAACCCCCCGGTGAAGAGCCCGTAGCTCATCATGTTCTGGAAGATGTCGTTTTTCCTCATCCCCACCATGTAGAGGCAGCGGGCTACCTGGTTCGTCCAGCGGTCCAGGTCGTCTTTCGTGTGGTAGACGACGGTAGGGGTACCAGTAGTTCCAGAAGAAGAGTGCAGGCGGACAACCTCTTCCAGGGGGACGGCGAGGAAGTCAAAGGGAAACCCCTGGCGGAGGTCTTCTTTGGTGGTGAAGGGAATATAGCGTAAATCCTCGGGGGTCTTAATCTTTTCAGGGTTGATACCCTCCCGGGCGAAGAGCCGCCGGTAAAAGGGAGTTCGCATGGCATTCTGCATGGTTCTCTGAAGCCGCTGTTTCTGGAGCTCATAGAGTTCCTCCCTCGGTAACGTCTCCACGTCTTTTTCCCAGTACAACTCCTGTACCCCCTCTCGGTCTTTTCCTCTTTTATAGCACAAAGCAACCTTTCTGGATACAGCGGTACAGAATTTCCGAAGGAGCTTGCTCCATTTTATGAGTTATGCTATTATTTCGATAGAATTAGTTAATGAAAGGAGGGAGGAACTGTGAGGGTCTCCACCCGACTCCGGTACGGTTTGCGGTTCCTCGCGCGGCTGGCAAAGAGTTCCGTGCCTCTGAAGGTACGGGAAGTGGCCGAGGAGGAGCACCTCTCGGCAGATTACCTCCGCCACATTGCTTTGACCCTTGAGGCCCGTGGCCTTGTACGGGGTATCCGAGGAAAAGAGGGTGGGTATGTTCTTGGACGTGCCCCTGAGGACATCACGCTCCTTGAAGTAGTTCAGGCCCTTGAGGGGCCGATTCACCCTGTGGAGTGCCTGGCAAATCCCTTGTACTGTTCTCTTATCACCTCCTGCAGCACCCGAAAGCTCTGGGAGGAGACGGCGGCGTGCCTTCGGGGGTTCTTTGCCTCGAAAACACTGAAGAGCCTGATTGAGGAAGGAGGAAACCCATGATCTACCTGGATTACAATGCCACCACACCCTGTGACCCGAGGGTCCTTGAAGCCATGCTCCCCTTTTTCCGGGAGCATTTTGGCAACCCCTCATCGCTCCACCGTTTTGGTCAAGAGGCCCGCCAAATGGTGGAAAAGGCACGCTCGGTTATCGCCCGTTCCATAGGGGCAAAGGAGGAGGAAATCGTCTTCACCTCTGGCGGGACGGAATCCAACAACCTCGCCATCCGGGGGATTGCCCAGGCGCTCAGGAAGAAGGGCAACCACCTGGTGACTTCTTCTATCGAGCACCATGCCGTGCTGAACGTTTTTCGGGCTCTGGAGAAAGAGGGCTTTGCGGTCACGTACCTTCCAGTCAATCGGGAAGGCCTCGTTCATCCCGAAGACCTCAGGAAAGCCCTTCGTCCCGAGACTACTCTCGTGTCCATCATGCATGCCAACAATGAGACGGGGGTCATTGAGCCGATTGAGGAACTCTCCCGCATCGTCCACGAGCATGGAGCGGTCTTCCACACCGATGCGGTTCAGACGGTTGGGAAGATTCCGATACAGGTGGATGCTCTCGACGTCGACCTCCTTTCGGCTTCGGCCCACAAGTTCTATGGTCCCAAAGGAGTGGGGTTTCTCTACATTCGAAAGGGTACCCGTCTTGTTCCCCAGATCCTCGGCGGGCATCACGAACGAGGTAGGAGAGCCGGAACAGAAAATGTTCCGGGTATTGTGGGGATGGCAAAGGCTTTGGAAATCGCTCAGGACGAGATGCACGAGGAGGCCAGGCGAGTCGGCACCCTGCGGGACCGACTCGAAGAAGAACTGCAGGCCCGGATTCCAGACATCGTCATCGTGAGCCGGGAAGCTCCCCGGCTCTACAACACAAGCCTTGTGCTCGTGGAGTACGTTGAAGGAGAGTCGCTGCTTTTAAATCTCGATTTCGAGGGTATCTGCGTTTCAAGCGGTTCTGCCTGTACCTCGAGTTCTCTTGAACCGTCCCATGTACTTTTAGCCTGTGGGTACCCCCATGCGCTCGCCCATGGTTCCATCCGGTTCAGCCTGGGGAAGTGGACGACAGAAGAAGAAATTTCCCGGGTGGTTACAGTATTTCCGGGAATAGTGGAGAAGCTCCGGGCGATTTCTCCTTTTGGGAAGGCGAGGTGAGACACGGTGTACACAGAGAAAGTCCTCGAGCATTTCCGAAATCCCCGGAATGTCGGAAGAATAGAGGATGCTGACGGGGTTGGGAAGGTCGGGAACCCTGTCTGTGGTGATGTCATGGTCGTGTACTTGAAGATCAGAGATGACCGCATCGAAGACGCGAAGTTCGAAACCTTTGGCTGTGGTGCGGCTATCGCCACATCGTCGATGGCTACTGAGCTCATCAAGGGGAAGACCATCGAAGAAGCCCTTGGGGTCACAAACAAGGCAGTGGCTGAGGCTCTAGGCGGTCTTCCACCCCATAAAATGCACTGTTCCGTTCTTGCTGAGGAGGCCATTCGGGCAGCCATTGAGGACTACCAGGCTAAGAGGCGAAGAAAATGAAAGACCGAACTTGCGAAGACATCCTTGACCTTCTTGAAAAGAAGGAGGATTGCACCGAAGAGGAACTGGCGTTACTCCTTCGCTGTGAAGAACCCCAGGTGGTGCACCGACTTTTCACCCTTGCCGATGCTAAGCGCCGGAAGTACGTAGGTGACGCGGTCCATATCCGGGGGCTTGTGGAATTCTCGAACTTCTGTCGCAGGAACTGCCTTTACTGTGGATTGCGGAAGGGAAACCGAAAGCTCAAGAGATACCGCATGTCCTGGGAGGAGATGTACGCGCTCTGTGAGCGTATTGCCCGTCTTGGGGTGAAGACCATCGTGCTGCAATCCGGCGAAGACCCGTGGTATGAGGCGAAGCCCTTCGCCGAGTTCGTCCACCGGGTGAAGAAACTCCAGGTGGCCATCACCCTGAGCGTGGGGGAGCGAGAACCTTGGGAGTACGCGCTCTGGAGAGACGCCGGGGCCGACCGTTATCTCCTCAAACAGGAGACCTTCGACCGGGACCTCTTTGCCCGTTTGCACCCCGATGACGACTATGATGCCCGTCTTGAATGTCAGAAGGTTCTGAAGGAACTGGGGTACCAGGTGGGAAGCGGGAATATGGTGGGGCTTCCGTATCAGACGCCGGAGGCCCTGGCCTTGGATATCAAGAAGTTCCAGGAGTGGGACTTCGATATGATTGGTATTGGGCCCTTCATTCCCCATCCGGACACGCCTCTGGGGCACTTCACCATGGACCCAGAAAAGAAGTGTCTGCTCACCCTCAAGGTCCTGGCGCTCACCAGGATTCTGACGAAAACCGCAAACCTCCCTGCCACCACGGCTTTGGGGACGCTTGTTCCCGGAGGACGGGAACGAGGGCTTCGCTGTGGTGCCAACGTCCTCATGCCCAACTTCACCCCCCATCCGTACCGGAGCCAGTACACCATTTATCCTGGGAAAATCTGTGTTCAGGAAGCGTGGGGAGGATGTCTCCCCTGCATGAAGGAGATGGTGACAAAACTTGGGCGGACCATTGCCACCGATTACGGAGACAGAGTCCGCCCCACTCGGTGAGGTCTGGAATCCCTGGGTTTCTATGCGCCAAATTTTCCAAGTCGCAGGGCTGCAGAGAGCATGAGGCTCATGAGGGCCTTTGCGGGGAAATGTCCAAGGTATCCCCGAGTGCACTCTTTTTCAGTGAACCGCTCTCCCGTTGGCACGCCCCCGTACGGAGAGTGGATGAGCACCGGAGACGGGTGCCAGGAGTGACCTCGAAGAAGTGCCGGTGTTGAGTGGTCTCCGGTGATGACGAGAACATCGGGGGAAAGGGCGAGGATTTCAGGGAGCAGGGAGTCAAAGTACTCGATGCACTGGACTTTTCGCAGGAAGTCTCCATCTTCTCCTGCCTTGTCGGTGTCTTTGTAGTGGAGGAAGAAGAAGTCATAGTCGCTCCACTTGGCCTTTAGGAGTTCAATCTCGTTTCGCAGGTCTCCCTCAACGTCCGGGGTATCGAAACCGAACAGCCGGGCAATCCCCTTGTACATGGGGTAAATGGCGATGGCCAGTGCCCGAACACCGTACCGTTCTGGGAATTTCTCTAACACCGGGGACTGGGAGAAACCGCGAAGGAGAATAGCGTTCGCCTTGGGCTCATCCTCAAGAAGAGACGCAGCCTTTTCCAGGAATGCCCGTACGATACGGGCAGTTTTTTCCGAAGGTTCGTCGAAGCCCTTTGGTTCGTACGGTGGCAACCCCTCTTTCTGGGGGTCAGTGTCCTTGAGATGATCCCCAAGTCCTTTCCCCCGCAGAACAAGGACAAACCGGTGCTCTTTTCCCGGTTTGAGGAGGATTTCCACGTCTTCGATTTTCTGGACGTGTTGCTGGAGCTTCTCCACAAGCCGCTGGCACTCTTCGGTGGAGATCCTTCCTGCTCTCCGGTCGGTGATGATGCCCTCAGCGTTTCTGGTGGCAAAGTTCGCCCGGGCTGCTACGTCTCCTTCTTTGAGCTCCATTCCCACACCCAGGGCCTCCAGAACTCCCCGTCCGATGACCAGTTCTTCGGGGTCGTATCCAAAGAGCGCAATGTGTCCAGGACCGCTTCCAGGGGTGATGCCGTGGTTCACCGGGGTCATGAGACCAAGAACGCTTTTCTTTGCCAGGGCGTCGAGGTTTGGGGTTCTAGCCGCTTCGAGCTCTGTCTTTCCGCCGAAGTCCGGATGAGGGATACCTCCAAGGCCGTCTACGACGCAGAGAACCATTTTGCTTTCGCCCTTTTTGAGCAAAGTTTTCAGGTTGTTCAGGATGCTCGTCACGGTCTCTCCTCCTTTCAGGCTTCAAAATATGTTACCCTATGACTCCAGGGGAAACAAGGAGTTTTTTGGGCTCTGTTCAAACATCACACCTGAAAAACTCCCTTGCCGGATGTATTGACAGGGAGGGGAAAATCGTGTATGCTGTATTCGGTAATAATTCCATGTTATTTTTAACAAAATTTTGCAGGAGGTTCTCCCATGAGCCAGGAACCACTCACCCCAAGGCCAGAACTCCTTGAAGGGCTCAAAGAACGCAACCCCAACCTGGAACTGTGGTGGGATGCCCATCCAGGGTACTACCAGGTTTTCCTCAAAAGCCTCAAGGAGAGGGGCGTCGACGACGCCGCGCTCTCGGTCCTCCACCGCTTCATGTCCCACAACGAGGGAGGGGTGTTCTTCTTCGATGGGGTGACCACCAACCCTCCCCTGGTGCTCCGGCTCCTTGAGTCCCGGCCTCAGGTGGTTGCCCGGGTGCAGGAGTTCGGCCGGGTCTTCTCCTCCGACACGCATCCTGGGTGGTTCGACCTCTACCTGATGGTGGGGAAGCTCGGCGCCGACAAGTTCCTCTCCAATTTCTACCGCAGAGGCCGCCAGTACGGCTTTGTCTGTCTCCAGGTTGACCCACGGAAGAGTACCGACGAAGCAACGATGGTCCTCCAGGCCCTGGAGATTTCCCGGACAAGCCCCAACCTCATGGTGAAGATCCCTGCCACGAGAGCTGGCCTTGCGGTCATGGAGGAAGTCATAAGCTTTGGCGTTCCGGTGAACGCCACCTCCTGCTTCTGCGTCCCCCAGGTTGTCCAGGTCGCCCAGGCCATGAAGCGGGGGTACGAGAAGGGGAAAGCCCGGGGCATCGACTACAGCGCCTGGCGGGCGGTCATCACCATGATGCTCGGTCGCTGGGAGGCCTCAACGGAGCTCATCGAGGAGGCCAAAGCCAGAGGGATTACCCTTGAAGAGGCAGACCTCCGCTTCTTCGGTATCCTCATGGCCAAGAAAGCCGTTGATGCGGTTAAGGCCCTTGGGGCTCCGGCCAAAGTCCTCGTCTGCTCCACCCGGAAAGGCCCAGGCAATGCCTACCTCCACCTTGAGGAGCTTGCCAAACTCCCCCTTGTCATCACCATGAACCCCGAGGCTATCGAGTGGGGCATGACCCTCCTTCGAGAAGAGCGGGCCAGAGCTCCCTTTGCGGTCCCCAGGGCTACGGAGGAGAAGCTCTGCAAACTCGACTTTGCCCGGAGGAGCCTTGAGGTTGATGGTTTCACCATGGAGGACATTGCCGCCTCAAGTGCGCAGACCCACAACCTCAGGGAGTTCTCCCAGGCGATGGAGAGGATTGAGAGGATACTCTCAGCGCAGTGAGGTTCCCGATGGAGTTTGAGAGAGAATACCTTGAGACTTTTGCTCAGAGGGTTCGTAGACGAGTTATCCTAGCCACGTTTCGCGCCGGAGTGAGCCATATTGGTGGGTCCCTTTCGGTTGTTGAGGTTCTCACCTGCCTCTTTAACGGTATTCTCAACGTCAACGGGGACAACCTCTTTTCCCGAGAGCGGGACCAGCTGGTGCTCTCCAAGGGCCACGCGGGCCTTGCGCTTTACGCGGTTCTTGCTGAGAAAGGGTTCCTTTCGGAGGAACTCTTTGAGGAATACGGATGCCGGGGAGAGACACTCCTTGGCATCCATCCAGAGCTTGGGGTGCCTGGGGTGGACGCTGCGACAGGCTCTCTGGGTCATGGTCTTCCCCTGGGGGTTGGCCTGGCCTTGGCTTTCAAATTTCGCCACAGGCCTTTTCACGTCTTTGTCCTTGCAGGCGATGGAGAGCTCAACGAGGGCACAAACTGGGAATGCCTTCCCCTTGCTCTGCGGTACGGACTTGACAACCTGACCCTTATTGTCGACCGCAATTCTCTGCAGCTCTCTGGCTTTACCGAAGACCTTCATCCCCTTGAGCCCCTGGGCGGGAAATTCAAAGCCTTCGGGTGGAAGGTTCAGGAAATCCCGGGCCATGATTTTGAGGTCCTCTGGAACACCCTTGGGGAGGCAAAGAGACGAAACGATGGAAGTCCTATGGTTGTTGTGACCAAAACGGTGAAGGGCAAGGGCGTTGTGGAGCTTGAGAACAGAGTGGAATCCCACTACTGCGGTCTTTCTGAAGAGGTTGTCCGAAAATACCTGGAAGCTGGGGTACAGCAATGAGGGACCGGAGAACGGCATTGCAGGATGTTCTGGTGGAGCTCATCGACGAAGGGAAGGACATTATCTGTGTTTCGGTGGATTCCGCTTCGCGCTTCAAGAAAGTGAAAGACAAATACCCGGAGAGGGTTGTGGAATGCGGCATTTGTGAACAGGCGGGGATGGGTGTTTGTGCCGGTCTTGCTCTAGCAGGGTTTACCCCTGTCATCTCCGGGTACGCCACCTTTCTCACCATGAGGGCCTTTGAGCAGATTCGTACCGATATCTGTCGCTGGTCGCTCAACGTGAAAATCTGTGGAACAGACACGGGGTTCTCGGCCCAGTACGCAGGGTTTACCCATCAGGCTCTGGAGGATATCGCCATTCTCTCGGTTTTGGACGGCATCGTCATTGGTGAGCCCTGTGATTACGAGGATGCACTCCTTCTCGGGCGGTATCTTCTGGGGAACTTCCAGGGGCCGGTGTACTTGAGGTTTGGAGCACGAGGCGGGGAGGACGAGTTCTTGGAGAAACATCAGGAGGTGGCTCTTGGGCAATTCGAGCCACTCACACAGCAAGAATTCCAGAAAGCCGATGTCACCATGATCGCCTTGGGGCAGCTTGTGGGGCTTGGTATGGAGGTGGCTGCAGAGCTTGAAAAGCGAGGGTACAGAACTTTCGTTTTCAATGCCCGTTTTGTCAAACCTCTTGATCGGGAAATGGTAGCCAGAATCGCCCAGGAGTCACGTCTTGTGGTGACCCTTGAGGAACACTCGAGGGTGGGAGGATTGGGGGATAACCTCTTACGGGTTTTCCAGGAAATACGGAACATCCCCCCACTTCTGAAGCTCGGGGCCCCGAGCAATTTTGGGTTTTCGGGAGAGCGGGGGTTTCTGTTGAGAAAGTGCGGTCTTGAGGTTTCCCTGATGGTGGAACGCATCGCGAAGGAGATGGAGGACCTTGAGAGACACAAGGACTTTTTCAAAGGAGGACTTCTTCCTTGCGAGCGATGAGAAGTTTGCGGAAAAGTGGGATAGCGAGCTCCTCGGCGAAAGCAAGCAGGTTGTGGTACTCCTCCAGCGTGGGGATGCAAGAACGCTTGTGTTCCTTGGGCCTTGCCTGTGGAAGAACGTATAGAGCATGGGGGGATGTCTGTGAAACGGGTAATCCCTCTGAGATATGGGAGGCAAACGCTCCGGGTAGAACTTCCCTCGGAGAACCTTCTGTACGCCATAAAGCCTGGGAATTTTGATGGAGAAACCATCTCCGAAAAAGAAGCGATTCTCGCCTCCCTGCGGGCTCCTGTTGCCTCCCCGCCTCTTGCAGAGAGGCTGCATCGCGGCATGAAGGTTGTCATTGTAGGCGATGACCTCACACGGGCAACACCCCGGGAGAGGATTTTCCCGGTTCTCCTTGACGAGCTCAATAGGGCCGGAATTCCTGATAGGGATATCACCGTTCTCATCGGGTTGGGAACCCATCGGTACATGACTGATGAAGAAATACGGAGGTGTTTCGGCGTGGAAGTCGTTGACAGGGTAACGGTGCTGAACCACGAATGGCAGGATTCCCACTGCCTCACCCACATAGGATTTACCCCAAGTGGCATTCCTATTGAAGTGAATAGACTCGCCCTCGAGGCCGATTTCCTCATGGCGGTGGGAAGCATTGTCCCTCACTGCTACGCGGGTTATGGAGGGGGTGGGAAGGCAATACAGCCGGGGATATGTTCCTGGGAAACTACAGGGAAGACGCACATCATGCCCATGTTCAAGGACCTCTACCTGCACATTGCTGGAGAGATTGAGAATGAGGTCCGGCGGGAAATAGAGATGGTGGCCGAAGCCGTGGGTTTACGCTTTATTGTGAATGTTGTGCTCGATGAGTCTGGAAAAATCGCCAGGGTTGTTGCAGGGGATCCGGTTCGTGCTCATCGGGTGGGAGCCTGGGCAGCTAAGCAAGTCTACGAACAGAAGATTCCGGATCTTGCGGATATTGTTGTCGTCAGCGCATATCCTGCAGATATCGACTACTGGCAGGGAATAAAGCCCCTGTCGTACGCTCAGAAGGGTTTGAAAAAAGGCGGAATTTCCATTCTTGTTGCTCCTTTCCCTGAGGGTGTTTCACCTACCCACGGGGAACTGAAAAGATATGCAACATTGCCATATCACGAGCTGAAGAGACGCGTTATGGAGAGGGGCTTTGATGACCTTGTCTGTGCCGCAACGCTTCTTTTACATGCCAGGATCATGGAGCACTCCCAGGAAGTGATCTGTGTTTCTGAAGGGATGAGTATTGAGGAGAAGGAAGCACTCGGTTTTCGCCATGCGGCTTCGGTTGAAGAAGCCCTGGCGATGGCGTTTGGTCTGTGTGGCAGGGAGGCAAAGGTTGGGGTCATCGACTGTGGTGGTGACATTTTGCCGCGTTTAGATAGGTGATGGGAGACAAATGGGCTTGTCCTTATGGGGAAGTGTCTCTTGCTCCTCTTTCCTGCGCTAACTCTGGTTCTTGCGCTTTTAAGTGAAAAACCCAGAAGCTTGTCTCCGGTCTTTCTGCCATATGGCGACATCCTGGTGTTCTCATTACCGATTACTTCGAGGTGGGTGGTATTCTTGCTACTCTTCTCAACGTTGCTCTGGTTGGTTTTGTGGGAGGGGTTTTTACTGCTCCTTGTCCCCGCCCTTAGGGGAGATCATATTGCCTCATGGTGTACCCTGGTGGCTTTCGCTTTTTGGGAAAAACCCTCTGAATATCCTTCCCATTCTCTTCGGGTGCTTTCTCTTTACGCGTTTTGCTCGGAAAAATTTCCGGAAGTTTCTGCCGGCAAGCCTCTTTGCCACTTCCTTGGCTCCGGTGGTGGGCCTTCTTGTATGGGGGTGGCGTCTCCGCTTCGAACTTGCTTGCCGTGATTTCTGGCATTTTGAGCGGTTTTCTCACTCTGACCATTGCTCCTCGAGCAGCTTCTTTTCACTCGGGTTATAGCCTTTACAACAACATTGGCTTTTCTGGGGAATTGTAGGAATTCTACTCTGTGCTCTCTTTGGAGGCTTTGGTTTGAAGGTCGAGTCTGCCTTCCTCTGGAAAGAACATGCTCCACCCTATGTTCCTCTTGTCCTTATCCTACTCTTTTCCTGCTTTGTCTTTGCTGGCTTTCTCATGGACCCCCCAGGTTTTTGGGCGGTGGAAGGTCATTCTTGCTTCCTCTGGAAAAGGTATTACTGATTTTCTTTCTCTCTCGCCTTCGGCCACTCTGTGTAATGTGGGAGTAACCGGAATTCTTGGGGTTCTCTACGTTCTTCTGGTGGGGGGAGCTTCAGCGGTCCTGTTCTTGGAGGAATCTTCGCCATGGCAGGTTTTGCTGCTTTTGGAAAGCATCCCCGAAACGTTCTTCCCATTCTCTTTGGGGTATACCTTGGAACTCTCTGCGCGCCCTTTAGGGCTTGTGAACCTGGACCTCTTCTTGTCGCTCTTTTCTCCTCTGCTTTGACTCCTCTGGCGGAGGCTTTTGGCATCCTTGCTGGGGTTTTGGCTGGGTTTTTGCATCTTTTTGTGACCATGGGTATAGGAACACTCTATAGGGGGCATTAACCTTTACAATAGTGGTTTTGCAGTGGGGTTTGTGGCTGCGATTGTATCGAGTGTTTTCTCCTGGAGGGGATTTCTTCTGGCAAAAGTTCATAAGGAAAGATTGACAAATTGAGCTTTCCGCCGTACAATTTCGTTGAAAAAACCATGTTTTTTTTAACAAAAAGTCCGCCGGAGGTGGTCTTTTTGAGAGAGTTCGAGGGTAAAATTGTCGTGGTAACAGGAGGAAGCAACGGTATTGGAAGGGCTACAGTACGCCGTTTTTGCCAGGAGGGCGCAATCTGTGTAATTGCCGACATCGACCAGGCTGGGAGTGAACGATATGTATGGGAATTAGAGAACGAAGGCTACCAGGCGTTCGCCGTTACAGTCGATGTTGCTCAGGTTCCCGCCATCCGGGAGGCAGTGCAAAACGTCTTGCAGAGGTTTGGGAAGATCGACGTCCTGGTGAATTGTGCCGGGGTAAATAGAAGAAAACCGGCGATAGAGTATACCGAGGAAGACTGGGATTTCATGGTGGGCATTAATCTCAAGGGAACTTTTTTCTTCTGCCTTGAGGTTGGAAGGCACATGATTGAGCGGGGAGAAGGAGGGGTCATTGTTAACCTTGCGTCTTTACAGAGTGAAGAGGTTTTACCGGAAAGAGCCATTTACGCTGCGACTAAAGGTGGAGTGAGGCAGCTTACGAAAGCTTTTGCGGTGGAGTGGGCGAAGTACGGGATAAGAGTTAATGCTGTATCTCCAGCGTTCATCACAACACCCATGGTGGAAAAGGTACTTGCCGACCCTCAGTGGCATAGTCTCATTGTTTCCCGAACTCCTCTTGGGAGGCCTGGAACGCCTGAGGAAGTGGCTGAACTCATCCTTTTCCTTGCATCTCCTCGAGCGAGCTATATCACTGGAGCAAATATCCCTATTGATGGAGGATGGACAGCTGGTTGAGCTATTCTTTTTGGGCCAAGTAAGGGGGGTGGTTGCGAGAGAATCTCAAAAGGTGTAAGTTTTCTCGGGTTCTCTCTACTCTCGTATAGGCGGACTGCACAACTCTCTAGGGAGGAGGATGATCTGGAGTGAAACGGCTAAAAGTCAGCAGTTGTCTTGTGGTTGTGGTTGTGGGGATGCTGCTTTTTGGAACTGCCTATGCGGCAAAGGTAACTATCCGTCTTGCCAGTGCATTTGACCCAAAACATATTCTCTGCCAGGCGGGGGAGAAGTTTAAAGAGCTGGTTGAACAATACAGTAATGGAGAGATTGAAGTTCAGACGTTCTTTGGCGGCGTGATGGGTTCTGAAGAAGAAATCGTAGAAGCGGTTTCTGTTGGAGCCCTCGAAATGAATACAGGCGGTGGAAACATTATCCAGATCTTCGCTCCCCGGTATTACTTTTTTGACTCGCCCTTTGTCATGAAGGACTGGAACCACTTCCTCAGAGTCTGGAATGGTCCCCTAGGAGAGAAAGCCAGAGAAGAGATCCTGAAAAATGGAAACACCATGATTCTTGGGGTCGTCTATCGGGGAGTACGACACTTCACCTCGAACAAGCCCATCCGGACTCCCGAGGATCTCAAGGGGATCAAGCTTCGCTTGCCACAGCTTCCGACCTGGATTAAAGTATGGCAGGCTCTGGGAGCTCACACTGTTCCTGTGCCTCTTACTGAGCTTTTCACGGCGCTCCAGACTGGTGTTGCCGATGCTTCAGAAGGCGATCCCCCTCAAATTCTCTCTTTCCATCTCTACGAAGTTCAGAAGTACCTGAGTCTCACCGGGCACTTGGTACAAACTGGGTATCTTTCGATCAACAAAACCTTTTTCGACAAGCTGAGCAAGGAACACCAAGAAGCTATTCTTCGTGCAGGCAAGGAAGCTACTGAGTGGGCTGCACAACAAATCGTGGAAAGGGAACAGGAAATCATTAAGGAACTTGAGAACAAAGGTATGGAAATTATTGTACCTGATGTGGAGGCCTTCCGGACAAAGGCAAAGCCTGTAGTTGAAGAGCTCTTTAAAACTCAGTGGACAGTAACGACCTGGGAAGAAGTTCTCTCTTATTGATTGAGGGTGTTTCAAGGGCACACCTGCCTCTGGCCCTAACCAGAGGCAGGTGTGAACATGGGGGTGGAAAACTTTGAAGAGTCGTCAACCGTGTGTATTTTCGAGGATTCTGGAGGTTGTGGTGGCCCTGGCTTTTATGGTGATGTTGTTCCTTGTTGTAGCCCAGGTTCTGATCCGCTACGTTTTGCCGTTCTCCGTGCCCTGGACCGAAGAGGCTGCAAGGTACACTCTTATGTTCATCACCTTCCTGGGAGCGACGGTGGCCCTTCGAAAGGGGGACCACATCTGTGTTTCCACTTTCTTAGAGAGAATGTCGCCCCGTGCCCAGCGGGTGTTCTACACTGCCTTTGTTCCGGTCATGCTCGCCTTTCTGAGTATTGTCCTCTATGGGAGCTCCGTCATGGCCAGGCAAATGTGGAGAAGCCCGGTGGGTTCCATTGGCTGGCTCAGAATGGGACATCTCTACATCATCTCCTTTGTAGGAAGTTTGCTCATGATTGTTGCGCTCTTCCTGTGGAGCAGGGAAGTCCTGCACTCTGCGCAAGAGTTGCCAAGGTGTGCCGATGGGGGTGGCGAACAGTGGAACTCGTAATTTTTGTGGGTTTTCTCATCCTCCTTTTCCTGACCGGTCTGCCAGTAGCTTTTGCCCTTGGTATAGCTGGGCTGGTCTCGATGTTCCTTATGTGGGGGAATGCTATTCCCCTTGGGGTTGTAGCCCAAAGGGTGCTGTATGGTGTCAATAGCTTTGTGCTGCTGGCCATCCCGCTTTTTCTTCTTACCGGAAAGCTTATGAACGCTGGGGGTATTACCCAGAGGATTTTTCGCTTTGCTCGCATGCTTGTAGGGCACTGGAGCGGCGGGCTTGGTCAGGTTAACATCCTGGCGAGCATGATTTTTGCCGGAATGAGTGGTCTTGCTACGGCTGACACTGCAGGTCTGGGAGTTGTGGAACTCAAGGCGATGCGGGAGGCCGGTTACGATGACGAGTTTAGCTGTGCTATCACCGGGGCTTCAGCCACTGTAGGTCCCATTATTCCTCCAAGTGTTCCACTTGTGGTGTATGGAATCTTAGCCAGCGCTTCTATTGGACGGCTGCTTATTGGGGGTATTATCCCTGGTATCCTTGTTGGAGCTGCTCTCATGATCATGACCGCCTTTTATGGCAAGAAATATCCCCGCGACAAAAAGCCACCCATGGGGGAGCTCTTAAAAGCCTTTAAGGAGGCCTTGGCTCCAGGACTTACCCCTTTTATCCTGATCCTTGGCATGCTCAGTGGCATTTTCACTGCTACCGAGGCTGCTGCTATTGCGGCTACCTACGCCTTTGTGCTGAGCTTTTTTGTGTACCGTGAACTTTCTCTGCGAAAGCTCTGGAGAATTCTCAAAGAAACCGCGGTTGAGACTGCCACGATCACTTTCATCGTTGCCTGTGCCACTTTTTACGGTTGGGTTCTCATCCGTGGAAGAGCACCGATTGTTCTGGCAGAGGCCATAACGAGTATAAGTGCCAGTCCCTTAGTGGTTCTTCTTCTGCTGAACCTCTTCCTCCTTGCCATCGGCTGTTTTATGGAAACTATTGCCGCAATATCAATTCTGGTTCCGGTACTTGTTCCACTCATCACAAAAGTGGGGATCGACCCAGTACATTTCGGCCTCGTCATGGTGCTGAATCTCATGATCGGACTTTTAACACCGCCTTTCGGGATGAGCCTTTTCATTCTCAGTAGAGTTTCTGGGCTTTCACCGCTACGTATTGCCCGGGCTTCGTTACCCTTCTTGGTTCCCATCCTCGTTGTACTTGCGCTCATCACTGTTTTCCCTTCCTTGGTGACGTTCCTGCCCAACCTGGCTTTTGGGTCGAAGTAAGGGGGATTCCATGAATCGGGGTTATATTCTGGCTGTTGATGCGGGCACTTCTTCTCTCAAAAGTGTCCTTTTTGATGAGAACTTTATTGCCGTCACCCAGGACAGAGTGGAGTACAATTACGAAGCGGATGGCCTGAGCGTGCAGATTCACCCCGACCTGGTGTGGCAGGCTTTCCTTAAAGTGACCCGCAACCTCGAAGAAAAGGGATACGCCCGGAAAGTTGAACTTGTCGTTCCTTGCGTGTTCAGCCCGGCACTTATCGCCATGGATGCCGAGGGTACTCCTCTCTTTCCTGCTATCATCCACTGGGACAGAAGGAGCATCAAACAGGCAAGGAAAGCGGTGCGAGTAATAGGGAAAGAGCGATTTCTTCAAGTGGCCGGGAACATCCCGTATCCGGGAGGAATCTCTCTGACCAGTATGCTCTGGCTCAAGGAAGAAAGGCCGGAGGTCTTCGCAAGGGCTGCAGTTCTTGGACATCTGAATACCTTCCTTCTCAAAAAGCTCGTGAATCGTTGGATTATCGATCCCACCAATGCTTCGGTCACAGGGCTTTACAACACCGTTGCTGCTTCAGATTGGAGTAAAGACCTTGCCCGCGACCTTGGCATTCCCCTTGACAAGCTCCCTCCGGTTGTGCCCTCCTTTGAGGTTGCAGGGAGAATCACCGAAGAAGCTTCCCGGGTAACGGGTTTACCCTCCGGTGTTCCTGTGCTTGTGGGATCCAACGACACCTCCGCCGCTGCTTTGGGGGCAGGGCTTTTTGAACACGGGCAGGTGCTCAACATTTCGGGGAGCTCGGAAATCCTCGTCATATGCCTGGATCATCCCCTTCCAGACGAACGGTACTACCTGCGAACCCACCCCTTTCCCGGAAGGTGGCTCATGTACGACATTGTGATTGGGGGGTTTGCTCTGGAGTGGTTCCGCTCCCAGTTCTGCAGAGAGTTGCCACCGGATACGTTCTACCATGCTTATCTGGCAGGAGTTCTTGGAGGGAAAAAGCGAGGAAAGGTGAGGTGCGTGCCGTATCTTACAGGAGACAGGACGAGTCTCATCCAGAAAAAAGCTTCCTTTTCGGGTCTCACCCTGGACACCACGAGAGAGGAGTGCTTGAGGGCTCTGGTCGAGGGCATTGTGGGGAGAATGCGGAGGACCCTTGATATGGTGTCCGAGCGCCTTACGTTGCGTCCCACCATGGTCGTCACGGGTGGAGCTGGTTCGGCGCTTCTTGAGTACAAACGGCGCGTCTTCCAAGATTTCAAAATAGAGCTCAGGGAGAACTGTTCCATCCTTGGGTGTCTGGAAATAGCCAGGCGATTCCTTCACCAGGGAAGGTGAGTCCCATGGAACCTGAAAACACAAGACAAAAGCTCACCGGGGTCTTTGCCCCCATCGTGACCCCCTTTAGAGGAGATGGCGCCATCGACTTTGAGGCGTTGAAACGGAATGTTGAGAAGCTCTCGAAGACCCGGCTTCGGGGGTACTTCGCCCTGGGGACGAACGGGGAGTTCCGGAGCCTCACGTATGAAGAGAAGCTCAGAGTCATCGAAGCGGTCCTTGAGGTGAAAGGCGACAAGGTCCTCATTGGCGGAGCAAGCTGCGAATCCACCTTTGAATCGAAGAAACTCGCCCAGGACCTTGATCGTCTCGGGGTGGACTTCGTGAGCCTCATGCCCCCCTCCTTCTTCGCAAGAAGAATGACCGATGACGCCCTCTACGAGTACTTCACCGAGGTCGCTGAAGCAGTAGGAAAACCAGTCCTCCTCTACAACAATCCGGCGGTGGCCAACAACCTCTGCCTCTCTCCTACCCTCATCGCCCGGGTGAGCGAGCACCCCAAGATCCTCGGCCTCAAGGACACCTCAAAGGGGAACTACGACGCCTACATCGCTGCCTCAGAGGGGAAGGAGTTCTTCGTCCTCGCCGGGTCTGCCGACTTCGTCTTCCCAGCCCTCCTTGTGGGGGCTGTCGGAGGAGTGCTGTCTCTGGCCAACGTCTTCCCTGACCTCTGTTGCGACCTTGTGGAGCTTGGGCTTCAAAAGGACCTCGAGCGTGGCCTTCCCCTCCACCGCTTCGTCGCTCGGCTCAACAGCCTCGTCTCCGGAAGGTACGGCGTAAGCGGTGTGAAGGCTGCCATGGACCTCTTTGGCTTTGAGGGTGGCTTTCCCAGGAAACCCCTGAAGCCTCTTAGTGAGAGGGAGAAAGAGGCTCTCGGGAAGGACATTCAGGAGCTCCTTGCCACTTTTTCAAGAAGTCAATAAAATAGCGACGAGGAAAGGGGTCGAAAGGGGGAAAGCCTTTGTCGCCCAGGGTAGCGAGAGAGGAGGATTTTGAGCGCCTGGCAAAGGTCGCCGAACTCTATTACCTTGAGGACCTCAACCAGAGGAAGATTGCCGAGCTTCTTGGGGTTTCTCCGCAGAAGGTCTACCGTATGCTGAAGCGGGCCCGGGAGATCGGTATTGTGGAGATTCGCATTCGGAGAAGTGGAGAAGTCGATGCCGAGCTCTCCCAGTCGCTGGCAGAACATTTCGACCTCCGGAATGCCGTGGTTGTCCGGACATACAGTGGAACTCCCGAAGGAGTTGTGAAAGCTGTGGCTCAGGCAGCGGCTTCCTTTCTGCGGGATAACCTCGTTCCGTACACCAGTGTCGGTGTTGCCTATGGGAGAACGCTCCACAGTGTCCTTGAGTACCTCCCCCGCCTGGACCTCCATGGGATACGGGTTGTGCAGATGATGGGTGGTTACGGTGGAAGGCGGTGGAAGACGGTGGCTATCGAACTGGTGAAGGAGTTCGCCAGCCGGCTGGGAGGAGAACCGGTGTACCTCTTTGCTCCTGCGTTTGCCAAAAGCCCGGAAACACGGGACGCTTTTCTGAGTGAAAAGGAGGTTCAGGAAGTCCTGAGAATGGCTGAAGAGGTGGATGTGGCTCTGGTGGGCATAGGAGGCATGAGAAGAGAAACAAGTCTGCTTATCGAAACCGGGAATTTCGAGGAACGAGAAATAGAGGAACTTGTGCGGAGAGGAGCTGTAGGGGCAATTTGCGGAACCTTTTTCAATATCGACGGAGAGGTTATTGCGTGCGACCTCGACAAAAAGCGAATCGCAGCTGATGTGAAGCGTATTCGGGAGAGGGGCTCGCGGGTGATCGGCATTGCCGGAGGGATGGAGAAGAAAGAGGCCATTCTCGGTGCCCTTCGGGGGAAGTGGTTGACGGATCTCGTGACCGATGCCCAGGTGGGTCGGTGGCTCCTCAGCACGGCGAAAGAAAAGTAGGGGGTGGCAGTATGCTTGTTCTTGCTTCAGACCATTTTGGTTTCCCTCTGAAGAAGGTCATTGCCGATTACCTGCGGGAAGAGGGCTTTGCCTTTGAGGACCTTGGGGTTTTCTCTGAGGACGAGGTTGTCGATTATCCTGATATTGCCCTTCAGGCTTGCCTTGGAATTAGGGAAGGGAAGTACACCTGTGGGATTCTGGTGTGTGGTACGGGGATTGGTATGGCGATGGTGGCCAACAAGATTCCTGGAATTTACGCGGCCTGCGCTCACGACATTTATTCGGCCGAGCGAGCAAAAAAGAGCAACAACGCCAATGTGCTCACCCTGGGGAGGCACATCGTGGGACCGGAACTTGCCAAAATGCTTGTTCGGGCCTTTCTCGAAAGCGAGTTCCAGGGAGGGCGTTCAGCCCCAAAAGTTGAGAAGATTCGAGCCATTGAGCGACAGTACCTCAGAGGAGAACTCTGATCCTTCTTGATTTTTCGCCCCCTGTGTTCTATCTTCAAGAAAACCTCTTTGAGGGTAACGGGGGCGATGCATTTGAACCATCGGGCGATCCTGCAGAACATCAGGAATTTCGTCGTTGACCTCGATGGCGTGGTGTATCTCCTGCATACCCCCATTCGGGAAAACGTGGACTTTTTGCGCTTTGCCCGCTCGAGGGGATTCCGGATAGCCTTCCTCTCCAACAACACTTTCCTCCCCCGCGAGGGTTACGCAGCGAAACTCAATACCATGGGGGTTGAGGCAGAGGTTGAAGAGATTTTTACCTCCGCCTTCGTCACCGCAGGGTACCTGCAAAGAGAAAAGCCAGGGGGGAGGGTGTACGCCATAGGGGAGGAGGGCCTGAAAGAAGAGCTCAGACGGGCAGGTTTGAAGCTTCTTCCCCGTTTTTCCCCGGGGGGTGCGGACTTCGTCGTCGTTGGTCTTGATCGGCGCTTCACCTTCCAGAAGATGAAGACCGGTCTTGACTTTCTCCTCAAGGGGGCGCAACTTGTAGGCACAAACCCCGATCCCACCTATCCGACGGATTCGGGAGTGATCCCCGGAGCAGGAGCCATTATTGCCAGTCTTGAGCGAGCCTCAGGCCAGCGTGCTCGAATCATCGGTAAACCCTCTCCCGATATCCTCCTTTTCCTCCTTGAGACTCTGCGTTTCAGGCGAGAGGAAACGGCCATTATCGGGGATCGTATTGACACTGATGTCCTTTTGGGTAAGAATTGTGGTGTGCTGACCATCCTTGTTTTGACAGGCGTTGCGAAGCGTGAAGAGGTGTTGTCTTCTCCTGTACAACCGGACATAGTGGTGCACACCCTCCAGGAGCTTCGAGAATTTCTCTGAGGAGTGAAGGCCATGGAAGGAAAACCCCAGGTGGAAATCTACGATACCACCTTGCGTGACGGTGCTCAGATGGAAGGAGTGAATTTTTCGCTCCAGGACAAGCTCCGCATTACGGAAAAACTCGATGAAATGGGATTCCACTACATCGAGGGTGGATGGCCAGGAGCCAACCCTAAAGATGTTGCCTTTTTCAGAGAAGTCCGGAAACTCCCTCTGAAGCACGCAAAAATCTGTGCTTTCGGGAGTACCCGGCGGGCAGACAGTGCGGTTGAAGAAGACCGGAACATTCGCCTGCTTTTGGAGTCAGAGGCACCGGTCATCACCATTTTCGGGAAATCCTGGACGCTCCATGTGACCGAGGCCCTGAAAACGACGCTTGACGAGAATCTCCGCATGATTGAGGATTCCGTATCGTACCTTCGTAAACAGGGGCGAGAGGTTATTTACGATGCAGAACACTTCTTCGACGGGTACAAGGCTGACCCCGAATACGCCCTGAAAACCCTTCAGGTGGCCTGGGAGGCAGGAGCCCAGATTCTTGTGCTCTGTGATACCAACGGAGGCACCCTGCCCCACGAGGTTGAGGAGATCATGAAGGTGGTGCGGGAACGTCTGGGAATGGATGTTCCCCTGGGTATCCATGCGCACAACGACAGCGGTGTGGCGGTGGCCAACAGCATCGCAGCGGTACGCATGGGAGCGGTCCAGGTTCAGGGAACCGTCAACGGGTACGGAGAACGCTGTGGCAACGCGAACCTCTGCACGGTCATTCCCAATCTCTGGTTCAAGATGGGCGTTGCCTCTATTCCCGAGGACCGGATACGGAAACTCTTTGAGCTCTCCCACTTTGTGAGCGAAATTGCCAACCTTCGCCACGACGATTACCAGCCGTACGTGGGACGGAGTGCTTTTACCCACAAGGGTGGCATTCATGCCAGTGCCATTTTGCGTCACCCCGCGACCTATGAGCACGTATCTCCGGAGGCGGTGGGGAACCAGCGGAGGATCCTCGTTTCAGATCAGTCGGGAAAGAGCAACATCGTGTACCGGGCAAGGGAAATGGGTGTTGACCTTGACCCGAAAGACCCCCGGGTTGACGCCCTCGTTCAGAGAATCAAGGAGGCGGAAAACTCCGGGTACCAGTTTGAAGGGGCAGACGCTTCCTTTGAGATTCTCCTCCGGGAGACCCTTGGTGAAAAGGTCAAATTCTTCGACCTTGAAAGTTTCCGGGTTATTGTGGAAAAGCGGAGGGAAGAGAACACGGTGACCGAGGCCACAGTGAAAATTCGGGTGGATGAGGATGTCGTCCATACTGTGGCAGAAGGTGATGGACCGGTTCACGCTCTGGATAATGCGCTGCGAAAGGCCCTCGAGAGACTCTATCCTGCCCTGAAGCGTATTCGTCTTTCGGACTACAAGGTGCGGGTGCTCTCGGAAAAAGAAGGAACGGCTGCCAAAATCAGGGTGCTGATTCAGTCCACCGATGGAGAGCGCGTGTGGGGAACGGTAGGGGTTTCAACGAACATCATCGAGGCAAGCTGGGAAGCACTTGCTGACAGTGTTCGCTACGGGCTATGGAGAAAGCTTCGAAAAGAAAAATAACCGTCCGGATCCAGGAAGGGGGAAGGGACTGGAAGGGAGGGAAGGAGGTCCGGACCCTGCTCTCGCAATTTCCTCTCCCTCCCTTTGTGACTCAGGAGGTTCCGCTCCTTCCAATCCAGAAGTTTTTCCGGGCCACGCTTGAGGTTTTCCGCTATATTGTCCTGGTCACCCAGGGAGAGTTGCTGGCGTTTTTCCAGGCTTTTCTGATGAAAAACCCCCTTTTTCGGGAAAGGATGGTTTTCCTCTGTTCCAGCCAGGATGGGGACTTCCTGGAAGAGCTCTACGAGGCTCTTCCTCCCTCTGAAACCGCTTTCCTTTTCCTTGCCCGGCGACCGGAAGAATTCTGGGGACTTTTCGCCCTTTTTGCCCTTCCGGAGAGGAAGAAAATCCTTGTGGGCGAACCCCATGGGGCTTTTGCCGAGTGTGCGCGGGAATGCTTCTTCCCTTTTCTTCCTGTTGACGTTCCCTCTTTTTCCTTCTGGCAACGGAGTGCTTTCCTTTACCTCCCCCTGAGTGTGCGGGGCGTGCCTCCAGAGGAGGTTGAGCGAGGGTTTCAGGAAGGGTATGCAGCCCTCAGAGAGGAGGCCTTCCGGCTGGCGCTTTTTCTCCGGGAGAAAGAACAGGAGGGGAAAGGCAGGGTGCATATCGTTGCTGAACCACCCCTTCTTGGGGAGATACTGTCCTCCTTTTTCCCCCTTCTTGAGCGAAGCTGTGGGGGATCCCTGGTCTTCCGGGTTGGTGGTCCTCAAACCTTCTGGAGCGAGGGTGAAGAGGTCTGGGGACGGGGTATTACCATCCTTGTCCTGAGGGCCTTGGGGGAGGGGTTCAGGATTCGAATTCCCCGTGAGCTCATCTCTTCAGAAATCTTCGCCGGTTGGGAATTCCTGCGGGAGTGTTCTTTTGAGGATCTGGAGAAGGCCACAATAGTCGCCCAAAGGGGAATGTTGCGGCAACAGGGGGAGGCATTTGCGGAACTCTGCCTCCCCCTGTACTCTCCTTTCTTTTTGGGGCAGTACATAGCCTTCGTGCAGTACCTTGCCTGCTACAGCGCTTGGCTCCGGGAGATTGACATCTTTTCCGAACCTCCCCTTGTTCGATTTGAACATCACGTTGTATCCTGTCTCAGGAGGCAGTGTCAGGAGGCGTAGAGATGGAGATTGTTGCCGACCTCCATGTGCACACCATTGCCAGTGGCCATGGGTACAGCACGATTCTGGAAAACGTTCAGGTGGCGAAGCGAAAAGGACTTCTGGTGCTGGGCATTGCGGATCATACCCCAAGCATGCCTGGAGGGCCTTCCCCTCTGTACTTTGAGGCACGGGGTCATTTCCCTCGTGAGGTTTTGGGAGTTCGCCTGTATTTTGGGGCAGAGGTGGATATTGTGGATGAGGAGGGACACCTCGACCTTCCGGAGCGCATTCTCCGGCGTTTGGACTTCGTGATTGTCTCTCTGCATCCCCAGGTCTTCCAGGGAGGATCCAGAGAGGTCAATACCCGTGCCCTGCTCAGGGCCCTCGAACATCCCCTGGTGGACATTGTTGCTCATCCGGGAAACCCCCGGTATCCCCTGGACTATGCGGAGGTGGTTGACAGGGCTGTGCAGCTTGGCAAGGTGATCGAGATCAACAATAGCTCCTTTTCGGTGAGCCGAAAGGGGAGTGAAGAAAACTGTCGTCTCATTGCTCAGGAAGTGAAATCCCGTGGGGGATGGGTGGTGGTTTCAAGCGACGCGCATTTCTGTGAGGAAGTTGGGGAGTTCAGTGAGGCGCTGCGATTGCTCGAGGATGTTGGTTTCCCCAGAGAGCGAATCGTGAACGCGTCCTTAGAGAACCTTGAAGGCTTCTTTGGGAGAGTAGCGCAAAGGAGGAGAAATCTGTGACGTTTCCCCAGCTCATTGATGGGAAGGCAATAGCGGCGCAGATTTATGAGGAACTCCGTCCGCGAGTGGCGAGTCTTGTAGCCCAGGGATTTCAGCCCGGCCTTGCGGTAATCCTTGTTGGGGAAAATCCCGCAAGCCAGGTTTACGTTAGGAATAAAGAGAAGGCCTGTGAGAAACTCGGGATTCGTTCTTTCAGGTACCATCTCCCTGAGAAGACGGATCTCGGGGAGCTTCTCTCCCTTATCGATACCCTGAACACCCATGCGGAGGTTCACGGTATCCTCGTCCAGCTTCCCCTTCCACCGCACATAGAAGAACGGGATGTTCTCTACCGTATTTCACCGGAAAAGGATGTCGATGGTTTCCACCCCTACAACCTCGGTCGGCTCATGATCGGGGATCCAGTTTTTCTTCCCTGTACGCCCTGGGGAATTCAGGAACTCCTCAAGCGTTCCGGCATCGAAGTGGAGGGGAAACACGTGGTCATCGTAGGGCGAAGCAACATCGTGGGGAAACCCCTGGCCATGATGCTTGTGCAGAAAGCAAAAGGAGCGAATGCCACTGTTTCCATATGTCATACGAGAACTCCGGACCTTGCTGAACACACAAAAAGGGCGGACATCCTCGTTGCCGCCTGTGGTTCTCCCAGGGCCATCGTGGGGGATATGGTGAAGGAGGGGGCAGTAGTCATTGACGTTGGCATCAACCGGGTTGGTGAGAAACTCGTGGGGGACGTGGACTTTGACAGCGTGGCGGAGAAAGCGTCGTACATCACCCCGGTCCCCGGTGGTGTGGGCCCAATGACGGTGGCTATGCTCATGGCCAACACGGTGAAGGCGGCAGAGCGGTTCTTTGCTGAGGCAGGTGAAGGAAAGCGGTGATGGTTGCTGTTCTTTCGGATACCCATATTCCTGAGCGAATGAGGGAACTCCCCGAGAACCTCCTTTCTCGTCTCCAGGGGGTTTCTTGTATCCTCCACGCTGGGGATGTCACCGAATGGTGGGTCATTGAGGAACTCTCCCATATTGCTCCGGTTTATGGCGTTTGTGGGAACATGGATACCCCCGGAGTTGCCTCCCGCTTTCCCGAGAGACGGGTTGTGGAACTTGAAGGAGTGCGGATTGGTCTTCTCCACGGGCGAGGGTCTCCGGAGGAAGCCGAGAGAATGGCCTTAAAGGCATTTACCCAGGAAGACGTTCAGGCCATTGTTTACGGTCATTCTCACCGCCCCAAACTCGAGTGGCAGAGGACATTTCTCCTTGTGAATCCGGGAAGTCCGACAGACACCGTTTTTGCTCCCCGCCGGACCCTGGGGCGTTTGGAAATCGCGGGGGGACGAATCCTTCGAGCCGAAATCGTCGCTCTGGAGTGATGGGAGGGTACAAGCAATGTCACTTTTCGTCCATATCCTCTGGCACATGCATCAGCCTTGGTACTGGGATGAAAGGAATGGGAGGTTTATTCTCCCCTGGGTTCGCACCCACGCGACCAAGGATTACCTGTTCATAGGGAAACTCCTGGAGCGTTTCCCCTCCGTCCAGGTCACCTTCAACTTCACTCCTTCACTCCTGAAGCAAATCGAGCTCTACCTTGCGGGGAAAAAAGATCGAGTCATGGAGCTTGCCGAAAAACCGGTTCTTTCCCTCACTGAGGAGGAGAAACGAGAAATCTGTGACCTCTTTTTCCTGGTATCTTCCCCTCTGGTTTTTGCTTCCTGGCCGAGATACAGAGAACTCTGGGAGAGAAGGTCTGAAGCCCTTTCTTCCTTTACCTCTCAGGATTTCCTTGATCTCCAGGTGCTGTACCAGCTCATATGGTTTGACCCTCTTCTCCTCCAGGAAGACGGGGATTTGCGAAGGCTTCACGAAAAGGGACGAAACTACGGAGAAGAGGACAAAACCCTGGTTTTTGAGATGACCATGCAGGTGTTCCACGGGATTTTGCCCCAGTACCGGAAGCTTTTAACGGAGGGGCAGATCGAGGTGACTTTTTCTCCGTTCTACCATCCCGTTCTCCCTCTCCTTGTGGATACCTCTCTGGCGCAGGGCTTTGGGGAACCAGCTCCTCTGCCTGGTGTGCGTTATGCCTTTCCCCAGGATGCCCGGGAACAGATTCGAAGGGGCAGGGAATACGCCAAGGAGGTGTGGGGGCAGGAACTCTGCGGTATGTGGCCTTCAGAGGGGTCGGTGAGTGAAGAGGTCCTCTGGATGGCCCAGGAAGAGGGAGTGCGGTGGGTGGCCACCGGAGAAGAGGTGCTTTTCCGCTCCCTGCAGCAGGGACGCGGTGAGGACGGAAAGGCTCCGGAGGCGCTGTATCGTCCCCACTGTCTCAGGAAAAACGGGCGGGAGATTGTGGTGCTTTTCCGGGACCGAGTGCTCTCCGATGCGATTGGTTTTGAGTACCATCGCCTGTCGCCCCAGGATGCAGTGGCAGATTTCGTCAGAAGACTCTGGCGTATCAGGGAGTCCCTTCCTCAGGGCAGGGATTACATGGTGAACGTCATCCTTGATGGAGAGAACGCCTGGGAGTATTATAGAGATAATGGATTACCCTTTTTGACTGGACTCTACGAGGCACTCTCCGAAGAAAGGGAGCTTGTGACGACGACGCCTTCTAAGTATCTGCAGGAGCACCAGGGAGTGTCGGTGCTCGAACGCCTTTTACCGGGTTCGTGGATTTTTGGGAATTTCTCAAGCTGGATCGGTCATCCAGAAAAAAACTGGGCTTGGGAGCGGCTTTTTAAGGTTCGACAGGAGTTTGAGGAGGTGAAGGACAGGCTCTCTCCCTCGGTTCGGGAAAGAGCCTATGAGCTCATCCTCCAAGCTGAGGGGAGTGACTGGTTCTGGTGGCTGGGGGAGGACCACCCCTCTCCGCAGAAGAACATCTTTGTGGCGTATTTCCTTGGCCTTCTTGAGGAGGTACGGAGCCTTTTGCGTGCAGGCCGCGGGAGTGAGGAGCAATGTACAAGAGGGACGTCGTAGCCATGATTCTTGCCGGAGGCGAGGGGAGGAGACTCGACATCCTCTCGGCCAAACGGGCCAAACCCGCGGTTCCCTTTGGGGGAAAGTACCGCATCATCGATTTCTGTTTGAGCAACTGCGTTCACTCCGGTATTTACTGCGTGGGGGTACTCACCCAGTACAACCCCCGGTCCCTCCATGACCACATCCGGATCGGGAAGCCCTGGAACCTGGACCGTATGGAGGGGGGGATATTCCTCCTCCAGCCCTATATCAGCGATGCGGCGACGGACTGGTACCGCGGGACTGCTGATGCCATCTACCAGAATCTGGACTTCTTACGGGAGAAAAAGCCACAACTCGTCCTCATTCTTTCCGGAGATCACATTTACAAGATGGACTACCGGCCACTCCTTCGCTTCCATATGGAGAAACGGGCGGATCTTACGGTTTCGGTTATTGCCGTGCCGTGGGAAGAAGCCCATCGCTTTGGGGTTCTGCTTGCCGATAAGGAGGGAAGGATTGTCGATTTTGAGGAGAAACCGAGGTACCCCAGGAGTAACCTCGTCAACATGGGTATCTATGTCTTTACCCTTGAGGTCCTCGAAGAAGAAGTCGAGTATGAGGCCAGGAGAGAGGGAACCTCTTTCGACTTTGGGAAAGACGTTATCCCCCGTATGGTGCAAACGCGGAGGGTTTTCGCCTTTCCCTTTGAGGGGTACTGGAAGGATGTGGGAACCCTTGATGCATACTGGAAGGCAAATATGGAACTCCTTGAAAGTCCTCCTCCCCTGGACCTTTATGATGAGCGCTGGCCGATTTACACCCCCGTTGAGGACAGACCCCCGGTGAAACTGAGCGCCGATGCATCGGTGGAACGGAGTATTCTGGGAAGTGGCACCATCGTGGAGGGAAGAGTTGTCAATTCGGTGCTTTTCAGCGGTGTTCGTGTCAAAAAGGGCGCGGTGGTCTGCGATTCGGTGGTCATGAGCGATACGGTGGTTGAGGAAGGGGCAGTGGTGCACCGGGCTATTCTGGACAAGGCAGTTGTTGTGGGGGAGAGGGCCGTCGTGGGCTATGGGGAGGACTGGACGCCAAACCGAAAGTTCCCCGACATGCTCCAGAGTGGTCTCACGGTGGTGGGGAAGAATACGAGAATTCCTCCGGGGGTTCTCATTGGCAGGAATTGCCGTATCTGCCCCGACCTCGATTACGAGGATTTCCAGGATACCCTGGTGCCAAGTGGAGAGAGTATCGAGAGGGAATCCGGGGGGAACTGAAGTATGCGATACTGGGGATGGTATCTCGTGCTGTTTGTGGGGCTTTTACGTTGGGCTTCTGCCTGGGGGGAACCGTTCACTTTTGACGTTGCGCTCTCAGAGCTCGAAGAAATCCCCCAAGTCGAGACTTCTCCTTTCGTGAGCATAGAGCCTGACCGGGGGAACTTTGGTCTCTATAGACCTGGGGATCCAATTGTCCTTTCTCTTGCCAGCGAGAGGGATGGGTACGTGAGTGTTTTCGACTATAGCCCTCAGGGAGAAGCGCGTATCCTGAGGAACAACGAATTTTTCGTTGCGGGGTCCTCGGAGAAGATTTACGGAACGGTTACGGGTCCTGAGGGGACGGAACGATTCCTGATGGTGCTGACCCCAAAGAGGATACCAGATCGGCTCCTTGTTGAGGCCATGCGACGACCGACGAAGCTGCGGTCGCTCCTTGGAGAAGACATCCATGTGCAGCACTGCGCTATTACCGTGACAAAAGAGCGTGTCCTTGCACCATCGTTTCTCCGTTTTGACCGGGTTCCCCAGGAGGTGGCTCCGGGGGCAAGGGTGAGGCTCAGGGTGTTCCTTGGGGATGAGGTGGGCAATGCGCTGGTGAATCGTCGCATCCAGTGGGAGGTCAGTGCAGGGAAGCTCGAGAGATACCAGACCTTCACGAACACTTCGGGGTTTTCGGAGGTATGGTATACTGCTCCTGCGCTTCTAGAGGATCAGGAGGTAACGATTCGGGCGAGTTTTGATGGAGACATGGTGTACGGATCGTCCTTTGAAGAAGCGCGCCTTATCGTGAGGGCAGAGCGCATGCTCACTGTCCTTGAGTTGTCGCCAAAGGCTTTCCACCTGGGCTCAGGTGAAGTCATCGATTTTGTAGCCGTCCTTCAGGATGTTCGGGGGAAACCCCTTGAGGGGGAGACCCTTCGCTGGAGGGCGAATATGGGGAGCTTCGAGCAGAACGAGACGGTGACAGATACTTCAGGGAAGGCAAAAAATCGCTTTTTCGCTCCCCAGGTGGAGGCGCAGGAGAGCGTGGAAATCCAGGTGTTCTTCGACGGAACGGCGAGGTTTTCTCCCTCCCAGGGATATGCGAGTGGAACGGTAAGTGGAGTGGGTATCTATCTGGGAGAGGGTTTCTATTTCCTCGATGTGAGTAACGGCAGGGTAAAGACCAACCTTGAGAACCTTGTGTATCAGGGAGACGTTGGGAAGGGATTCTCTCCAAACCCTGTATTCTCCCTGCTTTTGGCCGCAGGTGGTTTTGTCGAAGGGACGTTTTTCCTCTCCCAGCCTCTTCAGGAAGGAGCACTGTGCCTGTGGGGGAAGGCAGAGGACAGGGGCACCCTCAGGGTGTATGTGAACGGGAAGTTGAGCTTTGCTGGAACGGTACAAGGAGGCAGGGGTGGTCCCCTGGAAGTTCAGATTGTTTCTCTGGCACCGTTTCTTGAGCTGGGGAAAAACACCGTTCGGATTGAGTTCGAGCCGGTGGTTCGCGGAGCAAGGTACGCTCTCCAGCGCATTCTGGTGGTCTTTTGATGGAGGAGGCTATGGGGCAGTTTGATTCTCTGTGGGAAGAATTCTTCTCCATGCAGCGGGAAATGCAGAGGTTTGTGGAGCATCTTGCCGGCAAAAGACCGAGTTTTGCTCCTTTTGCTGAGGAACCCTGGGTCCCTGCCTGTGACGTTTTTGAAACCGATGTTGCCTTTTTCGTTGTGGTGGAACTTGCCGGGGTGGATCCGAAAGAGGTAGAAATCTTTATCCAGGGGAAAAAGCTTGTGGTTCGGGGGGAACGTCGGGAAATCCCCTCTCCGCCGAAACGGGATTACTATCTCATGGAAATCCATTTTGGCCCTTTTTACCGGGAAATCGAGTTTGAAGAGGACATCGAAGATACGGCGGTACGGGCAAGATACCGGAATGGGTTTCTGGTCATTGAGTGCCCCAAAAAGCACGTCTGGGAACGACGGGTGCCGATTGATGAGGGGGCATGAGTATGTGGTCGGAGGAATGGCCTGCGCTTTTTGAGGAAGAGAAGCCAGTAGGGCTTCTGGAACGAATGCTGCCGTCTTCCGAAAAGCGAGACTGGGAATTTCCTGAAGAAATCCCCGTCCTTCCCCTTGAGGACAACGTGCTTTTCCCGGAGATTGCCTTCCCCTGGGTGGTTCAGGGGGAGACCTGGGTTCGCCTTGTCCATGAAGCGGTTCTCAAGGATAAAATCGTCGGCGTCGTTGCCCTTCGGGAGAAACCGGAGGACAGACCTCTTGAGCCGCAGGACCTTTACGAGGTTGGAGTCGTGGGGAGAATCTCCCGCATGCTTCGGCTCCCTGAAGAGGCGGTGCAGATTCTCGTTTTTGGGCTGGCAACGTTTGTGGTCAAGGAGTGGGTGCGGTGGGAACCATACCCTGTTGCCCGCATTGAGGTTATCCGCACTGAGGAAATCCGCACGGACGAAGTGGAGGCGCTGAAGCGCAATATTCTCAGCCTTTTCCAGAAGGTTGTTGAACTTGCACCGTATCTGCCCAAAGAGGCCTTTGTGGCGGCGATGAACATCAAGGAACCTGCGCGTCTTGCCCATTTTGTGGCTTTTAACCTGAACCTCGATGTTGCCGGGAAACAGGATGTTCTTGCATCTTTTGACCTCGTGGAGAAGTTGAAGAAGGTTACCTACTACCTGACGCGGGAGCTCGAGATCCTCCAGATTGGGAGCAAAATTCAGGCTCAGATTCAGAAAGAGATGGCCAAGACCCAGCGGGAGTATTTCCTGCGGGAGCAGCTCAAAGCTATCCAGCGGGAACTTGGGGAACTCGATGAACGGGGAAGCGAGATCACCAGGCTCAGGGAAAAAATCAAAGCCTTGGGTCTTGCCCCGGAAGTGGAGGAAGAGGTGGAAAAAGAGCTCGACCGCCTCTCACATATCCCTACCACCTCCCCCGAGTACCCGGTTATCCGGAACTACATCGACTGGATTCTCGAGCTCCCCTGGAGTAGGAGCACCGAGGACACCCTTGACGTGGAGCTTGCCCGGAAAATCCTCGACGAGGACCACCATGACCTTGAGAAGGTCAAGGAGCGCATCCTTGAGTACCTCGCCGTGTGCCAGCTGAAGAAAGACCTCAAGGGTCCGATTCTCTGCTTTGTGGGTCCTCCCGGGGTTGGGAAGACTTCGCTCGGGAAGTCCATTGCCCGGTCCCTGGGGCGGAAGTTCGTACGGATTTCCCTTGGTGGTGTTCGGGATGAAGCCGAGATCCGGGGACATCGGCGTACCTACGTTGGGGCAATGCCGGGGAGAATCATCCAGGGTCTTCGCAGGGCAGGAACGAACAACCCCGTGTTCATGCTCGACGAGATTGACAAGATTGGTGCGGATTTTCGGGGAGACCCAGCAGCAGCGCTCCTTGAGGTTCTTGATCCCGAGCAGAATGAGGCCTTTGTGGACCATTACCTTGGAGTCCCCTTCAACCTCTCCCGGGTTCTTTTCATTGCCACGGCTAACGTCGTCGATACTATTCCTCCGGCCCTTCTTGACCGGATGGAACTGATTTTCCTCTCGGGGTACACGGACCAGGACAAGCTGGTTATTGCCAGGCGTTACCTTATTCCGAAGCAGTGCCGGGAGAACGGTGTTCCAGAGGGCCTGCTGCATGTCCCCGATGAGACCATCCTCACCATTGTCCGGGAGTACACACGGGAGGCAGGGGTACGGCAGCTTGAGCGAAACATTGCCTCGGTGTGCCGGAAGGTGGCCAAGCGCATAGCCTCAGGAGAGCAGGGTCCCTTTGTGGTTGACATCCCGCTTCTTCGGGAATTCCTCGGACCCCGAAGGTACTCTCGGGACATGTTCTCTCCTCAGGGAAGGATAGGTGTGGCTGTGGGTCTGGCGTGGACCGAGGTTGGTGGGGAAGTCCTTTTTGTGGAAACGGTTGCCCTCCCGGGGAAGGGGAATCTCATCCTTACCGGAAACATGGGGAAGATCATGCAGGAGTCGGCCCGCATTGTGCTCTCGTGCATTCGAGAGCGCTCGAAGGAGTGGCATATTCCCGAGGACTTCTACGAGAAGAAGGACATTCACATCCACGTTCCCGCAGGGGCAATCCCCAAAGACGGACCGTCTGCCGGCATCACCATGGCGGTTTCCCTGGTGTCTGCATTGACGAAAACCCCTCCCTGTCAGGGATTGGCTATGACCGGGGAAGTCACGCTCACGGGGCGGATTCTCCCCGTGGGAGGGATTAAGGAGAAGGTCCTGGCTGCATACCGGGCAGGCATTGGGACGGTCATCCTCCCCAAGGAGAACGAAAAAGACCTCGAAGAGGTTCCCGAGGAGGTCAAGCGGGAATTGCGGTTCCACTTTGTGGAAACTCTTGATGACGCCCTGGCGCTGGCTTTTGGCAGAAGCCTTGAGGAAATATCCCTTGAAAGGGGGAATACCAATGGACTCGGATAGCCTGGATTTTCTGCGAAAGCTCATCTCTACCCCCAGTCCTTCTGGTTTTGAGGAGGAGGTGCAGAGGATTTTTCTGGAGCGCATTCAGGACAGGGTCGATAGAACGTATAAAGACGTCCATGGTAATGCTTTTGGGGTTATCCACCCTGACAGAACTCCCCGGGTGATGCTTGCCGGACACTGCGATGAAGTAGGGCTTATGGTGGAGTACGTGAACGACCAGGGGTATATCCATTTTTCGGCCGTGGGTGGTGTGGACCCTCACGTCACCGCAGGGACCAGGGTGCTCATCCATACGGGTTCCGGTCCTGTTCCCGGTGTGGTGGGGAAAAAGCCGATTCACCTCATGGAGGAAAAGGACCGCCAGAAAGTGGTGAAAATCGAGGAACAGTGGATTGACATCGGGGTGAAGACCAGGGAAGAAGCTCTCCAGCTTGTGAGTATTGGAGACCCGATCACCTTTGATGTGGGCTTTCGACCCCTCTCCGGGACGAGAGTGGCAGGGAAGGGTTTTGACGACAAGGTAGGAGTGTTTGTTGTGGCGGAGACGCTCCGCCGGGTGAACCGGGAAAAACTCCACTGCGCCGTGTATGGGGTGAGTACCGTTCAGGAAGAGCTGGGTCTTCGGGGAGCGCGGACGAGTGCCTTTGGCATTGCACCTCATGTGGGCATCGCTGTTGATGTGACGTTTGCCTCCGATTGTCCGGATGTGGATAAGCGGAAAGTTGGCGACATAGCTTTGGGGAAAGGCCCGGTCATTGCCCGGGGGCCCAATATCAACCCCAAGGTGTTCCAGCGCTTTGTGGACATTGCCAGAACCCATGGAATCCCCTATCAGGTTCAGGCAGAGTCGAAGGCGACAGGGACAGACGCCAACGCCATCCAGGTGACTAGAGAAGGTGTGGTGACGGGACTCATCGGCATACCCAACCGGTATATGCATACCCCCTCGGAGGTCATTGACACCGAAGATGTGGAGAATGCCGTGCGATTGCTTGTGCTTTTCCTTGAGAGCCTGAGTGGAGACGAGGACTGGATTCCCTGAGATTCTCTATGTCGGAATGGCGAAAGGATCCCTTTACTGAACGCTGGACCATTGTAGCTCCGGAGCGTGCAGGTCGTCCATATGAATTTGGGGAAGGAGAAGGGACCCAGTGTCCTTTCTGTGAGGGCATGGAAGCCATGACCCCTCCCGAAGTGTTCAGTATTCGTCGTGACGGAACCGTAGAGAACCAGCCGGGGTGGTTCGTTCGGGTTTTTCCGAACAAGTACCCCGCTCTCCAGAGGGATATCCCCTTCTGGAGTATGGAGGATGGGTTTCACCGGGCGATGAGCGGCTTTGGAGTGCACGAAGTCATCGTTGAAACTCCCCATCATGCTGTGGATTTTTCAGAGCTCCCCGAAGAACAGATTGTCAGGGTACTGACGGCATACAGGGAACGATTGCGGTATTTTTCGGGCGAGAGGGAGCTTCGGTACGGTTTGATTTTCAAAAATCAGGGTGTGGAGGCTGGGGCTTCTATGAGCCACGCCCATTCCCAGTTTGTCGCTACACCCGTCATCCCCCAGGCCGTTTGTGCGGAGCTCCAGAGTGCGAGGACGTTTTACTCGCAGTGTGGGAAATGTCTCTTCTGTGCGCTCCTTGAACAGGAAAGGGGGAAGTTTGCCCGGGTCGTTTTTGAAAGCGAACATTTTGTCGCTCTGGTTCCCTACGCTGCTCGCTTCCCCTTTGAGGTTGTGGTGCTCCCGGTGCATCACAGCGCTACCTTCCTCGAGGAAACACGCCTTGAGGACCTGGCTCAGACTCTGCGCAGAGTCCTCTGGGGCGTTCGGGAATGTTCAGGTGGGTCTGCTTTTAACTTTGTTCTCCACAGTGTACCGTACCATGCCCGGAGCGAAGAGCATCAGAGTTACCACTGGCACTTTGAAATTTTGCCGAGCTTTCCCCGAGTGGCAGGTTTTGAATGGGGAAGCGGGTTTTCCATTAACGTCCTGCCTCCTGAGGAGGCAGCCTCAAGGCTTCGCCTCTGCCTTGGGTTCCAGGAGGGTGAGTGAGTATGCCACCGATCCGGTACGCCATGATTCTTGCTGGGGGCAAAGGAGATCGGCTGAGTGTGCTCTCGGTCGAGCGTGCAAAAGCGGCTGTGCCTTTTGGGGGATGTTACCGTCTCATTGATTTCCCCTTGAGTAACTGCGTGAATTCCGGAATTTACGACATCGGCGTACTCACGCAGTACCAGCCTCGCTCGCTCATTGAGCACATCGGGGCTGGGCGTCCCTGGGATCTCGACAGGAAACAGGGTGGCATTGAACTCCTACAGCCGTACCTTGGTCGAACTGTCGGGGGATGGTATAGGGGGACGGGGGATGCCCTGTACCAGAACATGAATATCATCCTTCGAAAGAGGGTTCCCCACCTCCTTGTGCTCTCCGGAGACCATGTGTATCTCATGGACTATAATCCTCTCATGGCGTACCATATTGACCGAGATGCTGATGTTACCCTTGTGGTTACCCGGGTGCGGGAGGAGGATGTTTCCCGATTTGGTGTGGTTGCGGTGGATGAGGATAACTGGATTACTCGCTTCGAGGAAAAGCCCTCCGTTCCATGGTCGACTATCGCTTTCATGGGGATTTACGTCTTCCGCACCGAGTTTCTTGTGGAGAAACTGCTTGAGAATGCCAGAGAAGGGAAATTCGACCTCGTGCGTGATACCATTATCGCCAGTGTGGGAAAGGTGAGGATGCAGGCGTACTTTTACACCGGACCGTGGTTTGATGTTGGGACGATTCGGGCATACTGGGAGGCCAACATGCATCTTCTGGCTCCCCTGCCCTCTTTCAACCTCTACGATCCTGACTGGGTCATCTACACCAATCGTCCTCCCTATCCCCCAACGCAGATCTGCAAAGGTGCGCGGGTTGCCTCAAGCATCATTGGAGAAGGAGCGGTCATCAGGGGGGAGGTTGTGCACTCGGTGATCTTCCCGGGAGTTGTGGTTGAAGAGGGGGCCCAGGTCCATGATTCCATCATCTTCAACGATTCGGTTGTTGGGGAAAGGGCCCGGGTCTTTCTGAGTATCCTCGACAAGAGAGTGGTGGTGGAGAAAGGAGCGGTGGTGGGATATGGAAGTGACCTGACACCGAATGACGCTCGCCCGGACCTCCTGGACTGGGGGGTCAACCTCGTCGGGAAAGGGAGCATTATCCCGGAAGGAATGGTGATTCACAGGAATTGCCTCATCGGCATTGGAGTGCAGAGGGAACGTTTTGAGGGCTTGAAGGAACTTCGGAGCGGTTCGGTCATCGTATAGCTTTCTGGACTGGGGGTCTGTGCCTTGCTTTTGGGAATTTTGCTCATTGTTCTTGTGCTGTACGGGCTTTTGCTTTTTTGGGTTCTCAACGAACGGTTGAAAGAAGTGCAACATCTTTTGCGGTCCCTGGCAAAAAAGGTGGACCGGCTGGGAGAAAAGCGCAGCCTTCCGGAGGAAAGGGGGGAAGAGGAGAGCATCGCGGAAGACCGTTTTCCCTTGTACGTCTTTGAAGACGAGATTGCCAGAGAGAAAGGAGAAGGACAATGAGGTTATCGCGAGTTTGGGGATTGCTTATCCTTGCGGTTTGCGTACTGGTGTGGGGATGGAGTATCTGGGCTGAAGAGACGCCCATGCCCACACCTCAAGGTGTGGAGCGGAAGGTTGTCGCTGAGGTGAATGGAGAACCGATTTACCTTGAGGACCTGGAGAGGATATGGAATAGTCTTCCCGAGGCTTACAGAACGCAGTTTCCCGGAGGTATGCGGGATCTTCTGGAGCAGTTCATTCGCCAGCTCCTCCTTTTGCAGGAGGCCCGGAAGATTGGGCTTGAATCGGACCCTGAAGTGGTGAAGCAGATTGAGGAGCTTAAAAAGCAGGTTCTCATTCGGGAAATCATCAAAAGGGAGATCATCGAGAAGGTCCAGGTGAGCGACGAAGAAATCCAGAAGGAATACAACGCCAATCCCACGCTCTATACTGAGCCCGAACAAGTGAAAGCGCGACATATCATGGCGAGTTCTCGGGAGAAGGCGGAAGCTATTCTTGCGGAGTTGAAGACTGGGCGACCCTTTGAGGAGGTAGCACGGGAGAAGTCCGAGTCGCCTGACGCCTTAAGCGGCGGAGCAATGGGGTATATCAGGCGGGGGGATCTTGATCCTGAAATCGAGAAGATCCTCTTTGAACTTGCTCCGGGGAATTACAGCGATATCGTAGAGATCAACGATGGGTTCCACATTTTCCTTGTGGAGGAACATCTGAAACCCCGCCTCAAAGAGCTCTCTGAAGTTCGCGAGGAAATCGTCGCCCGTCTCACTCCCCAGAAGCAGCAGGAAGCGTTCGAGAAGTGGATTGAGGAGTTGAAAAGCAAGGCCGAAATTGCCATAATAGAGGAAAATCTCCCCTCAGGAAGCAACGCTGAGAAAGTCCAAGAAGGTGTGTCACCGTCTCCATGAGAGAGATCTTGCGTGACCTTGTGCGAAAGCCTCAAAACGGGGAATACCTGGAAATCCGCCTGGAGCACATCGTGACCACAAGCATTCGCATCCACAACACTACTGTGGAGAGGCTCAAGGTTACAGAAGAGCGGGGCGGTTCCCTTCGCATTCTCCATCCGAAAACGGGCTGGTGGTTTGTGAGTTTCCAGGGGTGGGATAGCCTCAAAGAGCACGTTGCTTCCGGTCTGCGCTCGGTCGTCCTCCTTCCGCAAAGCGGAACCGGTGTTATCCGGGGGGAAGGTACCGAAGAGGAAATTCGTTTTTCCCCGCGAGAGGATTTTCGGGAGAAACCTCTTGGGGAGAAAGTCCAGCTCCTTTTTGCCTATGCCCGGATGCTCCGGGAGGCCTCTCCTTTTGTGGTCAGTGCGGTTGTGGAGTACCGCGATGAGTGGCGCACCGTGTACTTCGCCAACTCTGATGGGTCTGTGATCTTCTGGGAAAGACCCGACATTTCGCTGAGCTTTGTGGCAACGGCCAGGAAAGGAGACCAGATTGAGGTCTATCGTGATGGAGTGGCTGGGAAGGCAGGGTTTGAGCTTGTGAGGGGCTTGGAAGAGCTTGCCCATCGGGTGGGGAAGCAGGCGGAGGCATTGCTCTTTGCCCGACCCTTCCCTGGTGGGGTGTACGATGTGATTCTGGACCCAGTCCTTGCGGGGGTTTTCATTCACGAGGCGTTTGGACATCTCAGCGAGGCAGATTTTCTTTCTCGGAATGAGCGCCTTCAAAGACTCATGGTGCTGGGGAAGCCGATTGCTTCCCCGGTGCTCTCGGTATTTGATGATGGGAGCCTTGAAAACCTCAGGGGCTCTTCTCCCTACGACGATGAGGGCACGCGGACGCAACGGACATGCCTCATTCGGGAGGGCTATCTCTCTGGAAGACTGCACTCGCGGGAGACGGCGTTTCTCCTTGGTGAGTCCCCTACGGGGAATGCCCGCACCATTTCGTATCGCTTCCCACCCATTGTGCGGATGACCAACACGGGAATTGAGCCAGGAACGGTACCCCCTGAAGACCTTTTCGCCGACATCAAACGGGGTGTGTACGCGGTGGAGTACGTTGGTGGGAGCACCGCTCTTGAGCTTTTCACCTTCTCCCCGGCCTACGGGTACCTCATTGAAGGGGGGAAGGTTGGGGAGATGGTGAAGGACATCGTCCTCAGTGGAAATCTCTTTCAAACTCTTGGTAAAATAGACGCAGTAGCGAACGATTTCCGCTGGACCGAGGTGGGCTGGTGCGGGAAGGGTGAGCAGATGGGCCTTCCCACACCAACGGGAAGTCCACATGTTCGATTGAGGGAAGTCCTTGTGGGGGGACAGTGCCATGCGTGAGGTTGTGAGCATTGCGAGGGCCAGAGGGCTTCAGGCGGACCTCTTTGTACGAAGAGTCTGGGAGAAGAGCATAGAGTACGAAGCCGGAGTGTTTCGGGGGTATGTGGCGAGAGAGCATACCGGGTGTGGGTTGAGGGTGATTCGCCCTGACAAACGCCTGGGGTTTTACGCCTTCACACCTCCCTGTGCCCCTTCGGAAGCGGTAGAGCAGGCTCTGGAAGTGAGCGCTTTTGGTGACGTGGTTGATTTCACCATTCCTTCCTATCCTTCCACCACCGAATGGAAGGATTTTGTTGATCCTCGCCTTGAGGAACTGAGCGTTCGGGAAATGGTGGAAATTGGGGAACATCTTGTGGGACAGCTAAAGACAACTCATCCTGAGGTTTTGACGAATGTTCGTATTGTTGCGGGAAAAGAGGAACGGGAGCTCTTCAACCACCATGAAGAGGAGATTCGCTTTGCCCGAACTTTTTTTGACATCTCAGTTGAGGCCACTCGGGTGAAGGATGAGGATATCCTGACCGTATATGTGGAAAGGAGCTGGGGCAATCGTGACCTCGACGTTGATGACCTCCTGAAAGAGGTTGAGCTCAAGCTCGACCTTTCAGAGCGGGTGGTTTCCATCCAGAGTGGACAGTATCCTGTGCTTTTTACTCCCTCAGGGTGTATGGTCCTTCTGCACCCCCTGCTGTATGGATTGAGCGGTCGTAACATCGCTTTCGGAAAATCTCCACTCCAGGACAAACTTGGTAAGGTTCTCTTTTCCTCGTTGTTCTCTCTTGTCGAGATCCCTCAAGAGCCCTGGGCTTTGGGTTCGTGCCCGTTCGATGACGAGGGGATACTGACCCCCGAAGAACGTGTCCTTGTGGAGAGTGGGAAGGTGGAAGATGGTTTCTGGGACCTCTGGAGTGCGGCAAGGACTGGACGAAGAACCACAGCCAGCGGTTTCCGTCGCTCTCCATGGGATATGCCAGAGCCGGGCTTTAGCGTCCTGAAGATCAAAAACGGGCTGCGGGATCGTGAGACTCTAGTGGAGGAGCTTGAGGAGGGCCTCGTGGTGGATAGCCTTCTTGGGCTTGGTCAGAGCAACATTGCCTCGGGGTTTTTCTCCTGTGGTGTGCAGCTTGGCTTTTACGTAAAGGGTGGCGAAATCCAAGGACGTGTCAAGAACGTTATGATCAGCGGCAATGCCTATGAAGCCCTGAAAAACGTTAAGGAGCTTTCCCGGGACTGCCGGTGGGTACAGGGGAGTATCCTTGCCCCATACATGCTCGTTGAGCCCATCCAGGTGAATGCCGCAAGCTGAACGCAAGGAAGGTGAAGGACATTGTTCCAGTCGCTTCCAAAACTGAGCTATCTCCCGAAGGAGGAAGAACGTATCCTCTCCTTCTGGAAAAAGCAGCAGATTTTCCAAAAGAGCCTCAGACTACGGGAGGGATGTCCTCGTTTTACGTTTTACGAAGGTCCTCCAACGGCGAATGGCTATCCCCATGCAGGGCATGTTATCGGAAGAAGCATCAAAGACCTCATCCCCCGTTACAAGACAATGTGCGGCTTTTTCGTTCCCCGAAAAGCAGGCTGGGATACCCACGGTCTTCCTGTAGAGCTTGAGGTTGAGAAGGAACTCGGCATAAGAGGCAAGCAGGATATCGAACGGTTTGGGGTCGAAGCCTTCAATGCCCGATGCAAGGAGAGCGTTTTCCGGTACATCCGGGAGTGGGAGAAGCTGACGGAGCGCCTGGGAATCTGGATGGACCTCGAACACCCCTACATCACCTGTACTAACGAGTACATCGAAAGCCTCTGGTGGATCCTCAAAGAGCTCTGGAAACAGGGATTACTGTACCAGGGGCACAAGGTCCTCCCGTACTGCCCTCGCTGCGGCACTTCCCTCTCGAGTCACGAGGTTGCCCTGGGGTACCGGGAGACTGATGACCCTTCAGTGTACGTGAAATTCGCCGTCAAAGGAAAAGCAGGGACCTTTTTCCTGGTATGGACGACCACTCCCTGGACACTGGTGGCCAACGTGGCTTTAGCGGTGGGGAAAGACCTGCCATATGTGGAGATAGAAAGCAAAGATGGTACCCGGTTCATCCTGGGGAAGGAGAGCCTGGAAAAGCTCTTCCAGGAGGGGACTTTCCGGGTTCTCCGGGAGATGAAAGGTGAGGACCTCGTTGGCCTTGAGTACGAACCCCTTCTTCCCTTTGTCCGGGCCGAGAAGGGATACAGGGTTTTCGCTGGTGATTTTGTTTCCATGGCGGAAGGTACCGGTATTGTCCATATTGCGCCGGCCTTCGGAGAGGATGACATGCGTCTGGCGCAGAAGGAGGGTCTCCCTGTCCTTCAGCCGGTACTGCCCGATGGAACGTACGATAGCAGCGTTGAGCCATGGAAGGGTCTGTGGGTGAAGGATGCCGATCCGCTCATTATCGACTATCTCCGAAAGGAAGGAAAACTCTTCCGCAAGGAGACCTACCGGCATTCGTATCCTTTTTGCTGGCGGTGTGATACCCCTCTTCTCTACTATGCGAAGGAGAGCTGGTTCATAAAGACTACGGCGTTCCGTGAGCTTCTTTTGGAGAACAATCGGAAAATTCACTGGGTTCCGGAGCATATCCGGGATGGGCGTTTTGGAGATTTTCTGGAGAATGTGGTCGACTGGGCGCTCTCCCGGGAACGGTACTGGGGGACTCCCCTGAATATCTGGAAATGTGACACCTGTGGGTTTGCCGACGCCGTGGGGTCCCTGGAAGAGCTGCGTTCCCGCTCTCTTTCTCCCATCGGTGACATCGAGCTACACAGACCATACGTAGACCGGGTGCTGCTCTCCTGCCCTCAGTGTGGCGGGGTGATGCGGCGGGTTCCCGAGGTCATCGACTGCTGGTTTGACTCAGGGGCCATGTTCGTGGCCCAGCACCACTATCCCTTTGAGAACCAGGAAGAGTTTGCCCGGAGCTTCCCCGCCGACTTTATCTGCGAGGCCATCGATCAAACCCGGGGATGGTTCTACAGTCTCCATGTACTGGCGAGCATGCTTTTCAGAAGCCCTGCGTTTTTGCACTGCCTTGTGACTGAACTCGGCCTTGATGAGAAAGGACAGAAAATGAGCAAGCACATCGGTAACGTCGTAAACCCCTGGAACCTCGTCGAAGCCTATGGTGCTGATGTGCTTCGCTGGTACATTTTTTCTGTTTCTCCTCCCTGGGTACCGAAGCGCTTCGGGAAATCAGGTCTGCGTGAGGTCCTCAGTAAGTTCTTCGATACTCTCTGGAACGTTGTGAACTTCTTCATCCTCTATGCCAACATTGACCGTTACGTCCCCCCGGATTCCTCGTTTGAGGAACCGGAGCATCTCCTGGATCGCTGGCTGGTGAATGCTTTCAGAAAGCTTGTGAAGGAGGTCCGGGAAGCGCTGGACCGCTTCGAGATTTCAAAGGCGGCGAAGTCCCTTGAGGAGTTCGTCATCGAAGACCTGAGTAACTGGTACATTCGCCGTTCCCGAAGGCGTTTCTGGAAATCCCAGTGGGATGGAGAAAAAGCGGGGGCCTATCGCACCCTTTATGCGGTGCTCATTGGACTTACGAAGCTTCTTGCTCCCTTCGTTCCCTTCACTGCGGAACTCCTGTACCAGACCCTCGCGGCTCCTCTGCCCTCCCGGAAGGAGAGCGTGCACCTTGAGGACTACCCCGAAGTCCAGGAGGAGCTCGTTGACCGGGAGCTTCTGCAGTCCATGGATGTGGCGCGAAAACTCGTGAACCTTGGGCGGGCCGTACGCAATAAGGTCGGTGTGAAGCTCCGCCAGCCTTTAAGGAAGGCTACCCTTGTGCTCCCCAGAACGGATGAATCCCGTGTTCGGCCCTTTGCCGGGCTTGTCCAGGATGAACTCAACGTGAAGGATATTGAGTGGGCTGAGGAACTCCCGGACACCGTTGCCGTGCGCTTGAAACCGCGTTTTGCCCTTCTTGGCCCTCGTTATGGCGAGAAAGTCAAGGAGATCGCTAAAGCCCTGGCATCTTGCCCGCAGGATGTGGCCCGTAGGTTCCTCCAGGAAGGGCAACTCCTGCTCTCTTTGGCCGGGACGGAGGTTGCGCTGAGCCTGGACGAGGTGGAGGTTGTTCTTGAGACCGGTGGTCACTTTTCCGTGGAAAGTGAGGGTCAATACGCCGTCATTCTCGACACCACTCTCGATGAGGCCCTGAAGGAAGAGGGCCTGGTCCGCGACTTCGTCCACAGTATTCAGATGTGGCGGAAGGAGCTCGGCCTTGACGTTGAAGAGCGCATCGTCCTTCTGCTCTCGAAGGATTCGGACCCGTATCTTCTTGGGGTGGTGGAGCGGTACCGGGAACTCATCGAAGAAGAGGTCCTGGCCCAGGAAGTCTCTGTGGGTTCGGTGCTCTGTGGAGAGAGTACGGTGAGAGAGTTCCATCTTGACGGCAGGAAAATTCTCTTGAGTCTGAGGAGGCTGGTATGAGGGACGGAAAGCGAGCTCTGGGGGTGTTGTTCCTCGGGATTCTGTTCCTTCTGGGAAATCAGGGAAGGGCAGAAGGTGCTACCTACCACGAGGTCCAAGCGGGAGAAAACCTCTGGGTGATTTCTCGCCGGTATGGTGTGGCTCTTAAGACACTCCTTGAGCTCAATGGTCTCTCAGAGCAGAGCATTCTGCAGCCAGGCATGAAAATTCTCATTGAAGGCGAGCGGGATGCTCAAAGCGGTAACCTCCTGTACGAAGTGAAACAGGGAGACACTCCCTGGGGCATTGCCCGGGAGTTCCAGATTCCGGTTCGTCTGCTCCTTGAGGCAAACAACCTCACTGAGAAAAGCATTCTCCGGGTGGGGCAGAAACTTGTGATCCCACTCTCAAGCGATGGCCGCCCGAAGACTTCGGAGAGAGCAAGCGCCCAGGGAGCGGCTCAAGCACAAGTCCACATTGTCCGTCAAGGTGACTCTCTCTGGCGAATTTCCCGACAGTACGGTGTGGACATGAAGTCGTTGATGCAAGCCAACGGCCTTACCGAAACGAGCATCCTCCAGGTGGGCATGCGCCTCGTTATTCCTAAAGAGACAGGAAGAACTGCTGTTGCATCATCTTCTTCTGCTACCTCCTGGGAGACGTACACGGTCAAGAAAGGGGATACGCTCTGGAGTATTTCCCGGCGTTTTGGTGTCCCTCTGAAGGAGCTTCTGCGGGCCAATGGTCTTCGGGAGACGAGTGTCCTTCAGATCGGTCAGGCGCTTCGAGTTCCTTCGCGGGGTGGTGTTTCTTCTGCGCCTCAGAGAGCACAGCGGGGATTCATCTGGCCGGTGAATGGGAGAATTTCCTCGCGTTTCGGCCCCCGGGGTAGGGGATTCCACTGCGGAGTAGACATTATCGCTCCCGCAGGGACTGTTGTGCGGGCAGCTGAAAGCGGAGTGGTGAGTTACAGTGGGTGGATGAGCGGATACGGGCGAGTGGTGATCATCACCCATGCCTCAGGGTTGCAGACCGTGTACGCCCACAACTCGGTTAATCTCGTGCGGGAAGGGCAGCGGGTGAATAAAGGGGATCCCATTGCTCGGGTGGGTTCAACGGGAAATGCCACCTGTCCTCATCTCCACTTCGAGGTGCGCCGGAACGGTCGTCCAGTGGATCCCCTTGAGTTTCTGAGGCGGTGAACCGATGACCCGGGAGGAAGCCCTTGCTTTTCTGCAAAAGTACCTTACCCATCGAAATCTCATAAAGCACAGCCTCGCCTGCGAGGCCATTATGGGACGCCTGGCCCAGGTTTTCGGCGAAGACAGGACGGAGTGGGCCATGGCGGGCCTTCTCCATGACATCGACTACGAGCTCACAAAAGGAGAGCCTAAAAAGCATGGCCTTCTCGGGGCACAGCTTCTTAAAGAAGCCGGATTTTCAGAGGCCATCGTCTTGGCCGTTCGTGCCCACAATGAGATGACGGGGTACCAGCCGGAAGGACGTATGGAAAAGGCGCTCTGGACTGTTGACCCAACAAGCGGTTTCATCGTTGCTTGTGTGCTCGTCCACCCCCAAAGGAGCATACGGGATGTGGACGTTGCCTTTTTGCTCTCCCGGTTTCGAGAGAAAAGCTTTGCCCGTGGGGCGAAACGGGAGCAGATACTTTCCTGTGAGGCTCTTGGTCTTTCTCTTGAGGAGTTTCTAAGTATTGCACTTGAGGCCATGCAGGAGCAGGCGGAGGCCCTGGAACTTTGACGTCTCCCCCCTCTTTGACGATCCCTGACGAATCTTGACAAATCCCCCGCAAGCTCGTATAATGCTCCCTGAAAAGTCAAAGAAGGTAAAAAGCGAGGTGATAACCATGGTGATTCCCCGGTTTGATCTCTGGCGAGACATTGCGGACCTTCAGGAGCGTGTGATGAGGCTTTTAGAAGAAAATTTTCCCGCTTACGAGCGCAAGAGGGAGGTATGGATTCCTCCGGCTGATGTCGTGGAGAACGAGAAAGAGATCGTGGTGTTCTTTGACCTTCCCGGGGTGGACCAGAAGGACGTTGAGATCAGTATTTCTGGCGATCAGGTTACGGTGAAAGGGGAACGCAAACCCCCTGATGGGGAGGCTCGCTTCCTCCGCCAGGAGAGGATTTACGGTCCTTTCTCTAGGACGTTTGCCCTTCGGGTTCCTGTGGACGTTGATCGAGTCACCGCAACCTACCGGAATGGCGTTCTGGAGGTTCGCCTTCCCAAGGTTGAGGAACAGAGGGCAAGACGGATTGTCATTCAGGAAAGCTGAGAGAGGGGGGAGAGTGGACCTCTCCCCCCTGGAGGTGACGGGACGTGGAGTTTAAAGACTACTATGCCATCCTTGGTGTCCCAAGAAATGCCGACGAAAAGGAAATCAAAAGGGCCTACCGGCGTCTTGCCCGAAAATACCATCCGGACCTCAACCCGGGAGACAAGGAAGCGGAGAGGAAGTTCAAGGAAATCAACGAGGCCTACGAGGTGCTGAGCGATCCCGAGAAACGGAAGCGCTACGATGAGCTCGGGGCAGCCTGGGCAACCTACGGCCACAGGGATACCGAGGCGTTCTGGCAGGACTTCTACCGCCGGTACGGTCAGTCGACGAGGACTTCCTCATCAGAGTTTACCACGGACTTTGAATTTGGAGATTTCAGCGATTTCTTCAAGATGTTCTTTGGAGACCTCCTGGGTGACCGCCTCCGTTCCCGAAGGGCGACGACCTTTCGTTTCTTTACGTCTCCCGAGGGTGGTTTCGCCACTACGGAGAGGGAAAGACGGGATATCATCCAGGATGTGGAGATTTCCTTCGAGGAGAGTTTCCAGGGTACTTCCCGGAATATCCGTGTGGAATATGAGGAAATCTGCTCTTCCTGTGGCGGAACAGGAGAGGAACGGAGGGGTGGGAGGTGCCGTGTCTGTGATGGAACGGGAGTGGAAAGAAAGAGCAAGACCGTCAGTGTGACCATTCCCGCAGGGGTGAGCGATGGAACGAAACTCCGGGTACCCGGGGTTGCAGGCGGGAGGGATCTGTATCTTCAGGTTCGAGTCCGACCCCACGCCTTCTTCAGGCGTGATGGGGACGACGTGCTCTTGGACCTTCCCCTGACTTTTCCTGAAGCAGCGCTGGGGACGGAGATTGAGGTTCCAACGCTTTCGGGGAAAGTTCGGATGAAGGTTCCCCCTGAGACACAGAACGGAACGGTATTCCGCCTTCGGGGCTTAGGGTTTCCGAAGCGGGGGAATGGTGGTCGGGGAGATCAGCTGGTGAAAGTTCATGTTGTGGTTCCCCAGGGGCTCACCGAGAGGGAGCGGGAACTCCTCCGGGAGTTTGCTGCACTTCGCAAGGAGAACCCAAGGAAACATCTCCTCAGTGCATGAGGAGGCGAAAGGCATGAGGAAAAAATTTCAGAGAGAGACGGAATACCTGACCATTGGGATTGTGGCAGAGATGACCCAGGTTCATCCCCAGACTCTGCGCTACTACGAGCGGGTGGGTCTCATCACGCCCAAGCGGGGTAGGGGAAATGTGCGTTTCTACACCCAAAGCGATGTCGAGAGAATTCGGCGTATCAAGGTGCTGACCCAGGATATGGGGGTGAATCTGGCGGGAGTGGAGATTATTTTGCGGTTGAGCGACCAGCTTGAAAGGCTCCGGCGTGAAAAGGAGGAGCTTGAACGGAAGAGGAAGGAGGAGAAAACCGATGCGGTTTGACCAGTTCACCGAAAAGGCCAAGGAGGCCATTGCTCTTGCGCAGGACCTACTCCTTGAGTACCATCACAATCAGCTCGATGTGGAGCATCTCCTTCTTGCGCTTTTGAAGCAACCTGATGGCCTGGCACCGCAGATCCTTGAACGATGTGGAGTCCATCCGCAGGTTCTGGAGCGGGAACTTGAGGAGGCCCTCGAGCGGTACCCCAAGATTTACTACCAGGGTTCCCAGGAGATGCAAATTTACATCACTCCCCGAGCGAAGTCGGTCCTCACTGGGGCAGAGGAGGAGGCCAAGCGCTTGAAGGACGAATACGTGGGGGTGGAGCATCTCCTCATCGCCATTGCGCGGGAGGAGACGGGCACAAGTTACCGTCTGCTTCGTGCCCATGGCATTGAGGTTGAGAAAATCTACCGGGCCCTCCGGGAAATCCGCGGACACCGACGGGTGGAAGATCCACACGCCGAGGGGAAATACATGGCCCTCGAGCGGTATGGAAGGGACCTCACGCAGCTTGCTAGAGAAGGGAAGCTCGACCCGGTCATCGGTCGGGAAGAGGAAATACGGCGGGTGATCCAGATTTTGAGCCGGAAGACCAAGAACAACCCTGTCCTCATTGGGGACCCGGGTGTTGGGAAAACCGCCATTGTCGAGGGTCTTGCCCAGAAGATCGTTCGGGGTGAGGTACCAGAGAGCCTCAAGAACAAACGGATTGTTGCTCTGGACATGGGGGCGCTGCTTGCCGGGGCAAAGTTTCGCGGGGAGTTTGAGGAGCGGCTGAAGGCAGTACTTGAGGAAGTTCAGAAGTCTGAGGGGAAGATCATCCTCTTCATCGACGAGCTCCATACGGTGGTGGGAGCAGGAGCGGCAGAAGGAGCCATTGATGCGGCCAATCTCTTAAAGCCTGCCCTGGCCAGAGGAGAACTCCGCTGTATCGGAGCAACGACGCTCGATGAGTACCGGAAATACATCGAGAAGGACCCGGCTCTGGAACGGCGATTCCAGCCGGTCTATGTCGGGGAACCAAGCGTTGAGGAAACCAAAGAAATTCTTCGGGGGCTGCGGGACCGGTATGAGGCCCACCATAAGGTGAAAATCAGCGATGAGGCGATCTGTGCTGCCTGCGAGCTGGCGAACAAATACATTACCGACCGATTCCTGCCGGACAAGGCCATTGACCTTATGGATGAGGCGGCCAGTAAAAAGCGGATTGAGCTGGAGAGCATTCCTCAGGAACTGCGTGAGATGGAGGAACGGCTGCAGCAACTGGCAAAAGAGGGCATGGCTGCGGTGCAGGCGCAGGAGTATGAGAAGGCTGCGCGTTTGAGGGATGAGGCTGAAGCACTCCAGAAGCGTTACCAGGAAGAGAAAGAGAAGTGGCTCAGGCAGAGATCGCTCAATGAAGTGGTTACCGAAGAGGACATTGCCCAGATCGTTTCAAGCTGGACCGGTATTCCGGTATCAAAGCTCCTTGAGGAGGAGCGCAAGAAACTCCTGAATATGGAGGAAGAACTCCACAAGAGAGTGGTGGACCAGGAAGAGGCGGTTCACGCGGTGGCAGAAGCCATTCGTCGTTCTCGGGCTGGTATATCCGAAGGACGGCGACCCATTGGCTCCTTCCTTTTCCTGGGTCCCACAGGAGTCGGGAAGACTGAACTGGCCAAGGCCCTGGCTGAGTTCCTGTTTGGTGACGAGGGAGCACTCCTGCGCCTTGATATGTCCGAGTACATGGAGAAACACGCCGTTTCCCGTCTCATTGGTGCTCCCCCGGGATATGTGGGATACGAGGAAGGAGGACAGCTCACGGAGGTTGTCCGGCGAAGACCCTACCAGGTTATTCTTTTCGACGAAGTGGAAAAAGCCCACCCCGACGTGTTCAACGTTTTCCTTCAGATTCTCGATGACGCTCGCCTGACCGATGGCCAGGGGAGAACGGTGGACTTTTCCAACACGGTGATCATCATGACCTCGAACCTGGGGAGCCAGTACTTCCGGGGCATTGACCCCGAGGACAAAGACGCAGTACGGAGGGTGAAAGAGCGGGTTCTCGAGGAAGTCCACCGGTACTTTAAGCCCGAGTTCATCAACCGTATTGATGAAATCATCGTCTTCCACCCCCTGACCAGGAAAGAAATCCAGGCCATTGTGGACCTTCTCATCTTGCGGCTTCGGAAACGTCTCAGAGAGCAGAATATGGATATCGTCCTCACCGATGAGGCGCGAGAGTACCTTGCCGAAAGAGGTTACGATCCGGATTTTGGGGCCCGTCCCCTGCGACGGCTCATCCAGCGGACCATCGAAAGCCCGCTTTCTGCAGAACTCATTCGGGGGACGTTCCAGCCTGGAGACACCATCGAGGTGTACGTGGAAGAGGGGGTCTTGAAGCTTCGTCGCCTTGAAGCGCGGACGACAATCGGTGTTTGAAGATTCGTGGGGGTGCCTGGATTGCTCCTTGTTGAGATGCGCTGTGCATTCGTTTATAATATTGAAAAACTTACGTTCCAGTGGGAGGAGAACTAAATGGCGCAGGTAGTGGCAGAGCACGGGTCGAGAGAACAGGAAGAACTTTTGGAGCAAGCTCTCGAGGAGTTTCGGGGAAAACCCGGAGTGCTCATCCAGGCCCTCCACAGAGCCCAGAACCTCATCGGGTATCTTCCTCCCTGGGTATTGAAGAAGGTCTCCCAGGTGCTCGACGTCCCCCTGAGTGAGGTCTACGGCGTGGTGACCTTCTACCACTTCTTTTCCATGAAGCCCAGAGGGAAGCACGTAATTCAGGTGTGTCTTGGAACAGCGTGCTACGTTCGGGGAGGGCAGGAGATCCTCGATCGCTTGCGGAAAGAACTCCAGGTGGAGATTGGAGGCGTTACGCAGGACGGTTTGTTCTCCCTTGAGGTCATGCGCTGTGCAGGAGCGTGTGGGCTGGCACCGGTCATGCGCGTCGATAACGATGTTCATAAACGGGTGAACCCGTCCCAGGTTATGGACATCCTCAAGGGTTACCAGTGAGGGATGAAAGAGCTCTCGCTCCATGTTCTCGACCTTGTGGAGAATGCTCTCCGGGCGGGGGCGCGAAAAATCACCATCTCCCTTCTCGAAGACTCGGCAAGGGACCTCCTGGAAATGGTCATTGAAGATGACGGAAGAGGGATGGATGAGAAAACACGGCAACAGGCCGTGGACCCCTTCTTCTCCACGAAAGGGAAGAGAGTTGGTCTGGGTCTCCCCCTTATTGCTCAGCTGAGCAAGCAGTGTGGGGGAAGCCTTGAGATTACCTCGGAAGAGGGCAAGGGAACCAGGGTGAAAGCAACTTTTCGCCGGAGCCATATCGATTTACCCCCTTTAGGGAACCTTGCGGAAACCCTCTTCGTCCTCCTTGTCTCTCATCCTGAGGTTGAATTCATCTTTTCCCATGAGGTGGATGGACACCGTTTTTCTTTCAATAGTAGTGAGGTTTTCAGAGCGCTGGGGACGGAAACCCCCGGAGGAGATCCTGTGCTCCTCTCTGCTCTGAGAGACTGGATTGCTCATCACGAAAACACCCTGAGGGAGGGACAGACAGATGAAGATTACAAGTCTTGAAGATTTAAAGAGGATTAAGGAAGAGGCCCAGAAAAGGGCACTCCTCCGGGAAGGGAAGGCGGAGTACAAAATCACGGTGCATATGGGCACATGCGGGATTGCCGCAGGGGCAAGACAGGTGATGGCTGCGATTCTTGACGAGATCGCAAAGCGGAACCTGACAAACGTCCTGGTGACCCAGGCAGGGTGTATTGGGCTCTGCGATCGTGAGCCCCTGGTGAGCATCGAGAAAGGAACAGAGCGTGTGCTCTACGGAGACCTCACTCCCGAGAAGGCCCGCCAGCTCGTAGCCTCACATATCGTCAACGGGCAAATCGTAGGGGACTGGGTCGTTCATACTGAACGCTGAAGCGAGGAGGCAGGCATATGGCCGGCGTTGAACGGAGCCAGATACTTCTCTGTGCAGGAGCAGCGTGCATTTCCTCAGGTGCCCTCCGGGTCAAAGAGGCCTTGCTTCGAGAGATGCAGAAAAACGGCCTGGAGGGAGAGGTGCGGCTGATTGAAACCGGTTGTGTTGGTCCGTGTAACCTTGGCCCTCTGGCCATCATCTACCCTGAAGGCGTGTTCTACCAGAAGCTCACTCCGGAGGACGCGCGTGAGATTGTTGAGGAACACCTCCTGAAGGGCCGGCTGGTGGAGCGACTCCTCTACCAGCCTCCCCAGGAAGAGCGCAAGAAGTTCCTTCGAGAAATCGCGTTCTTTGAGAAGCAGAAAAAGATTGCCCTTCGAAACTGTGGTCTCATCGATCCCCTCAACATCGAAGAGTACATCGCCCGGGATGGGTACCTTGCTCTGGCCAAGGTGCTCACCGAGATGACCCCTGAAGAGGTCATCGAGGTGGTGAAACGCTCAGGCCTTCGAGGTCGAGGAGGAGCAGGCTTCCCCACAGGGCTCAAGTGGGAATTCACCCGGAAGGCAAAGGGAGAGCCAAAGTACGTCATCTGCAACGCCGATGAAGGCGATCCGGGAGCATTTATGGACCGGAGTATCCTCGAGGGTGACCCCCACTCGGTACTCGAAGCCATGGCCATTGCGGGGTACGCCATAGGGGCGAACCAGGGATACGTCTATGTCCGGGCCGAATATCCCCTTGCGGTGGAACGTCTTGAACATGCTATCGAACAGGCAAGGGAATACGGTCTTCTAGGGAAGAACATCCTGGGGAGCGGTTTTTCGTTCGATGTGGAGATTCGTATTGGGGCAGGAGCCTTCGTCTGCGGAGAGGAGACGGCGCTCATTGCCTCCGTTGAGGGGAAGCGGGGCATACCCCGTCCCAAACCCCCCTTCCCCGCCCAGCAGGGTCTCTGGGGTAAGCCCACGGTGATCAACAACGTTGAGACCTATGCGAATATCCCGCCCATCATCCTCAACGGGCCTGAGTGGTTCCGAAGTATTGGCACGGAGGGCAGCAAGGGAACGAAGGTTTTCGCTTTAGCTGGGGACGTGGTGAACACCGGGCTTGTGGAGGTCCCCATGGGCATCACCCTGGGGGAGATCGTGTACGATCTCGGTGGAGGTATTCGGGATGGGAAAAAACTCAAGGCCGTCCAGATCGGTGGGCCCTCTGGAGGATGCATTCCGGTTGAGCACCTGAACGTACGGATCGACTATGACTCCCTGAAGGAACTCGGAGCCATCATGGGGTCCGGTGGGCTCATCGTGATGGACGAAGATACCTGTATGGTGGACCTTGCCCGCTTCTTCCTCGAGTTTGTTCAGGACGAGTCCTGCGGGAAGTGCACACCTTGCCGTATTGGGACCAAGAGGATGCTCGAGATTCTCGAGCGCATCGTGGCAGGAGAGGGGCAGGAGGGAGACATTGAGCTCCTTGAGGACCTTGCCGAGCAAATCAAATCCACGGCACTCTGTGGTCTGGGACAGACTGCTCCCAATCCTGTTCTCAGCACGTTGCGGTATTTCCGCGACGAGTACGAAGCGCACATCCGAGAAAAGCGCTGCCCCGCAGTTGTCTGTCGGGGGCTCTTCCGGGCTCCCTGCCAGCATGCCTGTCCTCTGGGGATTGACATTCCTGCCTACATTTCCCTGGTGAAGGATGGGGACTACATTGGGGCTCTCCAGGTCATTCGGGAGGACAACCCTCTCCCCTCGGTGTGCGGCAGAGTGTGTCACCGACCCTGTGAGTCGAAGTGTCGTCGGGGACAGCTTGATGAACCTGTGGCCATTGACGACATCAAGCGATTCGTTGCGGATTATGCCTGGAAGAACCGTATCGTTCTCCCGGTTGTCCTCGAGAAGAAACGCAATGCTTCTGTAGCCGTGGTTGGCTCTGGACCGGCAGGTCTTACCTGTGCCTACTACCTTGCCCGGCTTGGGTACGACGTCACTGTTTTCGAAGCTCTTCCTGTGGCGGGGGGTATGCTGGCGGCTGGTATTCCGGCGTACCGCCTTCCCAGAGAGGCCCTGGAGTACGACCTTGCCCAGATACGGGCGATGGGGGTTCGCATCCAGTGCAATACGGCTCTGGGTCGCGATGTTACTCTTTCCGAGCTTCGTGAGAAGTTCGACGCTGTTTTCCTCGGCATTGGAGCCTGGAAGAGCGTTCCTGTGGGTGTGCCTGGAGAGGAACTTGAGGGTGTCATTCCGGCTCTGGAGTTCCTGAAGGCAATCAACCTCGGTCAGGACGTTCCTCGACCAAAACGGGCAGTGGTTGTCGGAGGAGGAAACGCTGCCATGGATGCAGCACGAACACTCCTTCGTCTTGGAGCCGAGGTTCACGTTGCCTATCGCCGCACAAGGAGCGAGATGCCGGCCATCCCTGAAGAAATTGAAGATGCGGAGAAGGAAGGCGTCATTTTCCACTTCCTTGTGGCTCCTCTGGAAATTGTGGGAGAAAACGGTAGCGTTCGGGGAATTCGCTTCCAGAGAATGCGCCTTGGGGAATTCGACCGAAGCGGCCGGAGGCGACCTGTGCCGATTGAGGGTGCGGAGCTCTTCCTGGAGTGCGATCTCGTCATCAGTGCGGTGGGTCAGAAGCCGGACCTTTCAGGAATCGTGGAAGGCCTCGCTGTTGATGCGTGGGGAAACATCGCAGTGGATCGGTACACCCTTGCAACGTCTCTTGAGGGAGTCTTTGCGGGAGGAGACGCTGTCGGTCAGGAGGCAACGGTGGTGCATGCCATGGCGCTTGGAAAGAAAGCCGCATACGGCATTCACGATTACCTTCGCAGGAAACTCCAGGAAGAGGAGGGACTCGTTGTCCGTCCGGAGCGACCGAGAATCCTCGAGGAACCCCCGGTTGTGCAGGAGATTCCCCGGGTGCACCCGCCGGAGGTTCCCGTCACAGAGCGGGTCAAGGGGTTTGCAGAGGTGAAGCTTACCCTTGACGAGGATGCCGTGCGCCGTGAAGCAGGACGCTGCCTCCGGTGCGACCTTGAGAAGATCCTCAAGCGGTATCAGGAAGCACTGGTAGCAGAGGAGGGAAGTTGATGGACACACCTTTTGTGTATCAGGATGTTGAGGAGATTCTTTCACGGTACGAGAAAGAAGAAACGCCCCTGCTGTGCATTCTTGAGGACATCCAGGAGAAATGGGGGTACCTTCCCCGCGATGTTCTGGGATACGTTGCCAGGCGCCTGGGTATTCCCTCGAGCACCGTTTATGGAGTTGCGACCTTCTACGCCTTTCTTGAGGTCCGTCCGGTCGGGAAGTACGTCATCCGGGTGTGCAAGAGCACCCCGTGCCACGTGAGGGGAGCTACAAACGTCCTTGAGGCTCTCAAAAGAGAACTCGGTATCCGTGAGGGAGAAACGACCAGGGATGGAAGGTTCACACTGGAGGTCACAAGTTGCCTGGGAGTTTGTGGCGTTGCTCCGGCGATGATGGTCAACGATGTTACCTACGGGAACCTCACGGAGGAACGTATTCGGGAAATCCTGGCGCTTTATCGGGAGTGAGGGAGGTAGGTAGGGGGATGTTTTACCGCGCCCATGTCCTTGTAGAGATGACGAGTAGTTCGGTAGCCTTAGGAGCAGCTCAGGTAAAGGAGCAGTTTGAGCGGGAGATTGCCAGAGCCGGGCTTGGGAATGAGGTGAAGGTCCTTGAGACAGGGAGTTTCGGAGCTGCCCTCCCTTCTCCCTTTGTGGTGGTGTACCCGGATAACGTTATCTATGCCCCTGTGAATGTCCGGGATGTTCGGAGAATCGTTGAGGAACACCTCCTCAAAGGGAGAGTTGTGAGGGAACTTCTCTTTGCCGGCGAGCGGGGTGGTGGGGTCACCACCTTCGTCCCACCTTCTCCCCTGAAAAAAGAGAAACGGGTTGTCCTGCGCAATAGCGGTCTCATCGATCCCCTCAACATCGAAGAGTACATCGCCCGGGATGGGTACCTTGCTCTGGCCAAGGTGCTCACCGAGATGACCCCTGAAGAGGTCATCGAGGTGGTGAAACGCTCAGGCCTTCAGGGTCGAGGAGGAGCAGGCTTCCCCACAGGGCTCAAGTGGGAATTCACCCGGAAGGCGGAGGGGGAGGAGAAGTACATCGTATGCAACGCCGATGAAGGAGAGCCGGGGACCTTTAAGGACCGCCTGATTCTCGAGGGTGACCCCCACTCGGTGCTCGAAGCCATGGCCATTGCGGGGTACGCGGTGGGGGCAAACATGGGATACATCTATGTCCGGGCAGAGTACCCCCAGAGCATCAGGCACCTTGAAGTTGCCATCACCCAGGCCAAGGAACGGGGACTTCTTGGGGAGAGGATCCTCGGGACTTCCTTCTCCTTCGACGTGAAAATCCGGAGGGGGGCCGGTGCATACGTTTGTGGTGAAGAAACCGCACTGCTTGAATCCATTGAGGGCAAACGCGGGGAACCGCGCGTAAAGCCTCCCTATCCTCCTCAAAAAGGGCTGTGGGGAAAACCGACGGTCATCAACAACGTCGAAACCCTAGCCAACATTCCACCCATCATTCTCAACGGGCCTGACTGGTTCCGGAGTATTGGTACCCCAACCTGCCCCGGGACGAAGGTCTTCACCCTTACTGGAAACGTGAATAATCTCGGCCTTGTGGAGGTCCCCATGGGGATTACCCTGAGGGAGCTCGTTTTCGAGATTGGAGGAGGTATCCGGGGAGGGCATGGTCTCAAGCTCGTGCAGACTGGCGGTCCCTCGGGAGGGACGATGACGCCGGATCTCCTTGACGTTCCCATGGCCTTTGATACCTTGCCGCGATACAACTCGGCTTTGGGTTCCGGGGCCCTCACGGTTATCGACGATACCCACTGCATTGTGGACATCGTGAAGAACTTCGCCGAGTTTTTCCTCCACGAATCCTGCGGGAAATGCACTCCCTGCCGGGTGGGTGGGAAGCGCATTGTTGACATCCTTGAACGGATCAGTGCGGGAGCGGGATCACCGGAGGATCTGGAAAAGCTGCGTTACCTCGGTCAGCATATGAAGGCCACAGCCTTCTGTGGCCTCGGGCAGGCCGCTCCGAATCCTCTCCTGCGGTGTCTGGAGTTCTTCAGGGAAGAGTTTGAGGTCCACGTGCGGGAGAAGCGTTGTCCTCAGGGTGTCTGCACGATGAGACCAAAACCACAGCCGAAAAAAACTGTACGTGTGTGATGGGGGAGTGAACAGTCGATGGCCAAAACACTCAGAGAAGTTGCCGAGAAGGCCCAGGCGGTATCTCTTGTGACCATCACCATTGATGGTCGGGAAGTTCGGGTTCCCGAGGGAGTGACAATCCTTGAAGCGTGCCGCATGGAGGGCATGCACATTCCCACGCTGTGCTACCTTGAGGGTCTGAGTGCCTGGGGTGGTTGCCGTATCTGCGCGGTCGAGGTTGAAGGGCAACCTAATCTTGCTGCCTCATGCGTAACCCCGGTTCGAGAGGGGATGAAAATCTGGACCTCCTCGAAAAAGGTTCGGGAGGCTCGTAAGACAAACCTCGAGCTGCTCCTCTCCAACCATCCCCTGGATTGCCAGCTCTGTGACCGCAACGGTTCCTGTGAGTTGCAGGAACTGGCGTATCAGTTTGGGGTTCGGGAAATCCGTTTCCAGGGAGAGCGGAAGGTCTACGAGGTTGACCGGAGCAGTCCCTCGGTAAAAAGGGATCCGAACCGCTGTATTCTGTGCGGCCGCTGTGTGCGAACCTGCCGGGAGATTCAGACTGTCTGTGCCATTGATTTTGCCAATCGGGGATTTGATACTATCATCAGTCCCTCTCTGGGCTTACCCCTTGGGGAGAGCGTGTGCGTGAACTGTGGTCAGTGCATTCTTGCGTGTCCCACAGGGGCACTTTCTGAAGTGAGCCACGTGGAGATGGTCTGGGAAGCCATCAACGATCCGGGGAAATTCGTTATCCTCCAGACTGCTCCTGCAATTCGCGTCAGCATTGGTGAACCCTTTGGACTTCCTCCTGGAACCGTGACCACGGGGAAAATGGTTGCAGCCTTCCGTCGTCTTGGCTTTGACCGGGTGTTCGACACGAATTTTGCTGCGGACCTCACCATTATCGAAGAAGGCCATGAGTTCATCGCCCGCTTGAAGCAGGGTGGGAAACTTCCTCTCATCACCTCCTGTAGCCCTGGATGGATTAAGTTCATGGAGCATTTCTACCCCGAGCTTATGGAAAACGTTTCGACCTGTAAATCCCCCCAGCAGATGTTCGGTGCAATAGCGAAGACGTACTACGCGCAGAAGCTTGGCATTGATCCGAAAGACATGGTCGTTGTTTCCATCATGCCCTGCACGGCGAAGAAGTTCGAGTGCCAGCGTGATGAGATGTGTGCCAGCGGATTCCAGGACGTGGACTTCTCCCTCACCACCCGCGAGGCTGCGCGCATGCTGAAGGAGAAGGGTATCGACCTCAAGGAGATGCCCGAGGAGGACTTCGACGATCCCCTGGGCATATCGACCGGAGCTGCGGCGGTCTTTGGAGCTACCGGAGGAGTCATGGAGGCCGCTTTGCGTTCGGTGTACGAGATCCTCACGGGGAAGACCCTGGAGAAGCTCGACTTCTACAGCGTCCGGGGCATGGATGGGGTGAAGGAGGCTACGGTGAACGTTAACGGCATGGAAGTCCACGTGGCGGTTGCCCATGGTCTGGGGAACGCCCGGAAAGTCCTTGACCAGGTGAAGGCAGGTCGTTCCAAGTACCACTTTATCGAGATTATGGCCTGTCCTGGAGGATGCATCGGTGGTGGCGGACAGCCCATTCCTACAAACCTCGAAATCCGCATGAAGCGGATTGAAGCCATCTACCAGGTCGACCGGAGCCTGCCTTTAAGGAAATCCCATGAAAACCCGGCCATTAAGCGTCTCTATGAGGAATTCCTGGGTGAGCCCAACGGAGAAAAGGCCCACCATCTGCTCCACACGCACTATGTCCCGCGGGAGCGAATGTAGGTTCTTTCTGGCTCTTGATCCTGGGCGGGAGAAAGTGGGAGTGGCGGTTCTCACAGAGGATGGCAGTGTGGCCTTTCGGGGGGTTTTCCCCCTTGAAAGTGTACAGGAGGTGCTCTGGAAGCTCCATACGGAGTATGCCTTCGATACGGCCGTTTTAGGGGGGAGCACGGGCAGTACTCTGGTGCTCCCCCTCCTTGAGAGTCTGGGAGTGCTTGTTCACCGTGTGGATGAGCGAGGAAGCTCGGAGGAGGCCCGGAGACTGTATCTTCGGGAGTGCTTTGGGAGGGGATGGAGGCGTCTTCTGGCGTTCTTTGTGTCCCTCTGCTCTTCCCGGAGCCTTGACGACTGGCAGGCCGTGGTGATTGGCCGGCGATTCTTGAAAGGGTGCAGGGAATCCCATGAGCGAGGAAGAACGTTTCCGTGAGGACGTGGTCTGGCTTGCCCGTGAGGCTATTGCTCACTATTTGAGAACAGGAGAGTACCTCCCCGTTCCTGTGCACCTGCATCCCCGTCTCTACGAGGAGCGCCGGGGGGTTTTTGTCTCCCTGAAAAAAGGCAAGGCGCTCCGGGGGTGCATTGGCACCTATCTCCCCCAGTGTGCGAATCTCGCCGAAGAGATTATTCGGAATGCAGTGAGCGCCGCAATCCATGATCCCCGATTCCCCCCGGTGACGCTCCGGGAACTGGACGAACTCACCATCTCGGTCGATATTCTGAGTCCGCCTGAGATAGTGCAGGATTACCGTACCCTGGATCCCAAAAAGTACGGCGTCATTGTGGAGAGCGGATGGAAGAGGGGTCTGCTTTTGCCCGATATTGAGGGAGTTGAAACCGTGGAGGAGCAGATTCGTATCGCTTCGGCGAAGGCAGGCATTGCTCCTCGGGAGCCTGTGACCGTGTACCGTTTCACGGTTGAGCGGTACAAGGAGAGAAAATGAAAGAGGCGCGGTTTTTCCAGAAAGGCGAAGCGCAGGAGGTCCAGTGTGGCCTCTGTCCTCATCACTGCCGCCTCGATGAAGGGAAAACGGGGGTGTGCCGCGTTCGGAAGAACGTCCGTGGAACCCTCTACGCCCTCACCTATGGGAAGGTCACATCCATCGCCCTTGACCCCGTGGAGAAAAAGCCCCTGTACCACTTCTACCCCGGCCGGGACATCCTCTCTGTGGGGAGCGTAGGTTGCAACTTCCGATGTCCGTTTTGCCAGAACTGGCATATTTCCCAGGTAGGCCCGGAGGAGTACCCCCTCCATGATGTCACTCCAGAGGCGTTGCTCCATCTGGCGGAAGAAAAGGCGTCTCTGGGGATTTCCTTTACGTACAATGAACCTTTCATCTGGTGGGAATTCGTGTATGACGTGGCGGTGCTCTTTCATGACCGAGGCCTGAAAAATGTTCTTGTGACCAACGGCTACGTGGAGAGGGAACCTCTGCGGGAACTCCTGCCCTTCATTGACGCCATGAATATTGACCTGAAGGCTTTCGATGAGGACTTCTACCGCAGGTACTGTCAGGCGCATCTAGCTCCGGTGCTTGCGACGATTGAGCAGGCGCTTGAGGCTGGTGTTCATGTGGAGCTCACCCACCTTGTGGTGACCGGTCTCAATGACGACCTGGAGAAGTTTCGAAACCTCGTTGACTGGGTTGCCATCCTTTCTCCCCTTATCCCTCTCCATATTTCCCGGTATTTTCCGGCGTATAAACTCCCTCATCCGCCGACCTCCATTGCCTTTCTGGAGAGGGCGTTCCAGATTGCCCGGGAGAAGCTTCCCTTTGTGTACCTCGGTAACGTATGGGATGAAGCAAAGAACTCAACGTTCTGCCCTTCCTGCGGGAGCGTAGTGGTGGTCCGGCGGGGGTACAGCGTCCAGGTTGTGGGTCTTGATGGGTCACGATGTCGTTTCTGTGGAAACGATCTCCCCTTCGTGCTTTCGTAAGATGGACGCTCCCCCTCCTTGGAGGGGTGGCGTTATTTTTCCCTCTGTTCTTCCGTGATGCCTTTGTGCGGGAAACCTTCTTTGGCTTTGACACCTTTATCGAGGTTACCCTCCCGCGGCGACACGCCTTTCTCTTTCCCGAAATCGGTGATCTTGTCCGCCGTTATGACGCCCTCTGGAACCGTTTCTCTTCTCAGAGCCTTGTGCACCGGATCAACACCTCTTCCTCCTGGGTTCCCCTTGACGGAGAAACGTTTGACCTCCTGAAAGAGGCCTTTGCGCTTTCGCAGAAGACCCACGGTATGTTCTGCCCCCTTATTGGAGGACTTATGGATCTTTGGGGGTTCTCCCGAACTCCCCGCGTTCCTGAACCCTGGGAGATAGCAAGAGAACTCCGGGTGATTCGCGAGAGTACTATAATGTTTGATGAGCGAGAAAGAGCGGTCCTCCGGAGAGGGGAAGCCCAGCTTGACCTTGGGGGCATTGCCAAGGGGTATTTTGTGGACCTCCTTACTCGAGTACTCAGAGAACGGAACGTTGGGAGTTTCCTGATCAATGCGGGAGGAACGGTTGCTGGTCTGGGCAAGGTGTGGCAAGTGGGTGTTCTCCATCCCCGAAAGGCAGGACTTCTGGGGAGGATTGCCGTGAACGGACTCTGTGTGTCCACTTCGGCGGACACCTTTCGGTTCTTCGAGGTGGATGGACAGCGATACCACCATATTCTCAACCCCCGAAGCGGCTATCCAGGGTCGACGTTCGTCAGTGTAACCGTTGTTGCCTCGAGGGGAACGGTGGCCGACGTCCTTTCAACGGCCCTTATGGCCGGGAACGAATCCTTTCTCGCTCAGGTTCTCCAGGAATTTCCTGACGTTGCGGTTCTTGCGGTGCGGAGGGACGGAGAGGTCTTCCTTTCTCCAAAGATGCAGGAAATCTTTGAGGGTGACCGTGAACCGTAAAGCGGTGTTCTTCCTTGTGCTTTTTTTTGGTGTTCTCCAGACCATGGTGTTCCTTGCCCATTCCCCAGGAGGAAGGGAAGTCCGGGCAATCCGCGTTCTTGCCCTTCCCCTGTATCGGGGTGAGCTCGCCGTGTACCGGGTATTCCATTCCTTTTCGCAGCTTCTCCGGGAAAAGGAAACCCTCCTTGCCGAGAACGAACGCCTGAAAAGGGAACTCGGTATGCTTCAGAGCGAGAACGTCCTTCTGCGGGAAGAAGTGGAACGCCTCCGGATGGAAATCGAGGCAGCACAGATTGAACGGCACCTCTCCTTCGAAGTCGTACCGGCTCAGGTCATTGGTCGGGATCCCTACGACTGGCTCGGGAGCATAGTCATTGACCGGGGGAGAGAGGATGGGGTGACCGAGGGCCTTGCCGTTGTGACGTACCAGGGTATGGTGGGGCGAGTGGAACAGACCTATCCCCGCTATGCCGAGGTTCGTATGCTCCTGAGTCCTTCTTTCGCTTTAGGGGTTCTTGTGCAGCGGACAAGAGACTTGGGTGTCCTTGTTGGGGATGGAAGAGGACTGTGCCTTGTCAAGTACATCTCCCGGACTTCTCAGGTCGAAGAGGGGGATCTGGTCATCACTTCAGGTCTTGGAGGAAAGATCCCTCGAGGCGTGGTGGTGGGGAAGGTTCGCGAAGTACGGGAGCGGAGTGGCGACCTCTTTAAAGAGGTTGTGGTGGAACCAGCCTGTGACTTTTCAGCTTTGGGGAAAGTGTTCGTTATCCGATGACTGTCTGGGACGACGTCTTTGTGAGTTCTTTTGCAGTGCTTCTTCAGCTTCTGTGTATTTCCTTCTTTGCCCTGGGGTTCCCTCCTCTGTACTATATTAACGTCCTCATTCCCGTAGGGGTACTGTTCCTCCTTACAGGGGAACGTTTCTTCTTTCGCCTTGCTCTGCTCTTTGGTATGGCCTTTCTGCTTGAGGTCTTTTCCTTTGCTCCCTTTGGTTTGTGGTTTTTCCGGATTGCCATGCTCCTGGGAAGTGCCCTCCTCTGGATGGAGATTTTCTCCCGGGGTCTGGTATCCCTCACGGTGTTCATTGTGACGTACCCCCTTCTGGAACTCCTTCTAGAACGCCTGGTGCTCCCCATCGCAGGCTCTGGCACTCTTCCTTTTTTGGGGATGCTTTTTGGGAAGCTCATGAGCGCTGTCGCCGGGGTCTTTCTCCTTTCCCTCTGGCTGGGCTGGAGGGACCACCATGTGGAATGAGCGGATGGAGGAGAGGATTCGCCAGAGAGTAGCAGCGGCACTCTGGATGGGGATTGCCCTTTTTGTTGTTCTCTCGGTCCGGCTCTGGTATCTTTCGGTTCTGCGGGGAGAATGGTTTCGAGAGCGATCGGAGCGGAACAGAGTTCGGGTTGTCTTTCTTGAAACCCTCCGGGGGAATATCTACGATCGCCATGGCGTTTGCCTTGCAGAGGACATTCCCCGATTCCGCCTCGTTTTCCTCGTGGGAAGCAGTGACGAGGAACTCGTCATGAAACGGGTTCGGGAAGTTTTGGGAAGAGACATCGCCTTTTCCCTTCGCGAACGTGCTCCGGGAGAGCTTGTGCTCCTTGAAGACCTTTCTCTTGAGGATGTGGTGAAAATCGAGGAGAACTCGGAACATCTCCCTGGGGTCCTCGTTGAGGCATACCCTGCTCGAAAGTACAGAGACGGGGAAGTTGCGGCCTCGCTCCTTGGGTATGTGGGGAAGGTGAGCCCTGAGGAATTGAAGGCCCTTGGCAAGATGGGGTACCGGAACGAGGACCGGATAGGGAAGAGCGGCGTGGAGTCCTTCTACGAGAGCCTCCTTCGGGGTGAGGAAGGGTACCGGCGCGTTGAGGTTGACGCCCTGGGAAGGGTTGTGCAGGTTCTCGATTTCCGGTCTCCCCGTTTCCGGTATTCCCTGCAGCTCACCCTTGATTGGGAACTCCAGAGAGCCTGCTACGAGGCTTTGGGAAGGCGAAACGGTGTGGTGCTTGTGGGGGATCCGGCAACTGGAGAAATCCTCGCGTTTGTGAGTAAACCAAGTTTTGACCCCAACCTCTTCAGCCGAGGCCTGAGTCTTAAGGAGTGGCTGGACCTCCTTGAGCAAAAATCCAACCCCCTTCTGGCCCGTCCTACTCAGGCGTTGTATCCTCCTGGTTCGCTTTTGAAGATTCTCATCGCCCTTGCAGCTTTGGAGGAACAGGTGGTAACTCCACGGGAATCGTTTTTTTGCCCTGGCTACCTGGAGTACGGGAACCGGAAGTACCTCTGCTGGAAAAGGGGAGGTCACGGAAGGGTGACCTTTGAAGAGGCCATTGCTGAATCGTGCAATGTGGTCTTCTACACTCTGGGATTACGGCTGGGTCCGGAGCGGATTGCCCGCTATGCGAGGATGTTTGGTTTTGGGCAGGATGCTCACCTCGACCTCCCGGGGGTGAAGACCGGCCTTTTCCCCACGCCTGAGTGGAAACGGGAGGCCCTGAAAGAGGCATGGTATCCGGGAGACACCATGAACCTCTCCATCGGTCAGGGGTATCTCCTCGTTACCCCTCTTGAAATGTACCTCCTCCTTTGCGCAGTGGCCAACCGGGGAAAGGTTTACGACCCCCACGTGCTCTGGAGGGTCCTTGATGAAGATGGAAGGGTCGTAAAAGAGGTGAAACCCTACCTCAGAAGGACTATTGCGCTTCGTTCCCAAACCTGGGATACTGTTATTCGGGGTATGGAGAAGGTCGTGACCCAGGGAACGGGGTTTAACTGCCGGGGGTTACCGGTGAAACTTGCAGCCAAAACTGGTACAGCCCAGAACCCTCATGGGAAGGAGCATTCCTGGTTTGGGGGGTTCTTCCCCTCCGATCGTCCGAAGTTTGTTTTCCTTGTGCTTGTTGAGCATGGGGGAGACGGCAGCGGTGAGGCTACCCTGGTGGCGCGAAAGGTCATTGAATGGATTCTTCAGAATCGGGGAGCATGATGCGGCGGGAACACTTCTTCGTGCTCGTGACTTTATGTTTGTGCGCCCTGGGCGTTGTTGCCGTGTACAGCGTTGACCCGCTGAGGGATGAGGGGTTTGGGCCAAAGAGCTTTTTTGGAAGACAGATTCTCTGGAATGCCGTGGGATGGGCACTCTTTCTTCTCTTCCGTTTTTCCGATTTCCAGTGGCTTTTCCGGCGAAGCTGGTTGTGGTATCTCCTTTCGGTGCTTTCGCTGGGAGCGGTGCTTGTTTTCGGGGAGAGCGACGAGACGGGGGCAAGACGGTGGCTCTTTTCGCGGTCGGTCCAGCCTTCGGAGTTCGCTAAGCTCGCTCTGCTCTTCTTTTTGAGCTCGTATCTGAGCACCAACCGGGATGAACTGGACTTCTGGAGCCTTCTGGTCAAAAGCGCGTTCTTCGTTGCCGTTCCCACGCTTCTCGTTTTCCTGCAACCGGATCTTGGAACGGCCCTGGTGCTTGGGGTGTTATGGTTTGGGGCGCTCTTTCTCGGGGGATGGCACAGGCGGAAACTCGGTCTTCTCCTTGGTCTTGTTGCCGGTCTTTCGCCCCTTTCCTGGTTCATCATGAAAGAGTACCAGAGGAAACGGATTCTTGCTTTCCTCGATCCCTGGCAGGACCCCCTGGGGAGTGGGTACAACGTCGTGCAATCCCAGATTGCCATTGGTTCTGGGGGGTTTCTGGGTCAGGGATGGCTTTCGGGGAAACAGACCCAGCTTCGGTTTTTACCTGCCCGGTACACCGACTTCATCTTTGCCGCTTTCTGCGAGCAGTTCGGTTTTGTCGGGGGCATGGTTCTTTTGACCCTTTTCATCCTCTTTTTCTGGATTGTTCTTGAGGCGGCGCAGCGAGTAGGAAATCTGGAGGAACGGTTTTTCGCCTCCCTTTTCGGCATTCTTTTCCTCTTTCAGGTTGGTATCAACGTGGGGATGAACCTCGGGATTGCCCCGGTGACGGGTATTCCCCTCCCCTTTGTGAGCTATGGAGGGAGTTCGCTCCTTGTCCACCTTGCAGGCGCTGGAATGATTGCCCGCCTGATCTGGAGAACGGAACAGGAGGAAAGAGAACGATGGATATAGAGCGTCGGCTTTTCTATGACACGACGCTCCTTTCGGTGGAGCGACCCGGGAGGTATCTGGGGCGAGAATGGAATGTTACCGTCAAGCCTGAGCAGGATATCCGGTACACGGTGGCTTTGGCCTTTCCCGATGTGTATGAGGTGGGAATGTCCCATCTTGGGCTTCGCATTCTCTATGGGCTACTGAACGCCCTGCCTGGAGTTCAGGCGGAAAGAGTATTCGTTCCCTGGCCTGATATGGGGAGGAAGATGAAGGAGATGGGCATTCCCCTATTTTCTCTTGAGCGGAAAAAACCGGTGGCTTCCTTTGACCTTCTGGGCATCAGCCTGCAGCACGAGCTGAGCTATACCAGTGTCCTGTACCTCCTCGACCTTGCGAGGATACCGTTGCGCCAGAGCGAGCGGGATGAACGATTCCCCCTGGTTCTTGGAGGAGGACCATGCGCGGTGAATCCGGAACCCCTTGCGCCTTTCTTCGACGCGTTTTTCATCGGAGAAGCGGAGGAGGTCCTGGGAGATATCGTTATGGCCCTTGTAGAGATGAAAGGGCAGAGGAAGGACGTTCTCCTTGAAGAACTCTCCCGTTTCCCCGGGGTTTACGTCCCCTCGCTTCCCCCAAGGCAACCCGTTCGGCGCCAGGTTGTGAAGGACCTCGAGCATGCCTTTTTCCCCTCGAAGACGGTGGTCCCCTATGTTGAAATCATCCACGACCGTGTGGCTGTGGAAATTGCCAGGGGATGCACACGGGGATGTCGCTTCTGTCAGGCAGGCATGATTTATCGGCCGAAGCGAGAGCGGACGCCCGAGCGGGTAATTGAGCTTGCCCTGGAACTCCTTCGAAGCAGCGGCTACGGGGAGGTTTCGCTCCTCTCTCTGAGTAGCAGCGACTACTCACGGATCGAGGAGCTCGTGGAAGAGCTTTCTCGTCTTCTTGAACCGTACCGGGTTAACGTTTCCTTACCGTCTCTTCGCATGGACACTTTCAGTGTGCGCCTTGCGCAGAGCCTGCGGAGGGTCCGGAAGAGTACCCTGACTTTCGCACCCGAGGCAGGAACCGAGAGGTTGCGGAACATCATCAACAAAGGATTGCAGGATGAGGAAATCCTCAAGGCTGCGGAGAGTGCCTTTTCCGCGTCGTGGCAGGAGATCAAACTGTACTTTATGATTGGGCTACCCTTTGAGGAAGAGGAGGATATCCGGGGAATCGGTCGCCTCGTTGGGGAAATCCTCAGGGTTGGAAAGAGTCTGAAAAAGAACGCAAGGGTCCACCTGAGTATTGCGGCCTTTGTCCCGAAGCCCCACACGCCTTTCCAGTGGGTTCCTCAGGATCGCAAAGAAGCGCTTGAGGAAAAGATTCGCCTCTTGAGGGACTTCTTCCGGCCTTTACGGTCCCAGGTCCGTTACCACTGGTCTTCCTTTGAGATGAGCCAGATTGAAGCTCTGCTTGCCCGGGGGGACCGCAGGCTCGCCAACGTGCTTTTGCGGGTGTACTACAAAGGGGGGGTTCTCGAGGGATGGCAGGAACACTTCTTGATGCAGCGGTGGGGGGAGTCGCTTGAGGAGGAGGGTCTTGACCTTTCCTGGTATCTCTACCGAAGCCGATCCTTCAGCGAGGTTTTCCCCTGGGAACACATATCCTGTGGGGTGAGTAAAGCTTTTCTCTGGGAAGAGTACCAGAGGGCGCGCCAGGGTCTCCCCAGTCCCCCGTGCGCGCTGAAAAACTGCACACGGTGCGGGGTGTGTGGCAGTGGAGAAGTTTCGCTATCGGATACAGCATTGTAAACTTGCTCCATTCCATCTTCTGGCCCATCTTGACGTGTATCGGACGTGGGAACGGGTTTTCCGCCGTGCGGCGATACCGGTGCTGTACTCCCAGGGCTTTAACCCTCGTCCACTCTTCTCCTTTCCTTTTGCCACTCCTTTGGGGGTTGAGAGTAAAGCGGAGTGTTTTGAGGTGTTCTGTGGAGAGCCACTCCCGCCCTGGGAACTTCAAGAGCGGCTGAATCGGGAAGTCCCTGAGGAACTGGCTGTGATGCGGGTCCAGGCCCTTGCGTCCTTTGATCCCCCGGTGCAGAGGATTCTCCGGGGCATTGTGTACACCTTCTTTTTCCCTGCATTCTGGAGTCCCAAAGAAGAGTGGACACTCCCTGAGGACATCACGGTATGCTCTTTGGAGGGGTCCTCTCCTGTGGTATCATTTCTCTTTAAGGGGGAGAAGGTGCTGTGGAATCCCCTGAAGCTTGCTGCTTTCCTTGAGACGAATTCTGGCTGTCCTTTTCCCAGAAGAATCGTGAGGGAAAAGCTACTTCTTTGGGAAAGGAATGGAGGATGAGGTTTGCGGAGAGATATCGTCATCGACATGTCTGAAGTTGAAACGCGGGCAGCGCTCCTTGAGGACGGGAAGGTTGTGGAGTTCTTCTTCGAGCGAGCAGTGGAGTTGCGTCTTGCGGGGAATATTTACAAGGGTGTTGTGGAGAACGTCCTTCCCGGGATTCAATCGGCTTTTGTGAACATCGGTCTTGACAAGAACGCCTTCCTCTTCATCGGCGATATGCTCCTTGACGAGAAGCGGAAGGACGTCAAGATCGAGAACCTCATCCGGGTTGGGGAGGAAATCATCGTTCAGGTAGCCAAGGAGCCCATGGGGACGAAAGGCGCCCGGGTCTCCACGAAGATCACCCTTCCTGGGAGATACGTGGTCTTCATGCCTGGTATGGACGTTGTAGGGGTGTCGCACCGCATTGCATCAGGCGAGGAGCGGGAAAGGTTGAAGAGGATTGTGGAACGGATACGCCCCAACGGTTCTGGCATCATCGTTCGGACTGCTGCAGAGGGGAAAAGCGTCGAAGAAATTCGGGAAGACGTTGAATCCCTGGTCCGCCTCTGGCATCGTATCCAGAAGAAGGCCGAAATCACCACAGCTCCTGCTCTGCTCTACCAGGAGGCGAGTCTCATCTATGCTCTGGTGCGCGATATTGTGGATGAGAGCGTGGAGAACATCTGGATCAACTCCTTTTTTGGGTACCAGAAGCTCAAGGATTTCATAGAGTCTCTGGTTCCTCATCTCGCAGAGCGGGTTCATTTCTTTGAGGGTCGAGAGAACATCTTCGAACACTTTGGTCTCCAAAAGGAAATCGAACGAGCTCTGAGCCGAAAGGTCTGGCTTCGCAGTGGTGGATATCTTGTGTTTGATCGGACTGAAGCCATGACGGTCATCGATGTGAACACCGGGAAGTTTGTGGGTAAGAAAGATCTCCAGGAGACCATTCTGAAAACCAACCTCGAGGCTGCAGAGGAAATCGCCCGACAGGTTCGCCTGCGGGATATCGGGGGGATTATCCTCATCGACTTCATTGACATGGAGAAGAAGGAACACCGCCGGCAGGTTGTCCGTGCCCTTGAAGAATTCCTGAGCCGGGACCGAACAAGATGCACGGTCGTGGATATGAGCGAACTTGGCCTCGTGGAGATGACGAGAAAACGTGTTCGGAAAAGCCTTGACTCGCTCCTCCGTGAACCGTGCCCTTTCTGCGAGGGGGAGGGAAGGGTGCTTTCACTTGAAACCGTGGCCGTGAATTTCCTGCGCAAGGTTGAAGAAATCTGCCGTCACACGTCTTCTTCGGTTCTTGGCTTTGCAGTGGGGGAGGAGCTTGGAGGGTATCTTGCCTCAGAAGGCGAGCGATTCCTGCAGAATCTCCGGAAGCTCTATGGGAAGGAAATCCTCTGGAAGGTGAGCGGAAACCTGCCGCCCCGGAGGTACAGCATCGTCGGGGTGGGTGACGAAGAAGTCCGGACACGGATGCAGGAAATCGCGTGACCGTTTGACGGAAAGAAGCATCTGTGGTAAATTACCATCCGTCCTTGGGAGGTGAAATGCCGTGTTTGCCATCGTGGAGGCAGCAGGAAAGCAATACAAGGTTACCGAAGGTTCACTGCTTCAGGTGGATTGCATGCTAGCCCCGGTGAATGAGGAAGTGGCTTTTGACCGGGTGCTTCTGGCCCGGAAGGATGGAGAAATCCTCGTAGGTAGACCTTATCTTGAGAATGTGCAGGTCAAGGGGCGGGTCCTCAGTGTGGGGAAAGGGAAAAAGGTCATCGTTTTCAAGTACAAACCCAAGGTGAATTACCGGCGCAAGAGAGGGCATCGTCAGCCGGTAACCCTTGTGCGGATTGAGAAGATAGAGATCAAGGGGGCATGATGGAGTATGGCGCATAAAAAGAGCGGTGGGAGCGCTCGGAATGGCCGGGACAGCAACCCCAAGTACCTTGGGGTTAAGGCCTATGGAGGGCAATTCGTTCGGGCCGGGAGCATCGTCGTCCGGCAACGGGGAACCCGGATCAAACCGGGGAAAAACGTGGGGGTTGGACGGGACTACACGCTTTTTGCCCTGAGGGATGGCTACGTGGTCTTCGAGACAAAAAAGGGGCGGAAGTGGGTTTCAGTACTCTCCCAGGTCCCTGTGTAGTTCATGTTCGTTGATCGCGCGTTCATAGAGGTTCGGGGTGGCAGAGGAGGGGATGGGGCAATTCACTTTCGCCGGGAGAAATATGTCCCCCGGGGTGGTCCAGACGGAGGCGATGGAGGTGATGGGGGGAGTGTTTTTTTGCGCGCTTCCTCCCGAAAAAAGACCCTTTACGATGTAGCCCTGCAGCCTCTGTACCAGGCGCCCTCTGGAGAGCCGGGGCAGGGGAAGAAGAAGCACGGCGCAAAGGGGGAGGACATCGTCATCGAGGTTCCTGTGGGGACTCAGGTTTTTGATGCCGAGACGGGGGAACTCCTTGCCGACCTTGTGGTGGACGGCATGGAGGTACTCGTTGCCCGGGGCGGTCGGGGAGGGCGAGGGAACGCATCGTTTGCCACTGCGACGAATCAGGCACCTCGCATTGCCTTGCGGGGGGAGGAGGGGGAGAAAAGGAAACTCCGTCTTGAGCTCAAACTCATTGCTGATGTTGGGCTTGCGGGCCTTCCCAATGCGGGGAAGTCCACCCTGCTTTCTGTGGTGAGCGATGCCCGGCCACGCATTGCTCCTTATCCTTTCTCGACGCTCCATCCCACTCTGGGTGTGGTGCGGCACCGGGACGAACGCTTCATCATGGTTGATATCCCTGGAATCATCGAAGGGGCAAGCCAGGGAGCGGGACTGGGTCTAGAGTTCCTGCGGCATGTGGAGCGGGTGCGGGTCATCCTCTGTCTTGTTGATATGGCGTTTCCGTACTCCGGTGACCCGTGGAAAGACTTTTCCATTCTCCGCCAGGAGTTCTCCCAGTATAGCGCATCGCTTCTTGAGAAACCTTTCATTGTTGTAGGGACAAAACTCGACCTTCCTGAGGCACAAGAAAGGTGGGAACACTTTGCCCGGAGGCTGGCTCAGGAAGGCATGGTCGGGGTTGGCGTCTCGGCGGTGACCCGTTTCGGTCTCTCTGAGCTTCTGGACAGGGTGGTGGAACTGTTGAGGCTTAGGGAGGAGGAAGAGGTTTCCCCTTCTTCCTCCCTGGGGGAGGGGAACGTGCAGGGACGTTCCCCGCGGGTGTACCGTTTCGCCTCGCGTTTTTTGGAAAGGCTTGTAAAGGAGTGTCCCCCTGAAAAGGATGAGGTTGCCTTCCATGAGGAACTCGAAAGATCGGGTTTTCTCCGGTACCTTGGGGCCTTGCCTCCGGGAAGTACGGTAGAGATTGGATCCTACCGGTTTGTCTGGACGGGAAAAGGGCTTGTGCTTTCACAATGGAACGGAAAACAATCGTAACGAATGCGCATCGTCTCGTGGTTAAAGTGGGCTCTTCGCTTCTTGTTGATGGATTTTCCCTCTCTCAGGACCGGTTGCGGAGTCTGGCCAAGAACATTGTGGAGGCCAGAACGCAGGGGAAAGAGGTGGTCCTGGTTTCTTCGGGAGCGGTTGCCTGCGGCATGAGTGCCCTTGGCATTACCCGGCGGCGCAGCGACATTCCCTTCAAGCAGGCAATGGCGGCGGTGGGTCAGGGGATACTCATGCAGCACTACTGCTCCGTCTTTGCAGAGTTCGGTGTGAGGGTTGCGCAGATTCTTTTGGCTCCCGAGGATGTCCACAACCGCTCAAAGTACTTGAACGCCCGGAACACTTTTGAAGCTCTCCTGCGACTGGGGATAGTCCCCATTGTGAACGAAAACGATACGGTGGCAGTGGAGGAAATTAAGTTCGGCGATAACGATCGCCTTTCAGCTCTTGTGGCCTCGATTGTTGATGCTGATCTCTTGATTATCCTTTCTGATGTTGAGGGTCTGTACACCGATGATCCGCGCCGGTTCCCTCAGGCGGAACTCATCCCAGAGGTTTGGGTCATCGATGAGGAGATTGAGCGAATGGCAAAGAAGGAAGGGAGTACTCTTGCTACCGGGGGTATGCGCAGCAAAATCCTTGCAGCGAGAATCGCTACCCTCTCGGGAATTGGGGTCATTGTTGCCTCGGGGAGGGATTTTGGGATTCTCCCCCGTCTTCTTGCGGGAGAAGCTTTGGGGACGTTCTTCTATCCTGCAGAGCATTCCCTACGCGGGAAGAAACGGTGGATCGCCTTTGGCATGATCCCTCAGGGGCAGGTTGTGGTGGATGAGGGGGCAAAGAGAGCGCTCTTTGAGAAGAAGAGCCTTCTCCCTGCAGGAGTGGTGGACGTTCGGGGACGATTCGAGGCAGGAGACTGTGTGGAAGTCGTGGGCGAGGGTGGCGAACTTATCGGGAGGGGCATCGTGAACTACTCCTCAGAGGAACTAGAGAAAATTCGGGGGCTGCGGAGTACAAAAATAGAAGAGATTCTGGGTCAGGGGGACTGGAGCGAGGAAGTCATCCACGCCGATGATTTCGTGTTCCTGGGAGGGAGGGAAGTGTGATGGAAATCATCCGGGAGATTGCCAGAAAGGCTAAGGAGGCTGCTTCAGTTCTTGCTGGTCTCTCTTCGGAAGTGAAGAACCGCTTCCTGCTGCATCTTGCGGAGAAACTTCTGGAGCGCAAACACGAGATCCTTGAAGCGAACGCTCTGGACCTTGAGCGGGGGAAGGCTTCAGGGATGAAACAGGCGCTGCTTGATCGCCTGGCTCTCAGTGAGAAACGCATTGAGGCCATGGTTTCTAGCCTCAGGGATATTGCGGCCCTGCCTGATCCTGTTGGAGAAGTCATCGATGGGACAAAAAGACCCAACGGCCTTCTCGTGACAAGAGTCCGTGTTCCCCTGGGGGTTGTGGCTATCATTTATGAGGCGCGACCCAACGTGACAATCGATAGCGTGGGGTTGTGTCTCAAGGCTGGAAACGCCGTCGTTTTGCGGGGGAGCAGTTCCGCCCTCTCTTCCAACAAAGCCCTGGTGAAAATTGTCCATGAGGCACTCCGGGAATGCGATATCCCTGAAGATTGTGTGGGGCTCGTTGAAAGTGAAAGTCACGAAGACGTGAAGGTTCTCCTTGCCCTCCGGGAGTACATCGATGTGGCCATCCCAAGAGGTGGGGTAGACCTCATTCGAGCGGTCATCGAAAACTCCCGTGTTCCGGTTATCGAAACGGGCGTTGGGAATTGCCACGTTTACGTGGATGACGCTGCGGACCTCGACATGGCTGAGCGAATCGTCATCAACGCCAAAACGCAGCGTCCCAGTGTCTGCAATGCCTGTGAAACGCTTCTTGTCCACAGAAGCATTGCCCCTGTTTTCCTCCCCCGCATTGTCCGGGCCCTCCAGGAAAAGGGCGTGGAAGTGCGGGGCTGCGAGGAAACGCGACGCATTGTCCCGGGGGTGGTTCCGGCCACCGAGGAAGACTGGTACACCGAGTACCTCGATCTCATCATCGCCGTTCGCGTGGTTGCGGGCCTTGATGAGGCCATCCGTCACATCAATACCTACGGTTCGCACCATTCCGATGCTATCGTGACCTTGAATTACGCCCATGCCCTGGAGTTCCTTAACCGGGTGGATTCTGCAGCAGTTTTTGTGAATGCCTCCACCAGATTCACCGATGGAGGAGAGTTCGGCATGGGGGCGGAAATCGGCATTAGTACTCAGAAGCTCCACGCCCGGGGTCCCATGGGCTTGCGGGAGCTCACGACTTGGAAATTCGTTGTGTACGGTTCAGGACAGATCAGGGAATAGTGGGGAAGGTGGGAAGAGTTGCCCAAAAAGGGTATTATGGGAGGAACCTTTGACCCCATCCATTATGGTCATCTTGTGACCGCTGAAGAAGTGCGGGACTATTTTGGGCTTGACGAGGTTGTCTTTGTCCCCTCGGCACGACCTCCCCACAAAATCGGTCAGAAAATCACCGATCCCGAACACCGTTACCTCATGGTGGTCCTTGCCACCATCACCAACCCCTATTTCAGCGTTTCCCGCGTGGAGATTGAGCGGCCCGGACCATCCTATTCCGTCGATACGGTGCGGTACTTTAGGGAGCTTTGGGGAGAGGATACAGAGATTTACTTCATCACCGGCGCCGATGCTTTTGCCCAGATTTCAACGTGGAACAACCCGGAAGAACTTCTCCGTCTGTGCACTTTTGTGGCCGCGACACGTCCCGGGTACCGCCTGCAGCACCTCGAGGGACCACTGAAGGACCGGGTCAAGGTTATAGAGGTCTCGGCTTTGGCCATCTCGTCTTCCGAGATTCGCCGGAGAGTCAGACGGGGTGAATCCATCAAATACCTTCTCCCAGAGGCGGTGGAGAACTATATTTACAAGAACGGACTGTATCGAGATTAATAAGGCTTTGGATTTTCTCAAGGTGGTGCTTTCTCCTTCCCGGGTTGCCCATTCTCTGCGGGTGGCAGAGGAAGCGGAACGTCTTGCTGCCGTTCACGGGGAGGACACCTTCCGGGCACACCTTGCAGGTCTTCTGCACGACTGCGCCCGCGATCTTCCCTGGGAGACCCTGAGGGAATTCCTTCCACCGTACATCCGGGAGTGTGACTTCCCCATTCCTGAGGTCTTCCATGCTTTTGCTGCTCCTGCGATTATTGAGCGGGAACTGGGCCTTCGGGATTTTCGGATTTTCCGGGCAATTCGCTGGCACGCTACAGGCTGTGAGTGGATGTCTGCGCTCGACAGGATTGTCTTTGTGGCCGATATTGCTGAACCCGGCCGGGATTTCCCTGAAGCCTGGGAAATCCGCCGGTGGGCATACTCCGACCTCCGGATGGGGTATGTCCTTGCGCTGCGGGCAAAGATAGAGTACCTTCTCAGGACCTACGGTGTTATTGCTCTGGAGAGCCTCCGTTCCTGGAACCGGGAAATCAGCATGCTGCGAAAAGAAGGGAAAATGCCATGAAACGGAGCTGGAAGGTCTTCTACCTCATTCTTGGCTTTCTCATCGGTTTTGGCGTACTCTTCGCCCTTGCACTCTTTGGGGTTCGGGCTCCGTTCCGATGGACGGTCGTGAAAAAAGTCATGGGGTATGTAGCCCCCGAGAACACTTGCATTCTCGTTGTGGGACAGGACAACATCAAACCCCTGCGGAGTGACACCATCATCCTGGCCTTTGTGAACACCAAATCTGGAGAGGTACTCCTCCTTTCCGTCCCCAGGGATTCCCGGTTACTCATCCCGGGTGTTGGGTACGATAAGGCTAACCACGCATACGCCCGGGGAGGCATTGAACTCCTCAAAAAGACCCTTGAGGGAAGCCTTGGTATAGAAATTCCCTATTTTGTCGAGGTGAACTACGAGGCCTTTGAGAAGGTGGTGGACGCCCTGGGAGGTGTGGAGGTTGAAGTGGAGAAGCCGATGTACTATGTGGATCGCGCTCAGGGTCTTTTCATCAATCTCAGACCGGGAAAGCAGGTGCTCAACGGAGAGAAAGCCCTGCAGTACGTTCGCTTCCGTCATGACCCCCTGGGGGACATCGGTAGAATCAAGCGCCAGCAGGCTTTCCTTCAAGCACTCATCGTCAAAGCTCAGGATCCTTCAACACTTGCCCACCTTCCGGCGCTCTTTGAAAGCCTTAAGCAGGCTTTGCACACCAATATCCCCCTTGAGAATATCCTGCAGCTTGCTCTGTGGTTTAAGGGTCTTGAGGAAAAAGCGGTCACCATGGACATTCTGCCGGGAGAACCGGTTTACCTCAACGGGTTGAGTTTCTGGGAACCCCAGCTCGATGTTGCCCGGGAGAAAATTCACGAATTCTTCGCCAGGGAGAGGGGTAGCGGTGAAGGTTCAGGAGAAAATCCGGAGGGTCAAGGAGGCCATTGAGCGGAAAAAGGCCTTTGACGTCACCATTCTGGACCTGCGAGGTCTTTTTCCTTTTTCAGACTACTGGGTTCTCTGCAGCGGTTCCTCTCCGATTCAGACCAGGGCCATTGCTGAGGAAATCCTCGAGCGCCTTGAGGAAGTGGGGGTTCGTCCTTTCCATGTGGAGGGAGAGGATACCGGAGAGTGGATTCTCCTCGATTACGGGGAAGTCATCGTCCATGTTTTTCGGCAAGAGGAGCGGGAATTCTACAATCTCGAGAAGCTCTGGCAAAGAGCCCGGGTGGTGTACTCGGAGCGCGACGGCCTTGACCTTCTCCATGAAATTGGTTGACTTTTTCAAGGGGGTGTGTTACTTTTATCCTTTGATTTTCCTGGGAAAACGGAGAGCGTGAAAGGAGGTAGCAGGATGGCGCGAAAGTACCAGATTACTTCTGAATCCGTCACCGAAGGTCACCCGGACAAAATCGCTGACCAGATTTCCGACGCCATACTCGATGCTGTTCTCACCGAGGACCCCTATGGTCGGGTGGCAGTGGAGACGCTTGTGGCTACAGGACTGGTGCTCGTTGCCGGTCAGATGACGACAACGACCTACGTTGACATCCCCCGTATTGCCCGGAACACCATACGGGACATCGGGTATACCCGGGCCAAATACGGTTTTGATTTCGAGACCTGCGCGGTGCTCACGGCCATCGATGAGCAATCACCGGATATCGCCCTCGGGGTGAACCGTTCCCTGGAAGTCAAGATGGGCGAAGAAGTGGAAGACGAAGAGCTCTCTCTTGGAGCCGGAGACCAGGGGATGATGTACGGGTATGCCTGCAACGAAACTCCGGAGCTCATGCCTTTTCCTATTGCCATGGCTCATGCCCTGGCCTTTCGTTTGGCCGAGGTTCGCAAGAAAGGAATTCTCCCGTACCTTCGTCCCGACGGGAAGACCCAGGTGACGGTGGATTACGAGGACGATCGTCCCGTACGCATTGACACCATCATCGTTTCCGCCCAGCACCATCCTGATATCTCCCTTGAAACGCTTCGGGAGGACATTATTGAACACGTCATTCGTCCGGTGATCCCTCCCGAGTTCTTTGATTCCCGCACCCGGATCCTTGTGAACCCCACGGGGAGGTTCGTCATTGGCGGTCCCCAAGGGGATACAGGGCTCACCGGACGGAAGATCATCGTGGATACCTACGGGGGAGTTGGCAGGCACGGTGGAGGATGTTTTTCCGGCAAGGATCCCACCAAGGTCGACCGCTCGGGGAGTTACGCGGCGCGATACGTGGCAAAGAACATTGTTGCCGCTGGCTTTGCAGATCGCTGTGAGTTCCAGATTGCTTACGCCATAGGTGTTGCCCGGCCCGTCTCGATGGCCGTCAATACCTTTGGAACGGGGAAAATCCCCGACGAGAAGATTCTCGAGATTGTCAGGGAAGTTTTTGACCTTCGTCCCGGAGCCATCATCAAGAATCTCAAACTCCGTCGGCCCATTTACAAAAAGACTGCTGTGTATGGCCACTTTGGACGGAACGACCCGGATTTCAGCTGGGAGAAAACCGACAAGGTCGAGATTCTTCGGGATCTGGCGGGATTCTGAGGGGAAGGAGCCTGGATATGACCTATCACGTGCGGGATCTGGGATTGGCTCTTCTTGGGCGGCAAAAGATTGACTGGGCTTTCAGGGAGATGCCCGTTCTGCGGGAAATCGCCACCCGGTGGCGCACATCCCGTCCTCTCCGGGGTATACGGGTGGGCGCCTGCCTCCATGTGACCGCTGAGACGGCGGTTCTTGCCATCACCCTGAAGGAGGGTGGAGCAGAGGTTTTCCTCTGTGCCTCAAATCCCTTAAGCACCCAGGATGACGTGGCGGCGGCTCTCGTCCAGGACTTTGGCATTGCCGTCTTTGCGCTCCGCGGAGAGGACAGAACCACCTATTACGACCACATAGAACGCGTGCTGGATGCCCAACCTCATATCACCATGGACGATGGTGCAGACCTCATCTCGACGGCCCATAAAAGGGGTGGTGCCACACTCAGCGGGATTCTGGGGGGGACTGAAGAGACAACCACAGGTGTCATCCGGCTCCGGAGTCTCGCTCAGAGTGGACAGCTGGCCTATCCCGTTATTGCGGTGAATGATGCTGATACCAAGCACATGTTCGACAACCGTTACGGAACAGGGCAGAGTACGATAGAAGGGATTCTCAGGGCAACGCATCTGCTTCTTGCGGGGAAGCGGTTTGTGGTTGTGGGGTATGGATGGTGTGGTCGTGGCATCGCTCTTCGAGCGCGGGGTATGGGAGCGAGAGTCGCTGTGGTTGAGGTTCATCCCGTGCGAGCCCTGGAAGCCCTTATGGACGGCCACGAAGTCATGTCCATGAGTGAGGCCGCTTCCTGGGGCGAAGTCTTCGTCACCGCCACTGGAAATGTTGCGGTGATTCGAAAGGAGCACTTTCTCCTCATGAAGGACGGGGCGGTTCTGGCCAACGCCGGCCACTTTAACGTTGAAATCGACATTGAGGGCCTTGAGGAACTTAGCGTGGCCAAGCGTGTGGTTCGGCCAATGGTGGAGGAATACACGCTGCGGGACGGAAAGAAGCTGTACCTCCTTGGAGAGGGCCGGCTTGTGAACCTGGCATGTGCTGAGGGTCATCCCTCATCGGTCATGGACATGAGTTTTGCCAACCAGGCGCTTTCCGTGGCGTACCTTGTGCAGCACGCATCAAACCTTGAAAGAAGGGTATACCGGGTGCCCCAGGAAATCGACGAGGAGGTTGCCCGCCTGAAGCTTTCTGCGCTTGGCGTGCAGCTTGAAGAGATGACCCCCCGCCAGCGGGCCTATCTGACCTCGTGGCAGGAGGGCACCTGAAAAGGGGAATCCCTGCTTCATCCTTCTCTGGATGAAGCCATAGTCCGAAGGGAGGAGAGACCATGCAGGAGTACGAACTGGGAGTTGTCATTCGACCGACCCTTGCCGAAGACGGCGTCCAGAGCATTGTGGAGAAACTGAAAAACGCCATCGTGGACCAGGGTGGCGTGGTGAATGCCGTGGATTTCTGGGGGAAGCGTAAACTTGCCTATCCTATTGAAAAGCAGAGGGAAGGTTACTACGTCTTCCTTCGCTTTGCGATTTCCCCCAAAAACGTTGCCGAGGTGTCCCGGGTTGCCCGGTACACCGAAGACATTCTCCGCCATATCCTGGTGAAAGAGGAAAAGGCGCGTTCTGAGGAGAAACCTCAAACGCCCAAGGAGGCGGAAGCCCAGGCCCTGATGAGCGGAAAGGAGACGAATGTCCCGACCCAGTCTGAATAAGGTTTTTCTCATAGGTTTTCTCACCCAGAGCCCGGTGGTCCGGTACGCACCCAATGGGACCCCGGTAACGAGCTTTCCTCTTGCCGTTTCGCGAGGGGTGAGCAGTGAGGACAACCGGGAGTATTTTGACTACCTCTACATCGTTGCCTGGAGGGATCTGGCGCTTTTTTGCGGGGAAAACCTGAAACGTGGGGACTGGGTCTTTGTGGAAGGAAGGGTCCAGGTGCGGACTTTTGAGGACCAGGGAGGCCAGAAGCGAAGATCGTATGAAATCGTGGCCTCTGAAGTGAAGCGCCTTACGGGATGTTCACCGGTGGTTGAAGAGAAACACTTTGAATTTTTCTGAGAGGAGGATAAGAAGTGGCGGTAGAACGTGAGGAACGTGTTGCCAGGAAGAGGTTCTTCCGGAAGAAGAAAAAAGTCTGCATCTTCTGTTTGGGGAAGGCCCACATCGACTACAAAGATGGAGAAACACTCCAGAGGTTTCTGAGTGAGCGGGGAAAGATTATCCCTCGCCGCATCAGCGGAAACTGTGCAAAGCACCAGAGGAGACTTGCCCAGGCCATAAAGCGAGCACGGGAGATGGCTCTTTTGCCGTATATCATTGAGTGACCTCGATGTATGAGGAATGTTCGCTCAACCGTTGAGGGTGCCTTTTTTGCCGCCCTCACGGTCATTCTCTACCTTGCTTCCATTTACCTTCCCGTTCTGGGGATTCTGGTGAGTTTTTTGTGTCCCTTGCCGGTGATGTTTCTTGTTATCCGGTGGGACGCACGTTTGGGGATACTGGCTTCCTGTGTGGCCAGTATCTTGGTTTTTGCCCTTGCGGGGCTTTTGCAGGCGGTGACGTGTCTTTTAGGGTTTTCCCTTCTGGGCATCGCCATGGGCCTAACGGTGAAAAGGGGGTACGATCTTCCTGAAATCATCTTGATCAACACCCTTGTTTCTCTGCTTTCAAAGTTTGCCCTCCTTGGCGTTGCCCTCCTTGCTACGGGAAAAAATCCACTCACTGAAAACCTCCTCCTCCTTGAGGAGACGGTGCGGAGGACACCCTGGGTAAGCCAGAATCTCCCCGGCACGGGGGACTTTGTAAGCCTTGTCAAACTCGTGATGCCTGCCCTCCTTATCGTGGCGTCGCTCTTTGATACGGGGTGCAACTTCCTCCTTGGGCGGTGGATTGGGAAGAGGATCGGCCTTTCCTTTCCTGATGTTCCTCCCTTTTCTGAGTGGCGATTGCCGAGGTCTGTTTTCTGGGCCTTTGTTCTGGGGTGGGTGTTCATGCTCTTTGGGGGAACCTCTTTTCTTGGGAGGATTGGGGTGAACGTCCAGGTTGTGACGCAACTCCTTTTCCTTCTTGAGGGGCTTTCTCTGGTATACTATTTTCTGGGGAAGTACATTCGCTCCAGAGCAGTTCGGGTTGCCATTCTCGTCTTCTTGCTTTTCCAGCCGCTGTTCTCTTTCCTCCTCAGCTGGCTGGGGGTATTCGACGTCTTCTTTGATTTCCGGAAATTGAGCTCGAAGCGGTGAAGGAGGTTGAGAGCATGAAGGTTATCCTCCTGCAGGACGTGGAAAACCTTGGGAAAGAGGGTGACGTGGTCGAGGTTCGACGGGGGTACGCCCGCAATTACCTGTTGCCGAGAAAGCTCGCCGTTTTAGCTACGGAGGCAAGTATTTCTCAGATTGAGGCCATCCGCCGCAAGAAGGCGATGACAGAAGAGAAGGAGCTTCAGGAGGCCCAGGCTCTCAAGAAGCTCCTCGATGGCATGGTTCTCGAATTCCGGAAGAAAGCCGGTGAGACGGGGAAGCTCTACGGTTCCCTGACCTCGAAGGAGATTGCCGAACGCATCACTCAGGAGATCAGGAGGGAATTCGACCGAAAGCACATTGACCTTGAGGAGCCCATCAAGGACCTTGGGGAACACAGGGTAAGGGTGAACCTCGGGCGGGGTGTAACGGCGACCCTCACGGTGAAAGTTCTCCCGGAAGAAACTGGCGGCGAGGTGTCGACTTCTGGGCATTGATCGCATTCCTCCACACAGTGTTGAGGCTGAGCAGGCAACGCTGGGATCGATGCTCCTTGACCGGGAAGCCCTCCTGAAGGCGCTTGAAATCCTGCGCCCTGAGGACTTTTACTACGAGGCGCACCGGATCATTTTCGAGAGCATGGCCGAGCTCTTTGATGAGGACAAAGTCTGCGATTTGGTGACCCTGGCTGAGAAGCTCAGGCAGAAGGGGAAGCTCGAAAGCGTTGGCGGCATGGAGTACCTGGCCCAGCTGGTCAACGTTGTTCCAACGGCGGCGAACGTCGAGTACTACGCCCATATCGTGGAGGAGAAGTCCCTTATTCGATCGCTCATTCAGTTGTGCACGCGCATCATCCGGGAGAGTTACGAAGCCAGACTCGAAGCAAGCGAACTCCTCGATCAGGCCCAAAATCTCATTCTCCAGCTTTCCCAGAAGCGAATTCGTTCTGACTTTGTTCCTCTCAAAGAGGTGGTCAACGAGGCATTTGACCGCATTACTGAGCTTTACCATCGCGACGAGCACGTCACGGGCGTTCCTTCAGGATTCGTCGACCTTGATGTCCTCACCGCAGGTTTCCAGCCCTCTGATTTCATCGTCGTAGCTGCTCGTCCGGGCATGGGGAAGACGAGCTTCTGTCTGAATGTTGCCCAGTACGTCGGTGTGGAGAAGAAAATCCCCGTGGCCATTTTCAGCCTTGAGATGTCAAAGGACCAGATCGCCCAGCGTATGCTCTGCAGCGAGGCTCGCATTGACGCAGGGAGAGTGCGGAAGGGGTTCCTTACAGAAAGGGACTGGCCTCAACTGGCTCACGCGGCGGGGAGGCTTGCCGAGGCCCCGATTTTCATCGACGATACCCCGAGCATATCGGTGCTCGAGCTCCGGGCGAAGGCCCGCCGTCTCAAGGCCGAGAAGAACCTCGGTCTTGTTATTATCGACTATCTCCAGCTCATGAAGGGTTACGGCCGTTCCGAGAACCGTCAGCAGGAGATTTCCGAGATTTCCCGTTCTCTGAAGGCCATGGCGAGGGAGCTCAATATCCCCGTTATCGCCGTTTCCCAGCTGAGTCGTGCTGTGGAGCAGCGCAGTCCAAAACGACCCCAGCTTTCCGACCTGAGGGAAAGCGGTGCCATTGAACAGGATGCGGACCTCGTCATTCTCATCTATCGGGAGGATTACTACAACCCGAATACGTCGAAAAAGAACATTGCCGAAGTCATCGTGGCCAAGCAGCGGAACGGTCCTGTGGGGACGGTTGAACTCCTCTTCCAGAAAGATTTCGCCCGCTTCGAGAATCTTGCCCGTCGGGTACCGGAACCATCGCTGTGAGGAAGGGAAGTGAATCCATGAGCCGGCTCATCATTTACCGGAGGCCTGTGCTTCAGGATCCTGTTCTCATTGTGGGTTTCACTGGCTGGATGGATGGTGGAAGCGTCTCTACCGGGACGGTGATGTACCTCAGGGACAAACTGCAGGCGGAGATCCTGGCTCAGATTGAGCCGTACGATTTTTACATTTTCAACCTCCCTGGGAGTATGGAAGAGGTAGCTCAGTTCCGTCCCTATACCCTTATCCGTGAGGGCTTAGTGCGGGAATTCCGCTATCCCCAGAACCACTTTTTCTGTGCCGACGGGAAAAACGTCGTGCTTTTCTTCGGTAAGGAACCGAACATCCGGTGGCGGGAGTACGTTGACGACGTGTTTCTGTTCCTCAAGGAGTTCGGAGTCCGGCGGGTGGTTTTCGTGGGGAGCGTCAGCGGCCTCACCCCTCATACCCGGGAACCCCGGGTCTACTGTTCCGTCTCCGATGAGGCCCTGAAGGAGAAGCTCCTTCCTTACGGAGTCCGCTTCAGCAACTACGAAGGTCCAGCGAGCATCACGACGCTCATGACGGTCACGGCAAGGACGAAAGGCGTGGAGATGGTGAACATCGTCGTGGAAATCCCCATGTATGTTCAGGCCACGAATCCAAAAGGCATCCGGGCAGCGCTCCGCGTGCTTCTGCCCTTTGCCGGGCTTTCTCTTCCCCTTGACGACCTTGATGCCCTCTGCGACGAATTCGAGAAAAACATCGATAAGCTCGTCGCCGACCGTCCCGAACTTGCTGACCAAATTCGAAAGCTCGAGGAGAATTACGACCAGGAAATTCTTGGGGACGAAGAGAGCTTTCGGGAATGGCTCAGAAGACACGGAATCGACAAGCTGTAAAACCTCGTTGACAGAAACGGTTCCTTGTGTTAATAAAACCAAAAAGTTTCTGGAGGCAGACAATGTTAGGCCGAAAGAGCGTCAACGCCCTCAATCACCTTGAGATTGGCCAGTGCGATGTTGTGGCCCTTGCGGAACAGTTCGGTACTCCTCTTTACGTTTTCGATGAGGAGGAAATCGTGGGGGCGATGAGGGAATACCGGGAGGCCTTTGCCCAGCATTACCCAAGTTTCCACGTGGCCTACGCGGGCAAGGCTTTCCTCTGTGGGGCAATGTGTCGTCTTGTGGCGCAGGAAGGTCTCTGGCTTGATGTTGTCTCAGGGGGAGAATACTTCGTTGCCCGGGGAAGCGGTTTTCCCTGGAACCGTCTGATTTTCCACGGGAACAACAAAACCGATGAGGAGCGTGCCCTGGCGCTTCGTGAGGGTGTCGGGCGATGGGTTGTGGACGGCTTTGAGGAGCTTGAGTGCCTTCTGGAAGAGAGCAAACAGTACGTTCATGGCAAACTCCCTGTTCTCCTTCGCGTTACCCCTGGCGTTGACCCTCACACCCACGCGTACATCACCACAGGAAGGGTTGAGAGTAAATTCGGTTTCCCCCTTGTTGAGGGGATAGCCGAAAAGGCCTTCCTCCTTGCGGCATCTTCTCCCTATCTTGACGTTCGAGGGGTGCACTGTCACATCGGATCCCAAATACGGACGCTTGACCCTTTCTTGAAGGCTGTGGACATCCTTTTAGAGTTCATGGATGCCCTCCGCAGAAACCACGGTCTTCTGCTTGAAGAGCTCGATCTCGGCGGAGGGCTGGGTGTCCCGTACCTTGATGGGGAGAAGGGGGATTTCCCCTCAATCCGTTCCTACGTTGAAGCACTTACCGGGAAGGTACGGGAGAAATGCCTTTCCCTTTCTTACCCTCTCCCGGTGCTCTTCGTTGAACCCGGGCGGTCCATCGTCAACACTGCGGGGAGTACAGTATACCGGGTGGGTTTCGTCAAGGAAATTCCCGGGGTCAAGAAATACGTTGCCGTGAATGGTGGTATGACCGACAACCCCCGTCCGGTGCTCTACGGAGCCCGGTACCAGGCGCTTTTAGGGAACCGGGTTGAGGGAGGGGAAAAGGAAACGGTGGCCATCGTGGGGAAGTGCTGTGAGTCAGGAGATGTGCTCATCCCGGAGATTGAACTCCCAAGGGTGAAGAGGGGAGACATTCTGGTCGTTGAAGGGACCGGTGCCTACAACTATTCCATGGCCTCAAACTACAACCTTATTCCCCGTCCCGGCGTGGTGTTCGTTCGAAATGGCACGGCGCGTCTTGTGGTGCGGCCGGAGAGCCTGAGCGATCTTTTGCGGAAGGACGTGATTCCTGAGGAGGGAGCAGGGTGATTCGTGTCTGTGTGGTGGGTGCTGCGGGGAAAATGGGGAGAGAAATCGTGCGGACTCTGGCTCGGGAGAAGGATTTTGTCCTTGTGGGGGCCTGTGATGTGCAGGAAGTGGGGCAGGACGCGGGTGTGCTTTCAGGCGTAGGGCCTCTGGGCATCCCCATACAGGATGACCTTGAACGCGTCCTTGAGGAGAGTGCTCCTCAGGTTGTTTGTGACTTCACCCATGCCGAGGCTTTGCGGAAGAACTTCCCGGTCTTTGTGAAATACCGTATGGCCATGGTCATCGGCACAACAGGCCTTACCCAGGACGAAATTCAGAATATACGCCAGGTTGTGGAGAGAGAACGGCTTGGGTGCGTGATAGCCCCGAATTTCGCCATCGGAGCGGTGCTCATGATGTACTTTGCCCGGGTTGCTGCGCCTTTCTTCCAGGCGGTGGAGGTTATTGAGTACCATCATCCCCAAAAGAAGGATGCTCCTTCGGGTACAGCCCTCAAAACCATTGAAGGGATGGATTCCGGGCATTTCATGACCCCTGAGGGTCAGGAACTCGTTGCGGGAGCCCGGGGTGGAATGTATCGGGGGGTACGGGTCCACAGTGTTCGCCTTCCGGGCTTTGTGGCCCATCAGGAGGTGATTTTCGGCGGAGAAGGGCAGGTTTTGACCATTCGCCATGACTCACTCAGCCGTTCCTCCTTCATGCCTGGGGTACTGCTGGCGCTCCGGAAGGTCTGTGAGGCCCCGCAATTCTACTACGGTCTTGAAGGCATTCTGGGGCTCGAATAGGGGGGAGACGATGCGCTTTGTGAAGATGCACGGTCTGGGCAACGATTTCCTCCTCTGCACTCCAGAGATGCTTGGTGGTATCGTCCTTTCTCCCGATGTGGTCCGAAAGCTCTGTGACCGCCATTTCGGCGTTGGGGCCGATGGGGTCATTGAGGTTTTGCCCTCAGAGGTTGCAGATGTGCGCATGCGCATCTTCAACGCTGACGGAAGCGAGGCAGAGATGTGTGGCAACGGCATCCGGTGTCTGGCAAAGTTTGCCTTTGAACGGGGAATGGTGACAAAGGAAACCTTTCGGGTGGAGACGAAGGCGGGTATCGTCGTTCCCAGGGTCATCGCCGAGGGGGATCGGGTTGTAAGGGTGGTTGTGGACATGGGGGAACCTCGCTTTCGTCCTCAGGAGATTCCTGTGGGTGTTCCGGAAGAGTCCGCACTGCATGTGGCCGTCACGGTCGATGGTCGGGAATTCATGCTCAGTGCAGTCTCTGTGGGAAATCCTCACGCAGTGATTTTTGAGCTTCCGGAAAACTGGGAACACTTTGGACCGCTCATTGAGCACCACCCGCTCTTCCCTCAACGGACGAACGTGGAGTTTGTGGAGGTCCTCAGCCCGGAAGAGGTGAGGGTAAAGGTGTGGGAACGGGGAGTGGGAGCAACTCTGGCGTGCGGTACCGGGGCCTGCGCAGTAGTGGCGGTAGGCGTTGCCCGGGGTGTGCTCGAACGGAGAGTCCTCGTGCATCTCCCTGGTGGGACACTCACCGTGGTATGGAAAGAGGATGGCCATCTCTACCTTGAAGGACCGGCCGAGGAGGTCTTTGAAGCTCGTCTTCTTAAGGAGGCGGTGGACGCGTGGATGTTGCCCAGCGCATAAAGAATCTCCCTCCCTATCTCTTTGCGGAAATCGAGAAGAAAATTGCCCGGGCAAGGGAAGAGGGGAAAGATATCATTGACCTTGGCATCGGGGATCCGGATTTGCCAACCCCGGGTTTCCTCGTGGAACGGATGTGTCAGGAAGTGCGGAACCCCGAGAATCACCGGTATCCCTCGTATCGGGGGCTCTATGCCTTTCGGGAGGCGGTAGCCTCCTGGTACAAGAGGCGCTTTGGGGTTCTCCTTGACCCGGACCGGGAAGTCGTGGCGCTCATCGGCTCGAAAGAGGGCATTGCCCACTTTCCCTGGTGTGTGGTAGACCCCGGTGACCTTGTTCTGGCCAGTGACCCAGGGTACCCCGTGTACAAAATTGGTACCTTGCTCGCCGGAGGCGTTCCTCTCCCGCTGCCCCTTCTTCCCAGTAACCACTTTCTTCCTGACTTTTCGGCCTTTCCCGAGAGCCTTCTGGAGCGGGTGAAGCTCGTCTTTTTGAACTATCCCAACAACCCCACTTCGAGCACGGCTCCTCATGAATTCTTCCAGGAAGTTGTCCGCCTTGCCCATCGGTTTGGCTTCATCATTGCCCATGATCTGGCGTACTCGGAGATTAGCTTTGATGGGTACAGGGCTCCTTCGATTCTCGAGGTTGAAGGAGCAAAGGAAGTGGCCATTGAGTTCCACTCTCTCTCCAAAATGTGCAACATGACCGGATGGAGAATCGGCTTTGCCGTAGGCAATGCCAGACTCATCGAGGCCCTGGGGCGGGTGAAAACCAATATTGATTCAGGGATTTTCAACGCCATTCAGTGGGTAGGTGTGGAAGCCTTGGCAAGAGTCGAGGAAGCCCTGGAGGGCATTATCCCCGTGTATACGGAGCGGCGAAATCTTGTGGTGGAAACCCTGCGGGCCCTCGGGTTTGACCTTCCCTATCCCAGGGCAACCTTCTATGTCTGGATTCCCGTGCCTTCAGGGTTCACTTCGCTGGGCTTTGCGGAGTTTCTCCTTGATCGGGCGCAGGTAGTAGTGACGCCGGGTGTGGGATTTGGGAAGTACGGCGAAGGGTTTGTACGTGTTTCCCTTACAACGCCCTCTTTGAGGCTCAAGGAGGCAATGGAGCGAATAGTCCACGCTCTGGGTGGGTGAGATTCATGCGCATCGTTGTCCAGAAGTTTGGAGGAACATCGGTTCACACACGGGAACTCCGGGAGAAAGCGGCAATGAAGGTGAAGGAGGCTCATGAGGAGGGCTTTGCTCCCGTTGTGGTCGTGTCGGCCATGGGAAGGAAAGGGGCTCCATATGCCACCGACACCCTGATTGCCCTGGCTCAGGAGGAGTTCCCGGAAATTGATGCCCGGAATCTCGATCTTCTCCTCTCCTGCGGGGAGATCATCTCCTCGGTCATCATGGTCCAGGCTCTTCGTCGGGTGGGCCTTCGGGCCGTTGCTCTCACCGGAGGACAGGCGGGGATCATCACCAATAGGTCCTTCGGCGATGCCACCGTCATTCGGGTTGAACCGGAGCGGATTACAAAGTACCTCAAGGATGGGTATGTGGCTGTCGTGGCGGGTTTTCAGGGAGTCACAGAGGACGGGGAAATCACCACCCTCGGCCGGGGGGGGAGTGACACCACGGCTGTGGTTTTGGGAGTTGCCCTCCAGGCGGATTACGTCGACATTTTCACCGATGTTGAAGGAGTGATGACCGCCGATCCCCGGATCGTTCCCGAGGCCCAGATCCTTAAGGGGCTCACGTATACGGAGGCCGCGGAGATCGTCCAGCAGGGGGCAAAGGTCATCCACCACAAGGCTATGGATGTTGCTCGGGAATATCGGATTCCCATCCGGGTGCGCAGTCTGAGTGACGAGGGGAAGGGGACACTGATCTGCGACATCCAGACACTTGTGCGGGAGGGCCTGCGGGTGCTCTCTCATGAAAGGCCCGTGTACAGTATTGCTTATCGAAGAGGACTGGCACAGTTCCGGGTGGGCTTTGGAGGTCATCCGGAGCTCAAGCTCCGACTCTTTCAGGCGCTTGCCGAACACGGGGTGAGCATCGACCTCATCAACCTCTTCCCCGAGAGCACGGCTTTTGTCGTGGACGAGAGGGTGAAGGAGAAAGTGCAGACAATCCTCTCCCGGGAAGGGTTCCTCTTTGAAATGACCTCACCCTGTGCCAAGGTTTCTCTTGTGGGTTCTGGAATGGCCGACCGCCCTGGAGTGATGTCCCAGGTGGTGGAGGCCCTGAGGGATGCTGGAATCGAAATCCTCCAGACCAGCGACTCCCATGTGACCATTTCCTGTCTTGTGGCTGAAAAGGACATGGAGCAGGCCATAAGGGCGCTCCATCGGAAATTTCAGCTTGACGAGCTCTGCTAAAAGGGGGGAAAGCATGGAGGGATACTTTGGTCGCCTAATCACGGCGGTGGTGACGCCTTTTGATGAGCGGGGGGAAATCAACGAGCCAGTTTTTCGCCGGCTTTTGAGATTCCTGGTGGAGAACGGCTCCGACGGTGTGGTGGTTGCGGGCACAACCGGAGAAGCCCCGGTGCTTTCGGAAGAAGAAAAGTTGCGGCTTTTCGATCTTGCTCTGGAGGAAATCGGAGGAGTGGCGAAGGTCATCGCAGGGACGTGCACGTACAACACCCGGGAGTCGATACGCCTTTCCCGGGAAGCCGAAAAGCTCGGCGTCCATGGGATTCTTGCCGTTGCTCCCTATTACAATCGTCCACCCCAGGAGGGTCTGTACCGACATTTCCGGGCCATTGCTGAGGCGGTGAGTCTCCCCGTTATGCTCTACAATATCCCCTCCCGTACGGGCGTGAACATCGAGCCGGAAACGGTTGCCCGTCTTGCGGAAATTGGCAACATCGTGGCACTGAAAGAGGCTTCAGGAAGCCCGGACCAGCTTTCGCGCCTTGCCATGCTTCTTCCCCAGGGGTTTTCGCTGTACAGTGGAGACGATAACATGACCCTTGTGGTTCTTGCCCTGGGGGGCGTGGGAGTGGTGAGCGTGGCTTCCCACCTTGTGGGGCAGGACATCAAGCAGATGATTCTGGCCTTTGAGGAGGGAAAGGTAGAAGAGGCGAGGGCCATCCATCTTCGCCTCTATCCCCTTTTCCGGGCGCTTTTCCTCTCCACGAACCCCATTCCCGTGAAGCGAGCCCTGAATCTTCTGGGGTTTGAGGTTGGAGAGGCTCGACCGCCACTCTGTTCTCTAGAAAAGGAGAAGGAAGAGAAGCTTCTTGGGGTTCTGCGCGAGCTGGGTCTTGTTGCATCACGCGTCTGAGGTTTTTTCTTCTACTGGGAGAGATACAGAGGACAAGAAGGAAAGGCGATGAATGGGAGGCGGTCACGGGAGAGGTGCAGCGAGGGGGAGAGGGTGGAAGTCCCCTCCTCGTCCCGGGATGTTGCGAGAGCCCATGAGCCGAGCCCGAAGCACGGGGCAAACACCCCAAGTAGGGTGTTCCGGAATTTCCCGTTACCAGAATGAGTGGAGCAGGGTGGCACCGTGCGGCACGTGTCGCACCCCTGCAGAAGGCCTCGTCGTCCGGCGGGGTCTTTTTCTTTCAGAAGGGAGTGGAGAAGATGGTGCGGGTTGGGATTCTCGGAGGTACAGGATACACCGGTCTTGAGCTTCTCCGAATTCTTGCCGGTCATCCTGAGGTGGAGATTTCCTGGGTTCACAGTGAGCGTTTTTCAGGAATGTCCCTTGAAGGGTACTGCCCGGCGTGGCGGAAACGGGTTACCCTTGTGATTTCGGGTCAGGAGGTTCTCGATCGTGCCCGGGAAGTCGACGTGGTCTTCACGGCCCTTCCTCATGGGGTGGCCATGGAGTACATTCCGGGGCTCCTTGAGGTCACTCGGGTTATCGATTTAAGTGCGGATTTCCGGTTCCGGTGTAGAGAAACCTACGAGCAGTGGTACGGCATTCCCCATAAAGCTCCCCATCTTCTCGGGGAGGCCGTATACGGTCTCCCTGAAATTTACCGGGAACGCATTCGCACGGCACGTCTTGTTGCGAATCCGGGGTGTTATCCTACTTCGGTCATCATTCCTCTTTTTCCTTTGCTCCGGGAAGGACTCATTGTGCCTCCGATTGTCGTGGACAGTAAATCCGGCGTCTCCGGGGCCGGAAAGAAGGCCAGTGAAGATCTGCACTTCTGTGAGGTTGACGAGAACCTCCGGGCCTACAGCATCGGGACGCACCGGCATGGTCCCGAGATCGCGGAACAGCTCTCAGCCCTTGGAGGGAAAGAAAGCGAGGTGTACTTCGTCCCTCACCTCCTCCCCGTGAAGAGGGGGATTCTGAGCACGATGTACATCACCCTGGCGAAGGAAGTGTCCGAGGAGGACCTTTTGATCCTCTGGGAGCAGGCTTTTTCGGAGGAGCCCTGGGTGAGGGTCTTCCCCCGGGGTCGTTTCCCTGAACTAAAGTGGGTGGTGGGCTCAAACTTCATCGACCTGGGTCTAAAAAAAGTTGGAGCGCGAAATGTCGTCGTCGTTTCGGCCATTGACAACCTCACCAAGGGGGCTTCGGGTCAGGCGGTGCAGAATCTCAACGTTATGTTCGGCATCGACGAGCGAGTGGGTCTTCCTGGGGGAGTCCTCTACCCATGAGGAGGTTTGAGGAAATGCAGGAGCGTTTTTCCATCCTTGAGGAAGGACTGGATGCTGTTCTGGGGTTTTCGTCTTTTGGCATTCACTGCGGTATCAAGAAAGAGAAAAATGACCTTGCGGTGATCCTTTCGGAGACCCCTGCTGTTGCGGCGGGGATGTTCACGAAAAACGAGGTGAAGGCGGCACCGGTTCTCGTCACGAAGCGACACCTGGAAAGGAGGGGTTACCTCCAGCTTGTGGTTGTGAATAGCGGTGTGGCCAATGCGTGCACCGGCAAAAAAGGGGAGGAGGACGCCGAGTGGGTGGCAGAAAAGGCAGCCCAGTACTTCGGTATCCCAAGCGTTGATCTTGTTGCCGTAGCCTCCACCGGGGTCATCGGAGAGTTCCTCCCCCTCGAGAGAATCGACGAGGGATTGCGGCGCCTTGCGGCGATTCTCCCGGAGAAAAAATCGAGTCGGGAAACTGCCAAGGCCATCATGACTACCGACACCTTTCCCAAAGAACGGGCTGTCGCGTTCTCCACCGGTGGACGGACGGTTCACCTTGCGGGCATTGCGAAGGGGGCCGGGATGATTCGGCCAAACCTTGCGACCATGCTGGCTTTTCTCATCACGGACGCTGCACTTTCCCGTGAGGATCTTGAGAGATTGCTCCATGAAGCGGTGGACAGGAGTTTCCATCGGGTGACTGTGGACGGGGACACGAGCACCAATGACATGGTCTTGCTTTTGGCCAACGGGAAAAGTGGGGTGTTCCTTGAGGGCTCTTCAGGCCTTTCCCTCTTTCGTGAGGCGCTCTTTTTCGTGTGTGAAGAGCTTGCCAGGGACCTTGCCCGGGATGGGGAAGGGGCGACCAAGTTCGTGACGGTCAGCGTGTGGGGAGCTCGGAGCGAAGAAGAGGCGAAGCGCTGTGCCTTCACCATCGCAGAATCGCCCCTTGTAAAAACCGCACTTTTTGGTGAGGATCCAAACTGGGGACGCATCATGGCCGCCCTGGGGCGGAGCGGTGTCCCTCTGGACCTTTCGCGAATTCACGTTTTCCTCAACGGTGTCCCCTGTGTGCGCTGGGGCATGCGGGCAGAAGAGGCGTCACGGGAGGAACTCAGAAGAGTCATGGGCCGGAAAGAGATCACCATTGATGTTCATCTGGGACTCGGAGACGCCTCCTTTAGTGTTTGGACCTGTGACCTTTCCCTCGATTACGTGCGTATCAATAGCCGCTATAGCTAAGGCAAGGAGGAGTTCCCATGAGGTTCGTGGTGAAGGTCAGCGGAAAACTCCTGACGCCGAATGAAGAGACGCTCCCTCAGGCGGTGCGGGAGCTCCTTGCAGAAGGTGCTCAGGTGGTGGTGGTCCATGGAGGAGGGCCACAGCTTTCAGAAGTCCTGCAGAGGATGGGAAAAGTACCACAGTTTGTCGATGGACTTCGGGTCACCCCGAAAGAAGAGATGGACGTCATTGAGATGGTTTTAAGCGGCCTCCTCAACAAGATGCTGGTCGGCGCCTTTTTGCGCTCTGGCATTCCAGCCTGTGGGATCAGTGGACGGGATGCCTTTTTCTTAAGAGGCGAGCGGTATGTGGTGGAGAAAAACGGTCGGGCAATCGACCTTGGGCAGGTGGGAGATGTTGCACAGGTCGACCCGCGCATCCTCCATGCCCTCTGGGCGCACGGGTTTGTCCCCGTCGTTTCCCCAGTCTGTGGGGATTCAGAGTGGCAGGCACTGAACGTCAACGCCGACTGGGTTGCCGCTCACATTGCTCGTTCACTGCAGGCAGAGTACCTGGTGTTCTTCTCCGACGTTCCCGGGGTACTACAGGATCCCGAGAATCGGGATTCCCTGATTGCAACCCTGACCCCGGCAGAGATGGAACGCCTCATTGCGGAGGGGAGGATACGCGGGGGGATGGTTCCTAAGCTCCAGGCCCTGCTGCGCATCCTCAGGGGGTGCGTTCGTGAGGTGTTCATTAGCGAAGGAAGTGAGGTTGTGCGCCTTCCTGAGCTCTGCAGGGGAGGAAGGCTTTCCGGCACAAGGATTGTCCTGGAGGGATCCTGAAGATGGTGACATCACTTGAAGTTATCGAGAAGGAAGCACGGTATTTCCTGGGGACATACCAGAGGATGCCAGTGGTTTTCACCGGAGGAAGGGGGTCCTATCTTTTCGACCCTGAGGGACATGCGTACCTTGACCTTGTTGGGGGCATTTCGGTCAACCTCCTGGGATACGATTACCGACCTCTCAAGGAAGCCATTCACGACGAAGTAGAACGGGTGATCCATACCTCCAACCTTTACTACAACGTTCCCCAGGTGGAGCTTGCTGAACGCCTTGTCCGGTACTCTGGTTTTGCAAGGGTTTTCTTCGTCAACAGCGGTGCCGAGGCGAACGAGGTGGCCCTCAAGATGGCCCGTTTCTACGGAAAGAGAAAGCACGGCAACCGGTACGCCTATATCGCCTTTCGCCGGTCCTTCCACGGGAGGACGCTGCTTACCCTGGGCCTGACCGGACAGGAGAAGTTCCACCAGGACCTTGATCCCTTCCCGCCGGGGATTTCTTTTGCGGATCTCAACGACATCGAGAGCGTCCGGCGACTCCTCAAAGAAGAAGTCTGCGCTATCATCGTTGAACCGGTCCAGGGGGAAGGGGGGGTATACCCCTGCAGTCCGCAGTTTCTTGCTGCCCTCCGGAGTATCTGCGATGAACAGGATGTGCTCCTCATTTTCGATGAGGTACAATGTGGTCTTGGAAGGCTGGGGTCTCTGTTTGCCTTTCAGCACTTTGGGGTGATTCCGGACATCGTGACCCTGGCTAAAGGGTTGGGAGGAGGTCTCCCCATTGGGGCAGTCCTCGTGAACGAGAAGGTGGTTGCCATTACCAGGAAAGGAGACCACGGGAGCACTTTTGGGGGGAATCCCGTTGCTGCCCGGAGTGCCTGCGTTGTGGTGGACACCATTGCCAGTGAGGCTTTTCTTGAGTCCGTGCGGCAAAAGGGCGCGCTTTTTGGACAGGAGCTGGAATCCCTTCGTCGTGACTTCCCGGAAATGGTTCGGGAAGTCCGGGGAATGGGCCTCATGTGGGGGCTTGAAGTCCCGGGGAAGGCGAAGGAGGTGGCGCACCGCATGTTCGAACGGAAGGTCCTTGTGAACGCGTGCAACGAGGACACGCTCCGCTTTTTGCCTCCGCTTGTCATCGGCGAGGAGGAAATTCGCCACGGTGTAGGTGTCCTGCGAGAGGTTCTTGGAGGTCTTTGAAAAGGGGGTTTTGGACGATGGGTGCAACCAAAAAGGTCGTTCTGGCATATTCGGGGGGGCTTGATACTTCGGTAGCCATACGCTGGCTCCAGGAGGAATTCCAGGCGGAGGTCTACGCGGTGACGCTGGACCTCGGACAGGGGAAAGACGTCGCCGAGATTCAGAAAAAGGCCCTGAGTATCGGTGCGAAAGAGGCTCTGGTTTTTGACGTTAAGGAGGAGTTCCTGAACGAATATGTTCTCCCGGCGCTCTGGGCAGGAGCAATCTATGAAAAGCGGTATCCCCTTTCTACGGCGCTTTCCCGACCCCTCATTGCCAAGTACCTGGTGAAGGTGGCCGAGGAGAAAGGCGCGACTATGGTGGCCCATGGCTGTACCGGGAAGGGCAATGACCAGGTGAGGATTGAGGTTGCTGTGGCGTCGCTCAATCCTGACCTCAAGGTGATTGCTCCGGCACGGGTGTGGGGATGGACTCGGGAGGAAGAAATAGAGTACGCCAGTGCTCATGGAATCCCCGTGCCCGTCACGCTTGAACGGCCGTACAGTATCGACCAGAATATTTGGGGACGGAGCATCGAATGCGGTGTGCTTGAGGACCCCTGGGTTGAACCTCCCGAAGACGTTTTTGCCTGGACCAGGAATCCCCTGGAGGCTCCTGATGAACCGGCGTACGTTGAGATTGGTTTTGAAGAGGGTGTGCCCAGACTCCTTAAGGGGCAGTACTACTCCCTGGTCAATCTCGTGGAGGAACTCAATCGCCTCGGGGGAGAACACGGTTTTGGGAGAATTGACCATGTCGAGAACCGCCTTGTGGGGATCAAATCCCGTGAGGTGTATGAATGTCCGGCGGCCCTTATTCTTCTTGAGGCTTATCGCGATCTGGAGCAGCTCATCCTCCCGAGGGAGGTCACGCACTTTAAGCCGTACCTTGAGGAGCGGTATGCCCAGCTCGTCTACGAAGGTCTCTGGTACTCGCCGCTTCGGGAAGCCCTTGACGCCTTTATGCGGAGCCTTGCCCGAAGGATTACCGGAACGGTTCGGATCAAGCTCTACAAGGGTAGCATGCGTGTTGTGGGGCGGAAATCCGAGTACTCCCTCTACGACTTTGCCCTTGCCACCTACGACAAGGGGGACCTCTTCGACCACAAAGCCAGCGAGGGATTCATCACCATCTGGGGCCTTCCTTCCCGGACGCAGGCGGTAGTCCTGAGGCGCTGTCGCAAGAAACAGGGTGAGTGACATGAAACTGTGGGGAAGTCGGATGGAGAAGGACCTCGATGCCGAGGTCTTCTCCTTTTCGACCTCTATCGGGGATGACTACCTCTTGTACCCCTATGATATCTGGGGGAGTATTGCCCACTGCCTTGGCCTTGCCAGGGCAGGGCTTTTGAGCGAGGACGAGAAAAATCGCCTTGTCTCTGGCCTTCGGGAGGTCTACCGTGACCTTGAGGACGGGCGGATCGATCCCTCACCCTTTGAGGATGTGCACAGCCTCGTGGAGATTGCGCTCAGGGAACGGGTTGGAGAAGTCGCCGGAAAACTCCACACCGGGAGAAGCCGGAACGACCAGGTAGTTCTTGACGAACGGCTGTATCTCCGGGAGAAGGTTGCAGAGTGCATAGAGGGGGTTCTCGCTCTTGAGAGCGCCCTCCTCCGCAGAGCAGAAGAATACCGGGATATCGTGATGCCCGGTTTTACCCATCTGCAACCCGCGCAGCCTGTGCTCTTCTCGTACCATCTTCTGGCCTACTTTTTCATGCTCCAGAGGGATATCGAGCGTCTGAAAGAAGCCCTGCGCCGGGTCAACGTTTCCCCCCTGGGTTCGGCTGCCCTCTGCGGAACGTCGCTCCCCCTTGATCGCTTTTTCGTGGCCGAGCTCCTCGCCTTCCCGCGGGTTCAGGACCACGCCATGGACGCCGTCTCTGACCGGGACTTCATTCTCGATGTGCTCCATGCCCTCGCCGTTCTCGCACTACACCTTTCGCGTTTTGGCGAGGAGGTGGTCCTCTGGAGCACACCCTTCTTCTCCTTCCTCACGATTGACGATGCTTTCACCACCGGGTCTAGCATCATGCCTCAAAAGAAGAACCCTGACGTTGCCGAGCTTATCCGGGGGAAGGCCGGAGAAATCCTCTCCTCCTGGGTGAGCCTTGCAGTGACCCTGAAGGGCCTGCCTTTGAGCTACAACCGCGACCTCCAGCAGGATAAGCGTCCTCTTTTCCGGGCGGTGAACGAGGGACTGGGAGTGGTGGTCATCGCAACGCGGCTTGTGAACCATGTTTTCCCCCAGCCCGAGCGCATGCGGAGAGCCCTTGAAGAGGGATTCTTAACCGCCACAGACCTCTGTGAGTACCTTGTTACCAGGGGACTACCTTTCCGGAAGGCGCATGAGCTCGTGGGAAGGGTGGTGCGGAAACTCATTGGAGAGGGCAGAACGCTCAAGGACCTTGTGCCCGAGGACTTTGGGGAATGGGCCCATCTTTTCGATGAGGGAGTACAGATGGTGGTTTTGGAGGAGAGATCTGTAGCCCGGAAGTCCACTTTTGGGAGCACCGCACCTGGGGAAGTCCTGAGAATGTGCGCCGAAGGAAGGGCGTATGTGGAGAAAGAACAAGAGGAAATCGCAGGGCTCAAGAAGGAGTGGCAGAAAAGCTTCAGAGAGCTTGTGGGAGAAAAGAGGCGATGAACGATGCGGGAAGTTCGGGAAGTCCTTCAAGAGGTTGAGCAAGCGGGTATCCGTTTTGTACGTCTACAATTTGTGGATGTTCTGGGTATTCCCAAAAATGTCGAAATTCCGGCGAAGAAGCTCCCAGTGGCTTTGGAAGAAGGGGTGAATTTCGACGGTTCCTCCATTCAGGGGTTTGTCCGGATTGAGGAGTCGGATATGAAGCTTGTCCCTGATCTTGATACGTTCATCGTCTGCCCCTGGGAGGAGGAACGGGTTGCCAGGGTGATCTGCGATGTTCGCCGGCCCGACGGCAGTCCTTTTGAAGGCTGCCCTCGAACCAACCTCAAGCGGGTCCTTGAGGAGGCGCGGAAGAAAGGGTATGAACTGAAGGTTGGAACAGAGGCGGAATTCTTTATCCTGAAACACGAAGGAGGACGGGTGGTGACGAGCGACCATGGGAGCTATTTCGACCTCTTACCCCTTGACCTCGAGGAAAGCCTCAGGCGGGATATGGTCATTGCTCTTGAGGAGCTCGGTTTCCGGATTGAAGCCTCGCACCATGAGGTGGCCCCGTCGCAACATGAGATCGACTTTGAGTACGGTGACGCCCTGAAAATCGCCGATAATCTCATCACCCTGAAACTCGCGGTGAAGACCCTCGCCCTTCGAAAGGGGTACATTGCAACCTTCATGCCCAAGCCCCTCTATGGCGTTCCCGGGTCAGGAATGCACACGCACCTTTCGCTCTTCCGGGGTGAGGAGAACCTCTTCTACGACCCTCAGAGTCCCGATGGCCTGAGTCGTGTTGCCAAGGGCTTCATCGCGGGTCTTCTTGAGCACGCTCCTGCCATCACTGCCATCACCAACCCCCTGGTGAATTCCTACAAGCGTCTCGTTCCAGGGTATGAAGCCCCCGTGTACATTGCCTGGGCCGAGAAAAACCGGAGTCCTCTGGTTCGGGTTCCGCCTCAGCGGGGGAAGGGGACACGGGCTGAGTTCCGCAGTCCTGACCCTTCCTGCAATCCTTACCTTGCCTTTGCTGTCATCCTGAAAGCCGGGATTGACGGTATTGAACGGGGGCTTGATCCTGGCCGTCCCTGCAATAACGTCAATCTCTACGACCTCACCCCTGAAGAGCGGGAGGAGTGGGGCATCCGTCATCTGCCGCGAAGCCTTGGAGAGGCTCTCTGTGCGCTGGAGAAGGACGAGGTCGTCAAGAGTGCCCTGACTCCCCACATTCTCGACTACTTCCTCAAGGCCAAGCGCCAGGAATGGGAAGAGTTCCAGCGGGCAGTCCATCCCTGGGAAATCGAAAGGTACCTCGAACTCTACTAACCTATCGTTCCTGGGAGAGATGGGCAAGAAGCACCATGATGTCCGATGGGGTGACCCCTGGAACCCGGGCAGCCTGTCCCAGGGTTCCAGGGCGTACCTTTGTGAGGCGTTCCTGGGCTTCCCGTGAGAGACCCCTGACCTTGGAAAAATCAAATCCGGGTGGGATGATTTTGCTTTCGAGCTTCCGGAACTCCTCGATCTGCCGCCTCTGCCGATCCATATAGCCTTTGTACTTGATCTCGATTTCGACCTCCTCGATGACCCGGGGAGGTAAAGAGGGTCTTGAGGGGTCAAAGGGCGCAAGATCTCCGTAGGTGATCGAGGGTCGGGCAAGGAGACTTGCAGCCTTCACCGATTCCCTCAGAGGAGGCATGCCTTTCTTTTCGAGGAGGGCGTTGAGCTCCGGTGTTGGGGCAATGGTCAGATGGTGCAGCCGCTCTATTTCTTCCTCAATCTGTCGCTTTTCTTCGAGGATCCTGGCGTACCGTTCCCGCGGAATGGTCCCCACCTCGTAGGCGTACCGGGAAAGCCGGTAGTGGGCGTTGTCGTGACGGACGAAAAGGCGATATTCAACCTTGCCCGTGCGCAACCTGTAGGGTTCCGTGACCCCCTTTGTCACCAGGTCGTCCACCATGACTCCGATGTAACTTTCATCCCGCCTGAGGATGAGTGGAGGCTTGCCCTGGACGTACCTTCCTGCATTGATCCCCGCAAGGATTCCCTGGCCTGCAGCCTCCTCGTAGCCCGAGGTTCCGTTGATTTGCCCGGCTAAGAAGAGTCCGGGGATGTGCTTACACTCAAGTGAAGGGTAGAGTTGCGTGGGGAGAACGTAGTCGTACTCAATCCCGTATCCCGGGCGAACGATGTGGGCGTTTTCAAGGCCGGGGATGGACCGTACAACCATCCACTGGACGTCTTCAGGGAGGGAGGTGAAAATCCCCTGGGCGTAGACCTCGTTAGTGTCCTCTCCTTCAGGTTCGATGAAGATGAGGTGCTGGTCCTTTTCGGGGAACCGGTAGACCTTGTCTTCGATGGAGGGGCACTCGCGAACGGGAGAGCTCTCCGAGATCGTATAAAGGAGGGGTGAGCGATGGAAATTGGCCCTGATGATGTCACAGGTTGTTTTCGTCGTTCGGGTGATGAACACCGACTGTCCCTCGTAGACACGGGGAGGAGTGTCGTAGGAGAAGCAGAGCGGTTCCTCGTCGCTTTTCTGCTCTTCCATGCTGGAGAAATCCACTGTCCTTCGGTCAAGCCGTGGGGGGGTGCAGGTGTTCAGCCTCCCAAGTTGCAGTCCGAGTCTCCTCAGCGCCTGGCTGAGGGCCTGGGCGGGGAACTCCCCCCGGCGACCCGCAGGGTATGAGAGCTCTCCGATACGGATGACGCCGTTGAGAAACGTCCCAGCACAGACTACAACCGCTTTGGCGAGGAACTCCGTTCCGTGTTTGACCCGAACTCCCTTCACCGAGCCGTTGCTTTCAAGGAGAATGTCTTCAACCTCTCCCTCAAAGAGGAAGAGATTTGGCAGGGCTTCAAGGTACCGTCGCATGGTAAGGCTGTAGAGATCCCGCTTCGTCTGGGCCCGAAGCGTCTGGACCGCAGGTCCCTTGCCGGTGTTGACCCGTTTGATGTGGATGGTACACTCATCCGTTACTCTGGCCATGAGTCCCCCTAAGGCATCGACTTCACGAACCACGTGGCCCTTCCCCGGGCCACCGATGGCAGGATTGCAGGGCATAAGGGCAATGTGGTGGATGGACATGGTGACAAGGAGCGTTCTGAGTCCCATCTTCGCTGCAGCAGAGGCCGCTTCACATCCGGCGTGTCCTCCGCCAACGACGATGACGTCATAGACTCTGGGCATCGTCAGCCTTTCCTCCCTCGAAAGAAAAAACGGTGGCAAGGTAAGTCAGTCGCTCCTTGAGCCTTTCCCAGCGCAGGGGTAGCCGGCATCGCCAGTTCGGGTACTCCTCAACGGTCCCTGGGAGGTTCACCTGTGTGGTGCTCTCAAGGAGGTCGTCAAGGCTCACCGAAACGACTCGGGAAGGCGTTGCGGCAAGGAACCGAAAGAGGGCAAAAAGCAACGCCTGCGGTGTAGGGTTGTCTTCCTGGAGAAATCCCCATTCCCGGAGTTTTTTCAAGCATTCCTCCAAGAAATGCTTCCGATCCTCAAGGAGTACGGCAGCCTGCTCGGGCGTGAAGATTCCCAGGTCCTTCCGGAGAAGGATATCTCTTCCCTCGAGGAATGCCAGAAAAGGTGGCATGTCGTGGGTGTTTAGGGTGGCGTAACTTTCTCTGGGATACTCCTGGGGATGGCGTGGTGACGAATCTTCTCGTTCAAAGTAGAACACCCGGGTTGAGAGCATGGCAGACCTTCTCAGGACACTGCGCAAAAAGCGTGGAACGGTTCCTAAGTCCTCACCAATGAGGACGACCCCATTCTTCACGCTTTCCAGGGTGAGGATGGCAAGGAGCTCCCGGAAAGGATACTGAACGTACGTTCCCTCAGAAGGTTTGCCGCCCTCGGGAATCCAGAAAAGCCTCTTAAGCCCCATGATGTGGTCAAGGCGCACAAAGCGGGCAAAGCGCATGTTGTCCCGGAGAAGGGCAATGAAGTCGGCATACCGGTTTTCCCGAATCTTCCGGGGAGAAAAGGGGTGGAATCCCCAGTTCTGCCCCTCGGGAGAGAAATCGTCAGGAGGTGCCCCTACGGTGAAATCGAAAGCCAGTCTTTCCTGGCAGAGCCAGCTCTCAATCCCTGAAGGTGCACAACCCACCGGGATATCGAAGCAGAGGATGCGGTACTTCTCTGTGATACTCTCCAGAAAGCGATGCATGAGCCACTCGAGGGAAGCAAAATAGAGAACGTCCTGCTCGTGAGTCTGGAAAAAGTCTCTCAGGGCTTTCTCGTTCCTTTCCCGAAGAGGAGCGGGCCACTTCCGCCAGTTCGGTCCTGCCTCAGAGGCGATGGCCTGGTACAGCGATGCCCAGATCACCCGGTCTTTTTCGCAGTCCAAGAAATTCTGGAATTCCCCCCAGAGGGCAGCAAAGGTCTCCGTTCGCTTCTCGAAGAAGTGCCGGAAAACCTTCCGGAGGAAACGGTCTTTTTCCCGCCAGACCAGTTCATAGTCGATGAGATTCCCCGAAGGATCAGGATCCGGAGGAAGGGGAAGGGAAAGCCCCGGAAAGAGCAGGAGGACCTCATCGAGGGGAAGGTAGATGGGGTCAAAGAGTCGCCGCGAGAAAGCGGAATAGGGACTGATCCCCTGGGGACCATCCTTGGGCATGAGATGAAGGGGAAGAAGACCCAGGAAGTGTCCTCCAGCACGTACCACAAGATCCTGAAGGTCCTTTAAATCCCTGAGGTCCCCGATGCCCTGGTTCCTCCCGGTGGTCAGGGCAAAGAGCGCTCCGTGAATACCCCAGATTCTCTCAGGAGGGAGGTAAGCCTTTAGGGGAGAGAGGATGAGAAGCGACGAGAATTCCCCGTTCGAAGAGGCAATGGTGAGGTTGTAGTACCCCCATGGGCATTCCGGGGGGAGGGTCACGGAGAGAAGAGGAGAGGTAACGCGCGAACGGAACACCACTTCCCCATGCTCGTTGCTGATGCGTGCCTCTCCCCCGACAAAGGAAGGAGGCACCCGGAGTCTTTTTGTTCTTCGCCTCAAAATGCGAACCGCAAAATCAAGGGCGCTCTTTTGTGCTCTTGCTAAAGCAGCAGTCTCGCGCAGACCTTCCGGGGAGAAATCCTCAACCCCCATTGCCCGTAGAAGCGCCACGAGGGTCTTTCGGGGAACCTGAATCCTCTCCCCCCGGATATTCCAGTACTCTGTGGCGATTCCGTATATTGAAGCAAGGGTTCTGAGGTGCTCTTCCTGCATCATGGTCCTTTCCCGGTGGCTTTTTGGAGATTATTATATAAGGGAGCAGGAAGAAAGGAAAGGAGAAGACAAAAATGAGCATTCGAGAGCGGCTTGCCGAGCTTGGGTATGTCTTGCCCCCTCCACCAAGACCCGTGGGGGCATATGTTCCTGGTCTTCTTGTGGGGGATTTCGTGTGGACCTCAGGACAGCTCCCTCTCTGGCAGGGGGAGCTCCGTTACCGGGGAAGGGTTGGGGAGGAACTCACGGTTGCGGAAGGGTATGAGGCGGCGAAGCTCTGTGTTCTCAACTGCCTGAGCGTGGTGGAAGGTATCGTAGGAACCCTGGAGGAGATAGAGCAGGTTGTAAAGCTCACCGGATTCGTGGCTTCAAGTGAGGGGTTCACCGAGCAGCCCAGGGTTCTCAACGGTGCTTCAGACCTCCTCCTGGCGCTTTTTGGCGAGAGGGGGAGGCACGCCCGTTCTGCCGTGGGGGTACAGGGGTTGCCGCTTGGGGCACCGGTTGAAGTAGAACTCGTCGTTAAGGTTCGGGGCATTCGCTGACGAGCCAAATTCTTTATTCCAGAAAACCCTTGACACTGCTTTGTCCTTTGGGTATATTTATGCTCGCGCAAAGGGCGTTCTTGCCGGTGTAGCTCAGCTGGTAGAGCAGCTGACTTGTAATCAGCAGGTCGTCCGTTCGAGTCGGATCACCGGCTCCAGTGTGTGGGGAGGTGCCTGAGTGGCCAAAAGGAGCGGACTGTAGATCCGTCGGCTGAATAGCCTACGTAGGTTCGAATCCTACCCTCCCCACCAGAATAGAAGCCTGCGTAGCTCAGTGGTAGAGCGCACCCTTGGTAAGGGTGAGGTCACCGGTTCGATCCCGGTCGTAGGCTCCACTTTTCTTTTTTAGATCGCTACAAGGAGGATACCCTATGGCCAAGCAGAAGTTCGAAAGGAAAAAGCCCCATATTAACGTCGGGACCATTGGACACGTGGACCATGGGAAGACCACCCTCACCGCCGCCATCACCCTGGTCCTCTCCAAGCACGGTCTTGCCAAGTACACCCCTTTTGAGCAGATCGACAAGGCTCCTGAGGAACGGGAGCGAGGGATCACCATCGCCATTGCCCATGTGGAGTACGAGACGGAGAAGCGCCACTACGCCCACATCGACTGCCCGGGGCATGCCGACTACGTGAAGAACATGATCACCGGTGCGGCCCAGATGGATGGGGCAGTCCTCGTGGTCTCTGCTGCCGATGGCCCCATGCCCCAGACCCGGGAACACATTCTCCTCTCCCGTCAGGTCGGTGTCCCCTACATCATCGTCTTCATGAATAAAGTCGACATGGTCGATGACCCGGAGCTCTTGGAACTCGTGGAGATGGAAGTCCGGGACCTCCTCAACCGCTACGAGTTCCCCGGAGACGAGGTTCCCGTCGTCACCGGCAGTGCCCTGAAAGCTCTGGAGTGTGGCTGCGGCAAGCGGGAGTGTCAGTGGTGCGGAGGGATCTGGAACCTCCTCGACGCCATGGACACCTACTTCCCCCTCCCAGTCCGGGAACTCGACAAGCCCTTCCTCATGCCCATTGAGGACGTCTTCTCCATCACCGGGAGAGGCACCGTGGTCACCGGGAGAGTGGAGCGGGGAACCCTGAAGCTTGGAGACCCTGTGGAGATCGTGGGGCTCTCCCATGAGATCAAGAAGACCGTGGTCACGGGCATTGAGATGTTCCGCAAGGTCCTCGATGAGGCCCAGGCCGGAGACAACATCGGCGTGCTTTTGCGGGGCATTGAGAAGAAAGAGGTGGAGCGGGGTCAGGTTCTCGCAGCTCCCGGAACCATCACCCCCCACACCCACTTCAAGGCTGAGGTCTACGTCCTCACCAAAGAGGAGGGTGGCCGGCACACCCCCTTCTTCAGTGGCTACCGTCCCCAGTTCTACTTCCGGACTACCGATGTCACCGGAGAGATCAAGCTCCCCCAGGGAGTGGAGATGGTCATGCCCGGGGACAACGCTAACCTCGAGGTGAAGCTCATCTACCCTGTGGCCATGGAGAAGGGCTTGCGCTTTGCCATCCGTGAGGGAGGAAGAACGGTTGGTGCCGGAGTGGTTACGGAAATCATTGAGTAGGAGGTCTTAAGCGGTGTCGGAAATCATCACCTTTGAGTGCACAGAGTGCAAGCGGAGGAACTACCAGGGGAGCAAGAACAAGAGTAAAAAGACTGGGCGTCTGGAGTTCCGAAAATACTGTCCTTTCTGCCGCAAACACACCTTGCACCGCGAGGTCCGTTGAGGTATACTCAAGCTGTGCAGGCCCGTAGCTCTAACGGCCAGAGTACCGGATTCCAAATCCGGGGGTTGCAGGTTCGAATCCTGCCGGGCCTGCCAGGTTTTTTTTAAGGCTTTCATCCACCTGCCCATTCCGCAAAACCCCACTTTGACAGCAATGTGACAGCAACGCCAATTCGTTTCACAACGGCTCAAGGAAAGAAACCCACGAAGCCTCTCCGCTGCCCGCTCTTTGAGGCTCGGAAGGACTTTACTGTAGGTGTCAAGTGTTAAGGAAATCGAGGCATGGCCCAGGAGTTCCTGGGGTAGATGACGGTATGGACCTCAGAAGGGAGACCAGATCGGTTCCTGGCCAGTCAGGCCTAAAGCGAGCTTTTCCTCGAGCCACTTCTTCCGCCAGGCTTTGAACTCTTCCACCACCTCAGGAAGCAGGGGAACGGTGCGCTTCCCGCTTTTGGTTTTCGATTCCTGCACGATGACTCCCCGAGTCAAGGTGGTGAGGCCCTGGGTGACGGTGATGGTCCCCGCTCTCAGTCCACGTCGTAGAAAGCATTCACTTTCTACGAAGCCCTGGGGGCAAACGGTGAGGCCGCCCGGGTGAACCCGTGGGTCCTGCTGAAACGCGCCCTCCAACTACCTTCGCAATGAAGAGAGAAGGCCATCCAGACGGTCCTCAAGAGGCAGAGAATCTCTCGGAGGAGTGGACGGGAGGAACCTCAAAGAATAGGGTGTGCCAGATTTAACGCCAGGAGTTTTCGAGATTACGAGGTTTCTCTGCGCAGGGGAATAGGCCCGCGGAACTCTCAGGCCAGCGAGAAATGTCGCGCTTATGTGCTCTCTCCCAGCTTGAGCAAAAGGGTAAAGAGTGCGTTCCTTTCGCTTTCGGGGACCTTTCCAAAGAAAACGTAACACACCACCCCCTGGGCATCAACAACGAGGACGTTACTCAGCTTGGGATGGAAACCGAAGTCGCGGCGCATTTTCCCGCTCCAGTCGGCATAGATGGTGATACCGTATCTTCGGGCGTTTTCCCTAATCTTCCTTTTCCAGATGCTCCGGGTGAAGAAGTTGGCGCTTGAAGCGTCAACGATCTGGAAAACCTGGAGGTCCTCAAGGAGCAAGGGATGTGCGTTACGGAGGTCCGCAAGGGCGTACTTGAGGTCGTTATTGGAGGAGGCGGTGAAACGGATGTCGTAGAAAATCACACTGAGTTTCCCCAGAAGCTGTTCCCGACCGAGGAGCTCTCCGTCGGGAGAGACGACCGTAAAGGAAGGAACCACGCTTCCTATCTCAAGCGACCAGGCCGGGATTACGAAAATCCAGAGGATAAGCATGACAGACAGTGAGATACTGGCCTGAAAGCTACGCATTCTTCAACCCTCCCAGGAGTTTTGCGGGTATACAACCGGGGACCAGTGGAGTTATTCCCGGAACACCGCTTTCTGAGTGCGTTCCTGCCCCGGAAGCCGTGGGAAGCCTTGAATTTCCTCTCGTGTTCTCTTGACGGAAAAGCTCTGAGATGGTATAAAATACGCAAAAGCAAGAAGCGCAGGAAGCGATGATGAGGGGGAGTAGCCTCTCGTCCGGGGCTGAGAGAGAGCCCGGGTCAGGTGGAAGCCGGGTAGTCCCTGAGGGGTGAATGGGCCTCAGAGCTTTTCATCGAAATCCCTTCGGGGAGAGTAGGTTGAAAAGGGGCTTTCCCTTTAAAGGAAGACGGGTATCATGAGGTACCCGGTTGAGAGGATAGCGTGAAAGCGCTATCAACAAGAGTGGCACCGCGAGGAAAAGGCCCTCGTCTCTTGACGAGGGCCTTTTTGTTTGGGGTGATGGGCTTGAAGGTACACCCAGAGAGAGGGGAATTCCTCCGGCTTGGTGAAAGGTACGAATACGTTCCGCTGTATGCGGAGCGCCTTGCTGATCGTCTAACTCCGGTTGTGGTTCTCGAGTGCTTTCGAGGAAAGACGCCCCTTTTCCTTTTGGAGAGTGCCGAAAAGGGGGCAACCTGGGGCCGGTATTCCTTTCTGATTTTCGACGTGGAGGAGGAAGAGTACTTCTTCGACTTCGTTGACCTTATCACCCTTCTTGAGCGCAGGTACCCCCGCTTCCTGGTGTATCCGGTTCCCGATCTCCCCTTCCTGGGAGGGGCAGTGGGATTTCTGAGCTATGACGCCGTGAAGACCTGGGAACGGACCGTTCCCCGAAAGGCCATGGATTTCCCCCTTGCCTATTTCGCCACGGTGCGGAGGTTTCTCTTCTTCGACCACCTGAAGCACCGCCTCGGAGCCGTCTACGTTGCCCGGGGTGGAGATGAGGAGGATTTCTCCCGTGGCCTGGCCTGGATTCAGGAAGTTATGGAGAGGGTCGAACACCCCCTGGTCGTCCGGAAGGAAGAGAAATTCCGCCTTCTGGGTGACGTACAGTCGAACTTCACCCGGGAAGCCTTTGAGGCAGCGGTACGCCGGGTTATTGAGCTCATCGAGGAAGGGCATGCATCACAGGTCGTCATTTCCCAGCGCTTTTCCGTACCGTATGCGGGTGATCCCTTCCGGGCATACCGTTTCCTGCGGTCCCTCAACCCTTCGCCGTACCTTTTCTATTTCGAAACCCCTTCGTTCATCCTCCTTGGTTCTTCTCCCGAGATGATGGTGAAGGTCGAGGGGAGGAAGGTCACCACCCGTCCCATCGCCGGGACACGGCGGCGCCTTGCCCATGTTCCTGAGGAGGACATCATCCGGGACCTCCTTGAGGACGAAAAGGAGAACGCCGAGCACGTTATGCTCCTTGACCTCGGGAGGAATGACCTTGGGCGCGTGTGTGAACTCGGAAGCGTCCAGGTTGAGGAGTACATGAAAATCGAGCGGTACTCTCATGTCTTCCACATTGTTTCCACGGTGTCCGGGATACTCCGGGAAGACTTGACCCCCTGGAGGGCGCTGCAGGCCTGTTTCCCTGCGGGGACGGTCAGCGGAGCTCCCAAGGTGCGGGCGATGCAGATCATCGAGGAGATTGAGCCGGAGAGCCGGGGACCGTACGCGGGAGCCCTGGGGTATGTGAGCTTCCAGGGGAATATGGACACCTGTATCGTGATTCGGAGCATTTTCTGTAAAGACGGCTCTGCCCGGGTTCAGGCAGGGGCAGGAATCGTGTACGATTCCGTGCCCGAGCGGGAGTACGAGGAAACGCGAAGCAAGGCGGAGGCTTTGCTTCTGGCATTACAACTTGCGGAAAAGGAGGAAAGCCTATGATTCTCGTCATCGACAATTACGACTCTTTCACCTATAACCTCGTGCAGTACCTTGGGGAGCTGAGCAGGGAAGAAATCCGCGTGTTCCGGAACGATGAGATAACCCTTGAGGAGATCGAGAAGATGCGTCCGGACCGCATCGTGATTTCGCCGGGTCCGAAAGACCCCACAGACTGCGGCATCACCAATAGCGTCATTGCCCGTTTCGCTCCCTCTATTCCAATCCTGGGGGTGTGTCTTTGGCCACCAGTGCATTGCCTACGTTGAGGGTGCACGCATTGTTAAAGCAAGAAGACCCTGCCACGGAAAGCGGTGGAAGGTTTTCCTCCTGCCCTCTTTCCTCTTCCGGGGACTGCCGGAGGAAATATGGGTGGGACGTTACCATTCCCTCGTCGTTGATCCTGAGAGCATTCCACCCTCACTCCGGGTGACTGCCTGGACCGAAGAGGGGGAAATCATGGCTTTAGAACACCGGAAGTATCCCCTTTTCGGCGTCCAGTTCCATCCCGAGTCCGTGTTAACTCCTCAGGGGAAGGTCATCCTTCGGAATTTCCTGGAGGTGAGGAAACCGTGAAGGAGGAAATCCTTCTGCGCGTTCTCCATGGAGAGGTTCTCGGAGCTTCGGAAGCCTATACCCTCATGCACGCCCTCATGAGCGGGGAGTTCACCCAGGCCCAGATGGGAGCAATCCTTGGGATTCTGCGGGTTCGGGGCGAGCGCAAAGAAGAGCTCCTCGGTTTCGCACGGGCCATGCGAGATTTCGCCACCCCCTTCCCCATCCCCTCGGGGTGCCTTGTTGCTGACAACTGCGGTACCGGAGGCGATGGGCAGGGCACGCTAAACATTTCCACAGGGGCGGCGCTTTTAGCCTTTGCCCTGGGTGTGCCCATTGTGAAGCACGGCAATCGTTCGGTTTCGAGCCGCTCGGGGAGTGCTGATTTCCTGGAGCACCTTGGCTTTCCCGTTGACCTTGCCAGGGACGCCATGGAGCGCCTTTTTGCGGCAACTGGCTTTGCCTTCCTGTACGCTCCCTTGTACCACCCCGCCATGCGGGCAGTTCAGGGGGTACGGAGGGAGCTCAAGGTGCGGACGGTGTTCAATATCCTGGGTCCCCTCACCACACCCTGCTCCGTGGCGTACAAGATGGTGGGAGTGTACGACCCAAAGCTCCTTGAACCGGTGGCCCATGTGCTCTCCTTTCTCGGGGTACGGAGGGGGCTTGTGGTATGGGGTGAACCCGGGGTGGATGAGGTCAGCGTGAGCGGAAAAACCCACTGTCTCCTCGTGGGGGAGGGGAGAACCTCTCCTTTGACCTTCCACCCTCACGAGGTTGGTTTTCCGGAATACCCTGTGGAAGAAATCCAGGGAGGGGATCCTGCAGAGAACGCCCGTCTCTTCCTCAACATTCTCTCCGGGGAGGTGCGGGGAGCCCATCGCGATGCCCTGGTTGTGAACGCAGCGTTCCTCGTGTGGTTGAGCGAGAGAGCCGGGACCCTGACCGAAGCCGTGCAGAAGGTCGAGAGAGCCATCGACAGCGGACAGGCTCTGGAGAGGGTGAAGGAGCTACTTGAGGTGGCGCAGAAAATGAGGGAGGACGGAGAGCATGGAAGGCATTCTTGAGGCTATTGTGACGGCAAAAAAGCGGCGGCTCCTTGCGCGGGAAAGGCCTTATCTCCCCTCCGAAATTGCCCAAATTTTTGCGACTTCGACGCGGAGCGACTTCCTCTCCTTTCTCCAGGATCCCCATCCCCATATCATCGCCGAGATCAAGCTCGCCTCGCCTTCAAGGGGGAGATTCATCGCGTTCCAGGACGTTCCCCATTTCCTTGCCCTCTACGAGGAAGGAGGTGCCCGGGCCATCTCCGTGGTGACCGAAGAGGACCACTTCCAGGGAAGCCCTGAGTTGCTCCGGGAGGTTGTGGCAAAGACCCGCCTTCCGGTGTTGCGAAAGGATTTCGTGCTCGAGGAAATCCAGATTTACGAGACGGCGGAAGCTGGTGCTCGGGCAATCCTTCTCATTGCCCGCATCGTCTCCAGGGAGCGTCTGAAGCACTTTGTGGAGCTTGCGGAACTCCTTGGTCTTGTTCCGGTCGTTGAGGTCCACGATGAGGAGGATCTCCAAAAGGCCCTCTTTGCCTCTGCCAGAGTCATCGGCATCAACAATCGAGATCTTGCGACTTTTCGGGTGTCGCTTGAAACCACCCTCAGGCTCCTTCCCCTCATCCCCGAAGGAACGGTGGTCATTGCCGAAAGCGGCATCCATACCCGTGAGGATGTGGAGACGCTCCTTGAGGCGGGGGTGCGGAACTTCCTCGTCGGAGAGGCTCTCCTGACGTCCCGGAATCCCCAAAAAACACTCCTTGAGCTGAGAGGAGAGAGGGAAATTGCCTGCTGTTAAGGTGTGCGGGATCACCCAGGCAGGGGATGCTTTGGCCCTTGCCTTTCTGGGGGTATGGGCACTGGGATTCATTTTCGTCCCCGGAAGCCCTCGCTTTGTCCATCCAGAAACAGTGCGAGGGATTGTTGGGCGCCTGCGGGGAAAGGTGCTCACGGTGGGGGTGTTCCAGAATTCCAGCATTCGGGAAGTTCAGGGCATTCGGGATTTCTGCGAGCTTGACCTTGTCCAGCTCCATGGAGACGAGGACCCTGCGTTCTGTGAGCGCCTCGGCGGTAGAGTGATCAAAGCCTTTGGGGTCGGTGAGGGGTTCTCCCTCAAAGAGGTGGAGGAGTATCTCCCCAGGGTGTCCTATGTGCTCTTTGATACCCTGAAGGGTGAAAGGCGCGGGGGTACAGGGGAAGTTTTTCGGTGGGAAGTGGTCGCTCCTTTTGTTTCGGCCGCTTCCTGCCCCACCATTGTTGCCGGAGGGCTTACCCTTGAGAACATTCCCCGTCTTCTGCGCGTTCTCCGTCCCTTTGCCCTTGACGTAAACAGCGGTTTTGAGATTGCTCCGGGAAGAAAAAACATCCAGAAGGTGCGGGAGCTCCTTGTACTTTTGCAGGGAAGGTGAGTTGCATGGAGAAGTGGTTTTTCGGGGAATTTGGAGGAAGGTTTGTGCCGGAGACACTGGTGCATCCTCTTGAAGAGCTTGAAGAGGCGTACGAGTACTACCGGAAAGACCCGGAGTTCCAGGAGGAGCTCAGGTTGTACCTCACAACGTATGCCGGGCGGCCTACTCCCCTCACGTACGCCGCAAGGCTCAGCAGGGAACTCGGGGGAGCAAAGATCTACCTGAAGCGGGAGGACCTCAATCACACGGGATCCCACAAGCTGAATAACACCTTGGGGCAGGTGCTTCTGGCTAAAAAAATGGGCAAAAAACGCATCATTGCTGAGACCGGGGCCGGGCAGCATGGTGTGGCCACGGCCACGGCCTGTGCCCTCCTTGGGCTTGAGTGTCAGGTGTACATGGGAGCCGTGGACGTTGAGCGGCAGAAGCTCAACGTTTTCAGAATGCAAGTCCTCGGAGCCCAGGTCATTCCCGTGTATTCCGGAAGCCAGACTCTGAAGGACGCCATCAACGAGGCCCTGCGTGACTGGGTTCGGAACGTGGACACCACTCACTACGTCATCGGGTCTGTGGTCGGTCCTCACCCGTACCCCACTATGGTTCGAGATTTCCAATCCGTTATCGGCAGGGAAGCAAAGGAGCAGTTCCTCAGGCAAGAAGGAAGGCTTCCGGATTACGTCATCGCCTGCGTCGGTGGGGGAAGCAATGCGATAGGGATATTTTCGGCCTTCTTGCCCTATGGAGATGTGCGCCTTGTGGGTGTTGAGGCGGGAGGTCTTGGTCTTGATACGGGGAAACACGCCGCAAGCATTGGGCGGGGGAGGAAGGGTGTTCTTCACGGGAGCATGAGCCTTTTGCTTCAAGATGAGTTCGGGCAAATCCAGGAAACCCATTCCATCGCCGCCGGTCTTGACTACCCGGGGGTAGGTCCTGAGCACGCCTTTCTCGCAAAAACGGGAAGAGCGCAGTACGTGACAGCCACCGACGAAGAGGCTCAAGAGGCCTTTTGTCTTCTTGCCCGCACGGAGGGCATTATTCCGGCACTGGAGAGCGCTCACGCCCTGGCGTATGCCGTAAAGATTGCCCCTTCCCTGCCGAGAGAGGCTACTGTGCTTGTATGCCTTTCCGGCAGAGGCGATAAGGACGTTGAGGTCGTTATGCGGTCTTTAGCAAAGGAGGATCATCATGGACCCGCTGCGTGAAGTCCTCGAAAAGAAGAAAAGAAAGCTCTTCGTTCCGTACCTGACCTTCGGGTATCCTGACATTGCGAGTTTCTGCACCCTCCTTCGGATCTGTGAGGAAGAGGGGGCCGATGCGGTGGAAGTCGGTATCCCCCACTCAGATCCTGTGGCCGATGGGCCGGTCATTCAGACAACGTCTTTTGCAGCCCTCAAACAGGGCGTGACGCCTCCTCTTGTCGTTGAGGTGATGGCCGGTATCCGCCTTTCTATCCCCCTCATTGCCATGACCTACGGGAACATCGTGCTCCAGTACGGGGTGGGGAGGTTCGCCCGCGATTTCCGGAAGGTCGGATTTCGAGGTCTCATCGTCGCCGATTTCCCCCTTGAGGCCTGGGATTTCCTCAAAGAAGCCCAGGGGTTGCTCTCCCGAATCCTCCTTGCCTCGGTGACCTCTCCTCTTGAACGGGTCCGTCGTATCGCTGAAGTAAGCGAGGGCTTTGTGTACCTCGTTTCGGGGAAAGGGGTGACGGGGAAGACCGAAGTGGATGTTTCGGCCCTCAGGGAGCGTGTCGCCTGTATCCGGAGCCATACCTCGGTGCTTGTTCTCCCCGGGTTTGGCATTCACGATCCCCACCAGGCGGCGACCCTTGCCGAGTACACCGATGGGGTTATTGTGGGGTCGGCTCTTCTTGAGTACATTATACGTAACAGAGACACAGAAACCTGGATGGAGGGATTCGCTGCTCTCGTGCGGTCGTACCGCCGTGCCTTGGATGGAGCAGCATAACGCCCTATGCAGCTTGAAGAACGTGGAGGTGTTCTGGTCCTCCGTTTCACATCGCTTCTCTGTTTCCCGCAACTTGAGCATTTCTTTGTAACCCGCCGCACGCCCTACAATGTTTGCACAGAGAGTGGCCGGGAAGCCATTGCAAGGCTTTTCGGTATAGGCCCAATTTTTGTTCCTTCCCAGGTTCACGGGGCGGATTTCCTCGTTTTCGAGGAGAAACTGTGGTACAATGCTTCTTGCCGTATGGTCGATGCACTGCTTGCCGGAGCGAAAAACCAGTACCTCGGGATCCTCGTCGCCGACTGCGTACCCCTTTTGCTCTTTGCCCCGGAACAGGAAGTGGTGGCTTTAGTCCATGCCGGGTGGAGGGGAATCGCCCAGGGGATTCACACCCGGGTTGTGGAGGCGATGGAGAGGCTGTTCTCCGTTTCGCCCTCTGCGCTCTGGGGTGGCGTGGGCCCTGCCATCGGTCCGTGTTGCTTTGAGGTCGGGGAGGAAGTCCTTGAAGCTCTGGGAAGGGGGCGCGAAGCCTTTGTTGAGCGCCGGGCGGGGAGGACCTTTGTGGACCTGAAGGGCATTGTGGTGGGGGATCTCCTAGCGCGGGGGCTCTTGAGGGAGCACCTTGAGGTGAGCTCGCTCTGCACGTCCTGTGAGAGGGACCTTCTGTGTTCCTTTCGCCGGGATCGCAGTGCAGCGAGATGTCTCCTTGTTGCGGGAATAAGGGGGTGAGGGTATTGCATGCAGAGGCGGTGGCGCGGCATCTTCTGGTGGAGATTGTGGGGTCCCAGCTCCTTAATGATGCGAAGCGGGTTGAGGCTTTTTTTCGGGATCTTGCCGCCACCTACAGGAAGGAAATCCTTGCGCTTCACGTGTATCAGTTCGAGCCGTATGGTCTGAGCGGACTTTTGGTGATGCCGGAGTCTCACGTTGCCATCCATACCTGGCCGGAGTACGGGTACGCAGCGCTGGATATTTTTCTCGGTGCATCCTGTGACCCCAAAGCCAGTGTACCTTTGATTGAGCGGTATTTTGTGCCTCAGGACGTGAGGGTTGTGGAACTCGAGAGAGGAGTGGGCAAGCGGAATGGAACTCTGGTACGTCCAGAACTACATTGAAAACTACCAGATGGCTCTCAAGGTGAAGGAGACGCTCTTTGTGGGGCGGACGAAGCTCCAGGAAATCGCCATCATCGACACCTACCTCTACGGGAGAGTTCTCCTTCTTGACGGCATTGTGCAGACCACAGAGAAAGACGAATTCATGTACCATGAGATGCTCGTCCATCCTGCCATGGTGACGCATCCCCATCCTCGCAAGGTCTTCATCGTTGGGGGCGGTGATGGTGGGGCGGCGCGGGAGGTCCTGAAGCATCCCGTGGAAGAGGTTGTGCTTGTGGACATCGACGAGGGGGTTATTGAGCTCTGCCAGAAGTACTTCCCTCAGCTTGGCAGGTGGGACGATCCCCGTCTACGGGTCTACATCGGGGATGCGGCAGAGTACATTGCTGAAACCCGTGAAACCTTTGACGTCATCATCATGGACTCCACAGATCCCATCCCCCGGGGTGTTGCTGAACCCCTCTTTTCTCAGGAATTTTACCGGAGAGCCTACGACCGCCTTTCCCCTGATGGCATTCTCGTTTCCCAGATGGAACCGCCCTTTTTTGAGGCCGAGCGGGTCAAAAAGCTCTGGAAACACCTTGGGGTTTTCCCCATCCTCCGCCTGTACTGGGGTCTTGTCCCCACGTACCCCGGAGGGGTATGGAGCTACGTCATCGCCTCCAAAAAGTACGATCCATCCCAGGGCGGGAAGGACCTGCCCTTTCCGACCCGGTATTACTCTTCCCGGATTCACCAGGCGGCTTTTGTACTCCCGGTTTTCCTGGAGGAGATGTTCCAGTAAGGAGAGGACCCTCAGGTCCTCTCCCATTCCCGCTCGATGTCCGTGAGGAGCTTCTTCCCCACCCGGGCGAGCAGGGACCGCCGGTGGAAGAAGAGGCCTTCCTTGCGAGCAAGGTGGGCATAGGTTTCGTACTCGAGGGTGGGGTCGGGGGGAGAGGGAAAGACGAAGGAAGAAAAGGTGTAGAAGTCCCGCACGGAGAGAGGCGAAGAAAAGGCCGCTGCCCCCCACGTGGGCAGCACGTGATTCGGTCCATACCCATAATCTCCCAGGGCCACCGGAGCGTACGGCCCGAGGAAAATCGCTCCTCCTTTCTGAAGGCGCGGAAGGAGGGTAAGAGGGTCTTCGGTCATCACTTCCACGTGTTCGGGGGCAAGGAGGTTCACCGCCGCGAGGGCAACCTCCAGGTCCTCCACCTGGTAGAGGAAAAGCGGTTGCGTCCGTCCAAAGGGTGAGGGGGCGTTGGCGATTTCCCGCTCAAGGTGCTTTTTCACCTCAAGGAGCAGGGCCTCGCTTGGGGAGAAGAGTACGCCCGTGGCGAGGGGATCGTGCTCGGCCTGGGCGAGGAGGTCCAGGGCAACCCATTCGGGAGGGGCGCTGTGGTCGGCAATGATGGCCACTTCTGAAGGGCCGGCAAGACTGTCAATGCCCACAACGCCCTGAAGGCGCTTTTTGGCAGCGGTGACGTAGATGTTCCCCGGTCCCACGATTTTCTCTACAGGAGGGATGCTCTCGGTCCCGAAGCAGGCCGCCGCTATGGCCTGGGCGCCTCCAACGCGATACACCTCCTGTACGCCAAGGAAGAAGGCAGCCGCAAGAACCTCCCTGTGGACGCTTCCGTCATTCCTCGGGGGAGTGAAAAGGGCGATTTCCTGAACGCCTGCAGTCTGTGCCGGGATAACCGTCATGAGGCAAGAAGACGGATAGGCGAACCGTCCCCCGGGGATGTAGCAGGCAACCCTCCGGAGCGGACGGACGAGTTCTCCAAGAATTGACGACTGGCGTTCCAGGAAAAAGGAGGTCATCTTCTGGGCTTCGTGGAAAGCGCGGATGTTCCGGGCGGCGAAGGCGATGGCTGCCTTCAGTTCCTCCGGGGCTTCCCGGAACGCACGCTCGAGGTCTTCTGGAGGAACCCGGAAGGTAGTGAGGCGACAGCCATCAAACCTCTCGGTGTACTCCCGTAAAGCGGCATCGCCCCTGTCCTTAACATTTTCAATGATGTCTTCAACCACGCTTTCCGCTTCCTTCAGGGTCTCGTAGAGCTTCCGGCGGTTTCCCACAAGATCCTGTGCAATGTCCTCGAGGTTATTCAGAGGTTTCAGGACGATTCGCACCGGAGATCACTCCCTCCAGGGTTTTGACGAAATCCTCAATTTCCAGGGTTCTGGTTTTCATGCTCACCCGGTTAGCCACAAGACGGGTGGAGATGGGGGTGATTTCCTCAAGAACGTGGAGACGATTTTCCCTCAGGGTTTTCCCCGTGGAGACGAGGTCCACAATAGCGTCGGCAATGCCGATGGCAGGAGCAAGCTCGATTGAGCCGTAGAGGGCAACGATATCGGCGTTCAGGCCCTTTTCCTGCAGGTACCGGCGGGTGACGTGGGGGTATTTCGTGGCGATGCAGAGGTGTTCCCTCCGGAAGAGCGCTTCTCTTGTCAGGTGTTCGGGCCCGGCGAGGACCATGACGCACTTCCCAATGTGCAGGTCCAGGAGCTCGTATACCTCGTTTTCCCGCTCAAGGAGAATGTCTTTCCCGACAAGACCAAGATCTGCTGCTCCGTGCTCGACATAGGTTGCCACGTCCTTGGGGTGGGAGAGGATGATGCGCCAGGGTAAGGATGGGTCATCGACGACAAGCTGTCGGGAGGGAAGGACAAGGGGCCGGGAAAGCGCACGGGAGAGGAGCTCCACAACGTCATCCTTCAGCCTTCCTGTGGGGAGGGTAAGGGTCAGCCTCTTCATACGTCCTCCTTGTAAGGAGATTTTCCACAGCCTGCTCATCAAGGTCCTCAAGGATTAAGGAACCCTGGGAAGTCAAAAGGAGCATTGTCTCCTTGTCGTGTTCTTCCATCACCAGAGGAATCCCCCGGGACCGCAGTTTTTCAGCTAGCTCAAAGGCTCTCTTTCGAAGGCGCGGTGGGTAGAAGAGGACAGAAGGAGTGGCGCTATCCCCTTCTTGCCAGGGAGTCTCCTTCTGGAGAGCCTCCAGAACCCGCTCGAGGAAAAGGGCAAAACCACAGGCGGGGACGTCCCTTCCGAAAACCCGGAAGAGCTCATCATATCTTCCTCCCGCAAGGAGGGGATACCCCACGCCAGGAGAGAACCCCTCGAAGACCACCCCGGTGTAGTAGTCGAAGTCCCGCACAAGCCCAAGATTGATGGAGAGGTGCTCGGTCACGCCGAAATCCTCAAGGATTTCCCAGGTTTTCGAAAGGTCCCGGACAGCCCTCTGCCATTCCTCACTCTCTGAAGAGAATGAGGAGAACCTCTCGAGGAGGTCCCTCTTCCCCCGCAAGAAGGGGAGTTGCAGGAGGAATGGTGGAAGAGACGAGGGAAGAGGTTTTCGGGAACAGAGGGTCTGCAGGGCAACAAAGTCCCGCTTTTTCAGGGCGATCCGCACTTCCTCCTTTTCTTCGCTCTCAAGGGGCAGAACCTCGAGAATTCCCCGGAAGATGCCGGCATGACCGATATCCACCTCAAAGCTCCGTATTCCCGTTTCCCGCAGTGCCAGAACGGCCAGAGTAATGATTTCGGCATCCTGGGCGGAGCCACTCTGGCCGATGTGTTCAAGGCCGACCTGGGTGAACTCGCTTTCTGTGCGGAAGGGCGAGGAGGGGTAGCGGAAGACCTTCCCGCTATAGTAGACCCGAAGGGGCAGAGGAAGAGCGTTCCCCTGGGCGAACATCCGGGCTACCGAGGTGGTGAACTCGGGGCGAAGGCACACGAGCTTCCCATCGCGGTTGAGGAACTTGAAGATTCGCTCTTTCATTTCCTCACTCATCGTTTTCTCGAAGGTGGTATAGTACTCGAGGGTTGGGGGTTCTACTTCAACGTATCCCCATCGTTCAAAGAGTGTTCTGAGCCGGGCTTCGATGCCTCTGCGAACCTTTGCCTCCCAGGGATACACATCTTTCATCCCGAAAACCAGTTCCAATTCCTCAACTCCTTCCCTATAATGTTGAGAAAAGTATAGAAACAATCTCTGTGCTTTGCAAGAAGCCTCACACCAGGTTGCACTGTGGAGGGAGAAAGTGGGCAGCGTTAAAGACCTTTTCGTTCTTTCCTCACCAACGGATGAGGAGCCCGGGCGGGGAAAGTTTGTCTTCTCCGACCGGTACTCGGTGTTTGACTGGGGGGAGATGCCCGATACCATCCCCCTGAAAGGCACTTCTTTGTGTCTCATCGGTGCGCACTTTTTCGAGAAGCTTGAAAAACTCGGGGTTTTAACCCACTACCTTGGCCTTGAGGAAGGGGGAGAGGTGAAGCGACTCGCAGAACTTCGGGAACCGGTGAACGTTATGCACATTCGGCTGGTGCGCGTCATTCTCCCCTCTTTGGGAGAGACGGGCTACGATTACGGGGTATACCGGTACGTCCGAGGGAATTTCCTGATTCCTTTTGAGTTCATCTACCGCAATACCCTCCCCGAGAACTCAAGCCTCAGGAAACGCATCACCGAGGGGAAAGTCACCCTTCAGGAATTCGGCCTTTCAGAACTCCCTCCTCCGGGAGAATTCCTGAAAGAGCCGATTCTCGATGTCTCCACAAAACTCGAGGAACAGGACCGGTACCTGAGCTTCTCTGAGGTTGAGTCCTTAGGAATGCTCTCCTCTGGAGAGATCCGGAAAATTCGGGAGATGGTGCTTTTCGTCAACCGTTTCATCACGAAAGAAGCACGCCGGATTGGAGTGGAAAACGAGGACGGGAAAATCGAACTTGCTCTGGATAGAAACCGGAACCTTATGCTCGTTGACGTTGTGGGGACTCCTGACGAATGCCGTTTCACCTTCCGGGGCATGCCGATGAGCAAGGAAATCCTTCGTTCCTTTTACCGCAAGACCTCCTGGTACGAAGAGGTGCAGAGGGCCAAAGCAGAGCACCCCATCGGCTGGAAGGCCTACGTTACGAGTCGACCCCCTTCTCTTCCCCCGGAGCTCGTGCAGCTTACAAGCTGGATGTACCAGCGCCTTGCTATGGATTTGACTCAGAGAGAGTGGTTTCCCGGGGTTCCATCTCTAGAGGAGATTGTTGATAAATTCCTCCAGCTTGTTTAAAATATAGGTGAGCAGTGCGCCCGTAGCTCAAAGGATAGAGCAGCGGTCTCCTAAACCGCAGGTTGAGGGTTCGACTCCCGCCGGGCGCACCAGAAATCTTCTAAAATCGGGTCCTCTGGCCACCTGCTCGCCCTGAAGAACCCCTTTTTGACAACAGTTTGACGGCAACGCCATCAGAAAACCTCCTTGAAGATGTCACAGAGCTTCTCTACGGCTATCTCCTTGAGCCCGGGGATGGGTTTACTCTGGGTGTCCATGGTGATGGTGTGTCCGGGCGGTCCGGTACCATCACCACCTCGGGGGAAACTCGGTCTCAGGGAAAAGCCTAACAAAGAATGGATGTCGACGCGGAGAGGGGAGGCCCAGACCCTGACAAGCAGAATACGTCTGGGATCACGTCAAGACCAGAACCACAGCAAGGAAAAGGGGGAACTCAAGGACACAACCTGTCTCTGGTGCCGAAGGCGGGAGTCGAACCCGCATGAGCTTTACGCTCACTGGAGCCTGATTCCAGCGCGTCTGCCAGTTCCGCCACTTCGGCACGGGCAAGATAAACAATAAAATATTTCCCTTTCCTTGTCAAGGAGTTCCACCCGGGGCAATGCTATAATATCCCCGGGAGGGAGGACCATTCCTGTACCCAAAGGAAGGCTTTTTCGGCTGTACATCGAGGAGCACTACCCTTTTGGGGAGTTTGCCCTCATCAGAGTGCGGGGGGATGCGGCAGAAGTCGGCTTTGTCCTCGCCGATGAGGATATGGCAAAGTACGTACACCTGAAAGAACAGGCGCTGGAAATTGCCCACCACCTACAGAGAAGACTGAAGGAGGAAGGTCTAAACCACATCGCGCTTCCCAGTGTGGGAAAAGACCTGGATTTCATCACGGTCTCTCTCATTGTGGATCTCTCGGGATTCAGAGAGGAAGAAATAGGGGAGATCGCGGACCGTATCATGCAGCTCCTTGGAGAGGTCAATCCTTACAGAGAAAGGGGGAACGAAGATGAGTGAAAAGGTTGGATTTGTCGCCATGGGAGAAGTTAAGGGAGTGGGAGGAGAGATTCCAGAAATTGGTATTGGCATGCTGGGATATGCCTTTATGGGGAAGGCTCACACGAATGCGTACAAGAAGTACCCTTACATCTTCTGGCCCCCTGTGGCCATTCCGAAACTTGTGGCCATTTGCGGAAGGAACGAGGCCGCGGTGAAGGAGGCCATGCAACGTTACGGGTACAGGAAGTACTACACGGACTGGAGGGAGATGATCAAGGACCCTGAGGTACAGATTCTCGACAATGGTGGGCCGAATTCCCTGCACCTTGAGCCTTCGGTGGAAGCCCTCAAAGCAGGAAAACACGTCTTCTGTGAGAAACCCCTGGCGGGGACGGCGGAAGAAGCAAAGACGATGTGGGAAGCGGCGAAGAACTCTCAGGCCAAAGCCATGGTCTGTTTTAACTATCGCTTTGTTCCTGCGCTTCGCCTTGCCCGGGACCTCATCGCCTCTGGAGAGCTTGGGGAGATTTACCACTTCCGGGCACGGTACCTCCAGGAGTGGATTATGGACCCGAATTTCCCTGCGGTGTGGCGGCTTGACAGAAACGTCGCCGGGTCCGGGGCGCTCGGGGACCTTGGGTCCCACATCATTGACCTTGCGCGGTTCCTCGTGGGGGAAATCGTCGCGGTGAGCGCGGTGACCCGCACGTTCATCAAAGAGCGTCCTGCCCCTGATGACCCCTCAAAGAGGGTACCGGTGACGGTTGACGATGCCTTCGCCGCCGTTGTCGAGTTCGCCAACGGGGCTATCGGGACGCTTGAGGCTTCCCGTTTCTGTGCGGGGAGGAAGAATCACCAGGTTATCGAGATCAACGGGTCCAAGGGAACCATTGTCTTCAACCTGGAGCGCCTGAACGAGCTTGAAATTTACCGCGTAGGGGAGGAACCCAAGACCATCCAGGGTTTCCACAATGTTTTGGTGACCGAAAGTTACCATCCTTTCTGGGAGCACTGGTGGCCCCATGGGCACATCATCGGCTGGGAGCACACCTTTGTCCATGCCATTGCCCACTTCCTTGAGGCTATTGTTTGTGGAAAAGACATTGCTCCGTACGGGGCGACCTTCGAAGATGGGTACCGGTGTGCGGTCGTCTGCGATGCTATTCTCCGTTCGGCTGCTTCCGGGAGGCGAGAGGCAATCACGTATGAGTAAGGGGGAAAGCGATGAAGTACTGCGGAAAGGTCGTGGTTACGCTTAAGCCTGGGGTTTTCGATCCCCAGGGAATGACTATTCGGAATGCTCTTCATGCCCTCTCGTACCGCGAAGTCGAGGAGGTAGAAACGGGGAAGTACTTTAGAGTTACTCTGGAGGCGAAGACAAAAGAAGAGGCGGAACGGAGGATCCGGGAAATGTGCGACCAGCTTTTGGCCAACCCGGTTATTGAACAGTATACCTTCGAGGTTCAGGAGATTCGGTGAGATGCGTTTCGGCGTTGTGGTCTTCCCAGGCTCAAACTGTGACTACGACTGTTTCTACGTTCTCCGAGATGTGCTCAGGCAGGAAGTGGTGTTCCTCTGGCACGGCGATAGAGACCTCCGGGGATGCGACTGTGTGGTCCTCCCCGGGGGATTCAGTTATGGTGATTATCTCAGAACCGGAGCCATCGCCCGGTTTTCTCCCATTATGAGGTCAGTGCGGGACTTTGCGCTTTCGGGGGGTATTGTCCTTGGCATTTGCAACGGATTCCAGATTCTCCTTGAGAGCGGACTCCTCCCTGGGGCGCTTCTTCCCAACCGGAATGGGCGGTTCATTTGCCGGCACGTTTTCCTCCGGGTGGAGCGTACGGACACCCCCTTCACCCTTCTCTTTGCCCCGGGAGAGGTTATCCGCATTCCCATTGCCCACTACCAGGGGAATTTCTTTCTCCCTCCAGACGAGCTTATCAAGCTGGAGCGAAGAGGACAGGTGCTCTTCCGGTACTGTGGTCCCTCGGGTGAGGTGGAAGAAGCCTGGAACCCCAACGGTTCGGCGAACAACATCGCGGGAATTGTTTCTCCGAATCTCTGCGTTATGGGAATGATGCCTCATCCAGAAAGGGCCTCTGAGGAACTCCTTGGCTCTACCGATGGGCAGAGGATTTTCCTTTCCGTCGTGAAATGGCTGGAGGAGAAGCGACATGCACGTTGTGGAACTTGAAAAGGTGGCCCGGGAGCTGGGTCTCCGAAAAGAAGAGTACGAGCGGATTCTTGCCATTCTCGGCCGTATTCCCACGCTCACGGAAATCGCCATGTTCTCGGTGGAGTGGTCTGAACACTGCGGGTACCCCCATTCCCGGAAGTGGCTTGAGCTTCTGCCTCGTGAAGGTCATTTTGAGGTACTTGTGGGAGAAGACGCTGGCGGCATCGTTTACGACGACGTGGCGATTGTCTTCAAGATGGAGAGCCACAACCATCCCTCTCAAATTGAGCCAAAGCAGGGCGCTGCAACGGGAATTGGGGGAATCATCCGGGATATTCTGGGAAGCGGTGCTCGTCCCATTGCCTGCCTTGACTCACTTCACTTTGGGCCTTTGGAGGATCCCCGTTCCCGGTACGTCATGCGAGGGGTGGTGGAGGGGATTGCCTGGTACGGGAATTGTGTGGGCGTTCCCACCGTTGCGGGAGAAGTGTGGTTCTATCCGGCTTTTCGGGGGAACTGCCTGGTTAACGTCATGTGCCTTGGTATCGCCCCTCGGGAGAAACTCGCCCGGGCAAGAGCCCAGGGTGTTGGGAACGCTATTCTGTACGTGGGAAACAGAACCGGACGGGATGGTATTGGTGGGTGCAGCATCCTGGCATCCCAGGAGTTTGCCGAAAACGAAGAGAAGCGCCCGAGCGTGCAGATTGGCGATCCCTTCACCGAGAAGTGCCTCATTGAGGCAACCCTTGAGGCCCTGGCCACAGGCTTTGTGGTGGGCATAAAGGATATGGGAGCGGCTGGGCTCACCTGCTCTTCAAGCGAGATGGCCGCTTCGGGGGGGAGTGGGGTTGATATTGACCTTGATCGGGTACCCGTTCGGGAAGAGGGAATGGAAGCATGGGAAATCATGATGTCCGAGTCCCAGGAACGGATGCTCCTTTGCGTTGCAAAAGGACACGAGGAGGAGATCCGGAGCATTTTCAGGAAGTGGGGCCTTGAGGCCGAGGTAATCGGGCGGGTTACCGATACCGGACGGGTGACCATCCGGTACCATGGTGAGGTCGTAGCCGATATCCCTGCGAAAGAACTTGTGCGACCTCCGGTGTACACTCCTGAAAGGGTACGACCGGCTTACCTTGATGCTGTCAACAGCCTTGCCCTTGACGATGTTCCTCTTCCCGGGGACTTCCGGGAAGCCTTCGAGAAACTCCTCGCTTCCCCCAATCTTGCCTCAAAACGATGGATTTTCGAGCAGTACGACCACATGGTGCAGACCAATACCGTCATCCTTCCAGGGACGGGAACGGTGGTGCTTCGGGTGAAAGGGAAACCCTGGGGGATTGCGGTGACCACAGATTGCAATCCCTTCTACTGCTATCTTGATCCCTACAGGGGAGCGCAGATTGCGGTGGCCGAAGCGGCGAGAAACCTTGCAGCCTGTGGAGCCCGTCCTGCCGGTGTTACGGATTGCCTGAACTTTGGCAATCCTGAGAAGCCGGATCGCTACTGGCAGTTTGTCGCTGCCATTTCGGGTTTGAGTGAAGCCTGCCGGTTTTTTAAAATCCCGGTGGTAAGCGGAAACGTTTCCTTCTACAACGAGAGCCCCCTTGGAGCTGTGTATCCCACCCCAACCATCGGCATGGTGGGCATCGTGCAGGATGTGACCAGGGCCTTGCGGGGCTGTTTCTCAGAGGAAGGGAGCCTTGTGCTCCTTTTTGGGGAAACCAAAAAAGAGCTTGGGGGAAGCGAGTACCTTCGCGTTGTCCACGGTATTGAAGCCGGTCCTCCTCCCTCGCTTGATCTTGGGTTTGAAAAGCGCCTTCAGGAATTCCTCATCCAGTGCATCGAAGACAGGCTCTTTCTGTCCTGCTGTGACGTCAGTGAAGGGGGATTGGCCATTGCCGTGGCTGAAGCTGCCCTTTCAGGAGAAAGGGCCTTTGGGGTTGAGGTGGATCTTGCTCCCCTTGGGGGACTCCGGGAAGACGTCCTGCTTTTTGGGGAAAGCTGCGGGCGAGCCCTCGCCAGTGTCAGTCCTGCGTGTTTTGAAGAGATTGCTGGAAGGGCAAAGGGGTGGGGTATTCCCTGTGTCCTTCTTGGTCGCGTTGGAGGGGATCATCTCGTGTTCCGGCGAGGTTCCCAGGTACTTTTCTCTGTCCCGGTTGCCGAGGCTCTAAGGATTTGGGAGGGAGCGCTGGCAAAGTATGCATGAGAAGTGCGGTGTCTTTGGAGTCTATGGCCTTAAGAATGCCGCTGAGGTTGCCTATCTTGGCCTTTTCTCTCTGCAGCACCGGGGTCAGGAGGGTGCAGGGATTGTCGTTTCGGATGGGAGGAGCTTTCGGGAGCACAAGGGTGTGGGTCTTGTGAGCGAGGTTTTTGACGCGGAGAGCCTCCACAAGCTCACCGGGCACATTGCCCTGGGGCATGTCCGGTATTCCACAACCGGTTCCTCTTCTCTGAGGAACGTCCAGCCTTTTGTGGGGGAATGCCGGTTCGGGACCCTGGCCATCGCCCACAATGGGAACCTGACGAACACCCTGACGCTCTGGAAGAAACTCAGCAGGCAGGGAGCTGTTTTCCAGTCGACCATGGACACAGAGCTCATCCTGCATCTTGTCGCCCAGAGTTCCTTTGAGGGCTTTGAAGATGCACTGAAGGAAGCTCTCTGGCAGGTGCGGGGAGCTTTTTCCCTGGGGATTCTCTCTGCGAATGCCCTTGTGGCTGTCCGAGACCCCTGGGGATTTCGACCCCTTGCCCTTGGGAGACTTGACGGGGGGTATCTCGTGAGCTCTGAGAGCTGTGCGTTTGATGTCCTGGGAGCGGCATTCCTCCGGGAGATTGAACCGGGAGAGATGCTCGTCATCGATGAGAACGGCCCCCGCTCGTTTTTCTATGCCTACTCTTCGAGAAAGGCATTCTGCGTTTTCGAGCTCATCTATTTTGCCCGTCCCGATAGCACTGTCTTCGGTAACCACGTCTATGAGGCACGGAAACGCATGGGTATGGCCCTGGCAGAGGGGGAATCCTGTGAGGCGGACATGGTAGTTCCTGTGCCAGACTCCGGGCTCTTCGCCGCTTTGGGGTTCTCCGAGGCTTCAGGCATTCCCCTTGGATTTGCCCTTGTGCGGAATCCCTATGTGGGCCGGACGTTCATTCAGCCCACTCAAGATCTCCGTGACCTGGGTGTAAGGCTCAAGCTGAACCCCCTGCGGAACCTCATCCGGGGGAAGCGGGTCATCATCATCGAGGACTCAGTTGTTCGGGGGAGCACCTCCTCCCAGAGGATCGCCACCTTCAAGGAAGCAGGAGCCAAGGAGGTTCACCTCAGGGTGAGCTCTCCCCCGCATCGTTTTCCCTGCTTCTACGGCATCGACTTTCCCACAAGAGACGAGCTTCTTGCCGCACGGATGGACCTTGAGGCGATCCGGAAGTTCCTCGGCCTTGACAGCCTCCGGTACATCACTCTTGAGGGGTTACAGAAAAGCCTCATGCCGCCTGCAGAGCAGTACTGTTTTGCCTGTTTCACCGGGGAATACCCTGTTCCCCTGGAAAAGGACATCGGAAAGTTCGTTCTGGAGATAGCCCGTGCAGTTCCTCGGCGTTGACCTGGCCTGGGGGTTTCGGAGGCCTTCCTGGGTGTGCGTCCTTGAGCGGGAAAAGAAGTGCCTGTGGAGGGAATTCTTTTCCTTTGTGACCCTTAGGGAGTGGGAGGAATACCTCCGTGCCCTTCCCCCCGGAAGCATTGTTGCCTTTGATGCCCCGCTTCTTGTGACCGTGGAGAAAGGATTGCGGGCCGCAGAGAAAGAACTTCTTCCCTGGCTTCGTCGAAGACACTCTGGCGTTCTGCCTATCAACCTCAGCATAGCCCGCAAGAGATACCCGGCGCTCCTCCCCTTCTGGGAGAGTGTGAGACGGAACTTCTCCCTTTCCCTTGATTTCTCAAAGGAGCACCGGCACGCCCTTGAGGTCTTTCCTCCCCTCTCCATCCTCGGGTTTTTCGGAAACACAGGACTTGCCCTCTACAGGTTCAGGCGTTTCCGGGAACTCGGGGAACTCTTCAGGGGGGAAGGTTCCCCCCTGCATATTGAGAACCTTGAAGAATGCCTTTCGGCCTGCCTGTGTCCTTCCCCGGGGAAGAAGGACCGCTTTGACGCTTTTCTCTGCGCCTGTACGGCCCTTTTCGCCGGTCAGTATGGAAAGGATGCGCTGCGAACTTTTGGAGATGAGGAAGGTTTTATTGTCCTTCCTTTCTGGACCGGAGAGCCTTCGTGAGACGGGCAAGATCTCTGGCGTACGTTCGGCACTCTTCTTCCGCCCGCCTGTCGAATTCCTCAATGGCCACAGGACCGTAATGGCTCCCCTCGGACATCCCCTTAACGACCATTCCGTGGATGAGCAGGGCTTCAAGAATGGAAAGGACGGTGGTCTCGTTGCCCCCTGCGGGATTTGCCGAGGAGGCGAAGGCTCCGCCGATTCTTCCCTCGAGGTCTCCATGGAAGCGCACACTCTCGTCGAGGAATTTCTTTACTTCCGCTGCCATGGTTCCGTAGTACGTCGGAGAACCCACGATGATGAGGTCGTAGGAGGGCAGAGTCTCGAGGGGAAACTGAGTAACATTGAAGAGGTCCACAGGAAATCCCTCTTCCTGCAGAGACTGGGCAATGGTTCTGGCCATCTTCTCCGTCACTCCTGTTCGGGAATAGTAGAGCACAAGCGCCTTCATCGTATCGCCTCCTTCTCTTTTGATGATTATTGTAGGGATTCCGGCCTGAAAAAACAAATCGTACCGCTCAGAGTATGGAAGGAGTCTTGACCCTGGAGGTGAGGCCCCATGGGTATCAGAGTTCCAGAGGATTTTGGAATTTTCTCTCCACTTCCTGGAGGAGAGGATGGATTTCCAGGAGGTTGCAGAGAAGCTCTGGGCCGTGAATACCACCTCACCCTCTTTGGGGATGTCGCCTCAAGGAGGACCTGCTACCGGAAGAAGAAAACCCGGGAATACCGGTACCTCCTCGATGACCAGGTTGGTTTAGCCCTGGTCCTCGAGAGGGCCACAGAGCTCTCCTACCAGAGAGCAATCCTTCCCCAAAACAAAGAATGCACCGTCAGCTCTGAGGTGGTGAAGCAGCTGGTCCACAATAAGAGAACTGGAAGACCTCTGCAGGTACCTCTCCGGAAACTCGGAAGGAATCCAGAATGCCAGAAACTCCCAGGTTGCAGTCAGTGCCGAGGCCCATGGAAGCCTACCCTTTCAGCTCAACTCTCCTACCATCCCATGGCTCTTGAAACCTTGAAATTCAACGGTGCTCAGTGCGGCGTGACGTTCTGAGAACCCAAAGGAAGAAGCTCCCTCCCTTCACCATGACCCCTGAGACCATCAAGGAAGAGCAGGAGAGGGGAAAGAGGTGTTCCGGGAGATCTCGAACACCATCCCGGTGATGCGAGAACCGGTGAGTGCTCTGCGTATGACCCTTAAGGCCTTGACCCAAAGTATGTCCTGGGTCCCTGTGACATGAAAATGCGTGAGGGAAAGGAAGGGAGATCAGGAAATGAAGCCATGGAGAGGGTTTTCAAAAACAATAAGTTGACGCTTCGAACCTGTACTATTTCTTGTCAAAGACTGGTCCTTCTGGTAATATACTCTCCGAATTTTGCTTCGGGGGTTCCTGCCATGATCGGGGAAGTTGTGGATCGCATTCGAAGGTTTGAAGCCGAGAAGGAGAAGGAGATTCGGGAGGCGGAACGAGAAGCATCGAGGATTCTCGGTCAGGTAGAATTGGAGGTTGCTCGCCTCCGGGAGGAAATGTTCCAGGAGGCGATGCGAAAAGCCGAAGAGCTGAAGACAGCCATTCTCGCTGAGGCAGGGAAGGAAGCCGAGGGTATTCGGAAAGCATTTGAAGAGAGGGCCCAGAGGTTGAGAGCAACCCTCATGGAACGGGTACCAAGGGTTGCTGAAGAGCTTGTGAGGAAGGTGCAGAAGGCCTATGCCCATAAGTAGCATGCAGCGAGTGAGCATTGTTGCTCACCGCGAGAAGGAAGCGGAAATCCTTGCGCTTTTGCAGGATCTCGGGGTTCTGGAAATTGCAGTGGAAGAGGAGTTTGCCCTCCAAAGCGAGAAGCCCCCAGTTGCTACGGAAGAGATCGAGCGAACCTTAGGCGAAATCCGGTACTGCCTTGATTTCCTGGAGCGATATCGCCAGGACAAGCCTTCCTTTCTTGAATCGTTCTTCCCCAAGCCCCTGGAGGTCACAAAGGAAGAATTCCTCCAGTGCCGTTTTAACCACAGTCCGGTATACCGGGCCTGTGCGTCTCTTGAAGAACAGCTGAACGGAATCCGAACGACGCTCAACCGTCTGGTGGCGCACCTTGAATTTCTGAGCCGCTTCGAACACCTTCCCATTCCTCTTGAGGATCTTGGGGAAACCCGTTATACCCGGAGTATCCTTCTCGAAATCCCCCCGGAGAAAAAGGCACACCTTGAGTCGAAGCTCCGGGAACGGGGCTCGCTCTGGTTCTGTGAAACGTTCCCCTCTCGGGGGCGAAATGTGGTTGTTTTCCTCGTTGCCCATCGGGACTTCCTGCTTCATCTTGAGGAAGTCCTCCAGGAGATTGGTGCTACCCCTGTGGTGTTGCCTCAGGCTTTTGAGGGAACCCCAAAGGAGGCCAGCGAGAGAATTAGAGCCCGCATGGCGGAGCTTACCAGAGAGCGCGAAAAGCTCCTTGAAAAGGCGGCCCTGTATGCCCGTTTTGAGCGGGACCTGAAGCTTGCTTACGATTACTATGCCTCACTTCTTGAGCGCCGGCGGAAAGAACAGGAAATCCTCCATACCAGGGAGACCGTGGTCATCAGCGGGTGGGCACGCACTGAAGATATGGGAAAGCTTGAACAATCCCTGAAGGCTTTGGGGAACGAATGGGTGCTGTTTTCAAGGGATCCGCAACCGGGTGAGAACGTCCCCGTAGATCTCCGGAACGGTTCCTGGACAAAGAACTTCGAGGTTTTGACAAGACTCTACGGTCTTCCGAACTACTGGGAACTCGACCCCACGCCTTTCCTGGCTCCCTTTTTCTTCTTATTTTTTGGCATCTGTCTTGGAGACGTCATCTACGGTCTTATCCTGGCACTTCTTGGATTTCTGGCCCCAGGGTTTTTGAAAGTCCCCGAGGGCACAAAGCGTTTCTTCCATATGCTTGGCTGGGGTGGAGTAGCCTCCATCCTCGTGGGTATGGGAACGGGTTCCTGGCTTGGGGATACCTTTGACCACCTGCCGAAGGCCTTAAGTGCTGTAACGAGCTTCAAGCGGTCGCTCACCATCATTGACCCGATCACAAATCCCCTGCCCATGCTCGTCTTTTCCCTCCTGCTTGGGCTTGTGCAGGTGCTCGTGGGGCTTTTCGTGAGCTTCGTCAAGGAGTGGCGAAGGAAGAACTATGCCTCGGCCATCATGGACCAGCTCGGGTGGTTTGCCTTTCTCCTTGCCATTGTGGTCTATATCGGATCAACGCAGTTTGCCTTGCTGAAGCCCTTTGCCCTGCCATTTCTTGTGGGGACGGCGCTGTTCCTTGTGGCTACTCAGGGGAGGCAGAAGAAGAATCCCGTCATGAAGGTGCTCTCAGGAATACTGAGCCTCTATGGAGTCATCTCCTACCTTGGGGACGTTCTCTCCTATTCCCGACTTTTCGCCCTGGGCCTCTCAAGCTCCATTATCGCCATCCTTGCCCGAACCCTGGGAGTGCTCTTTGGGGGTTCTCCGTATATCGGCTGGCTCATTGGGCTTTTTGTGGCTTTACTTTTCAACGTTTTCAACCTGGTTATGAGCAGCCTCGGAGCCTTTGTGCACTCAGCTCGTCTGCAGTATGTGGAGTTCTTCACGAAGTTCTACGAGAACGGAGGGAAAGAGTTCCAGCCCTTCAGCTACAGGACAAAGTACGTTAAAGTACAGTAAAGGGGGTTGTTGCCTGTGCTTTTGGATGGACTGGTTTTTGCACTGCTTGGCTCGGCGCTGGCCATTGGTCTTGCAGGTATCGGTTCGGCGATAGGTGTTGGCATTGCCGGGCAGGTCGGCGCAGGGGTTATGACCGAGGATCCTGGAAAATTCGGGCAGGTACTGCTCCTTCAGGCTCTTCCCGGAACACAGGGCATTTACGGGCTTCTTGCAGGATTTTGGGTGCTCATTAAGCTTGGCCTTTTTGGAGGAACACCGGTTTCGGTGACTGTTGCCCAGGGAATGCAGATTATGTTCGCCTGTCTTCCGGTCGCCATTGTGGGGCTTCTCTCCGGCATTGCTCAGGGGAAGACCGCTGCGGCCTCCATTGGCCTTATTGCTCGCCGTCCTGAAGAAACCGGGAAGGCCATCATTCTCCCGGCAATGGTTGAGACGTATGCCGTTTTGTCTCTCCTTGCGACAATCCTTCTCCTCAACTCCATTAAGCTCTGAGAGGGTGAGGACATGCCTCTTGAGGATATTCTGAGGCGTATTGAAGAAGAAACGGCGTCCCGAAAAGAGACCATCCTTGGGAATGCTCGGAAAGAAGCGGCCTTGCGGAAAGAAAGGGCAAAAGAAGCCTTGGAGAAAGAGGTGGCCGCATTTCTTGAAGGCAAAAAGCGTGAGGCTGAGCTCGAGGCACAGCGAATGATTGCAGAGGCGAGACTCTGGGGCAGGAATGAACTGGCTAAAGTCAAACAGGAAGCTTTGCAGATGCTCTGGAGGGAACTCGAAGCTCGTCTTCTTGCAGCCGTCGAAACAGAGTACGCATCCTGGTGGAAGGGTGTGCTCTCTCGTTCTGTGGAGAGCGGTGACGAGGAAGTGTGGATGTTCCCCGAGGAGGCGAGGCGCCTGGGGCCCCAGTTCGTGGAAGAGGTCAACAGGAGCCTGGGGTACCATCTCTCCTTTGGTGGAGTGCTTGAAGGCCAGAGTGGACGGGGCCTGCTCCTCAGAAAGGGCGGCGTGGCCGTTGACCTGAGCTTCCGCACGCTCCTTGAGGACTTCTTCCGGAGCAACGAACGTGATGTGCTCCTTGCGCTTTTCCAGGGTGTCGAGGTATGAGTGTGAGCAAGGATTACGCCTACCTCATCGGTCGGGTACGGGTGCTTGAGCGAAGCCTTCTGTACCCGAGGCTTCTTGAGGCACTTCTTCGTGCTGAGGACCTGGAACAGGCCCTTCGGGTGATGGCTGAGGTTCCTTACCTTGGTGAAGCCTTTCAGGGGATTCTCCCCACGCCCCAGACCATCGACAGGGTACTGACGGACCATTTCTTTGGCCTGGTGAGTGACTTTGCGAAGCAGCCGAGTGGTGAGGATGTCACCGCCTTCTTCCTTCTTTGGTTTGACGTAACGGCAGTGAAACTTGCGGTGAAGCATTTCATGGTGAAGAAACCCCTGGAAAAGACGTATCCTGCCTCTTTCGATGTCCGAAAAGTCCTTCGTTTCCTTGGTGGAGAAGTCGGTGAGTATTTCCCCGCCGCCCTGGCCCGGACGCTTCAGGAGGTCCAGGAGTTTCTCGAAGGCCATCCGGGGAATGCCCAGGGTGTGGAGTTCATCCTTGACCGCTTCTTTTTGCAGGAAGTGTACAGGCTCGCCGGGCGTGCCGAGGGCCCCCTCAGGAAGTGGTACCATGCGTTCCTTGTGTTTTCGCTTCTGCGGGGAGTTTTTCGTGCCCGTTACCAAGAGAGGAAGCCCGATGCCCTTCGTCTTTTATACTTTGAGAATACCCTTCTTGGGGAGAAGGAGTTCCTGGAGCTTGGTGTGCTTCCTGAGGACAAGGTTCCGGAGTACCTGCAGTACCTCGGTTTTGCCTTTGTTCTCCCTGAGGAGGGAGTGTTTCGCAATGACCCGTCCTACCTTGCGGAGATGGAGCGAAAAATGGACAACCATCTCCTCGTGTGGGTTCGCCAGTACCGGCGGGAAACTTTTGGCCCTGAGCCAGTTTTCGGTTTCCTCTTCGCCAAGTCCATCGATGTGAGGAATCTCCGCATCCTCCTTGAGGGGAAATACTTTGGCCTTGAAGGGGAGGTTCTCCGGCGGAAACTCCGGGAGTGTTACTATGAGTAGGGCGTATCTTGCTTTTGTTGGTGGGGAAGAGAGGACCCTGTGTTTCCGGGGCATGGGTTTTGATGTTTTCCCTGCCCGAACCCTTGAGGAACTCTCTGCGTTCCTTCCCACCTTGCGGAAGAACCAGTACGCCATCATCTTCACCGAGTGGCGGTTCTACGACGCCATCAAGGCCCACTTCGAGGACCTTCGCGGGGAGGCGCTGCCGGTCATCTGCGCCATTCCCACAAGCAGTGCTGAAGTGGGCAAAGGTGGGGATATTGTCCGAAGGCTTATCGAGATGGCCATTGGGAGTAGCATCATGATTCAGGGAGAGGAATAATCGCCATGAAGGACGTTCAGAGAGGAACCATTCTGAGTGTCAACGGTCCGGTGGTTGTGGCAGTCGGTCTTCCCGGGGCCAAGATGTACGACATGGTAAAGGTTGGTGAGAAGCGGCTGGTTGGAGAAATCATCGGCATCCGGGGAGACAAAGCGACGATTCAGGTGTACGAAGAAACGGCTGGCCTTCGTCCCGGAGAACCCGTCGAGTCGACTTACGAACCTTTGAGCGTTGAGCTCGGGCCGGGACTCATTGGGAGGATTTTTGACGGGACTCAGCGGCCGCTTGAGCTCATCCGGGAGAGGGCAGGCGATTTCATCGCCCGGGGAGTGGAGCTTCCGGCTCTTGATCGCTCAAAGAAGTGGGATTTCGAACCCCTGGTGACTTCGGGGACCGAGGTTGCATCGGGCGACATCCTAGGAATCGTCCAGGAATCAAAGACCATTGTCCATAAGATCATGGTTCCCCCGGGGGTATGGGGACGGGTTCGAGAAATCCAGGCAGGTTCCTTCACCGTGGAGGATGTCATTGCGGTTATTGAGCGGGGCGGGAAAGAAATCCCCGTGACTCTCATGCAGCGCTGGCCGGTGCGGACGCCCCGTCCATACCGCCGCAAGGTTGAGCTCGATGAGCCGCTCATTACAGGGCAACGGGTCATCGATACGTTCTTCCCCATCGCCAAGGGAGGCGTGGCCTGTATTCCGGGACCTTTTGGGAGTGGCAAGACGGTTGTGCAGCACCAGCTTGCCAAGTGGTCCGATGCGGACGTCATCGTCTTTATCGGGTGTGGAGAGCGGGGGAACGAGATGACCGATGTGCTCATCGAATTTCCCGAGCTCATCGACCCCTACACTGGAGAGCCGCTCATGCAGCGGACGGTTCTCATCGCCAACACGTCAAACATGCCTGTAGCTGCAAGGGAGGCATCTGTCTACACCGGTATCACCATTGCCGAGTACTTCCGGGACATGGGATACAGAGTTGCCCTTATGGCGGATTCCACGTCCCGGTGGGCGGAGGCCATGCGGGAAATTTCAGGGCGCCTTGAGGAAATGCCGGGAGACGAAGGCTTTCCGGCATACCTCGGAAGCCGTATCGCAAGCTTCTACGAGCGGGCCGGAAAGGTCCAGTGCCTTGGGAAAGACGGTCGTTTTGGTTCTCTCTCAGTGATCGGTGCCGTTTCCCCTCCGGGAGGCGACCTTTCAGAGCCTGTGACGCAGAACACCTTGCGTGTGGTGCAGGTCTTCTGGGGTCTTGAGGACCGTCTGGCGTACAAAAGGCATTTTCCGGCTATCAACTGGCTGATTAGCTACTCTCTCTACCTCAAGCACCTTGAGGAGTACTGGAGGAAAAACGTCGCCCCGGATTTCTCCGAGAACAGGGCTTTAGCAATGCGTATTCTCCAACAGGAGGCCGAGCTTGAGGAGATTGTGCGCCTTGTTGGCGTTGAATCCCTTTCGTTCCGGGAGCGATTCATCCTCGAGGTTGCCCGGTCGATTCGCGAGGACTTCCTCCAGCAAAATGCCTTCCACGAGGTGGACACCTTCACTTCACTCCGGAAGCAGTACCTTATGCTCCGGGTGATCCTCACCTATTACCGTGAGGGTATGAGGGCTCTGGAGCAAGGGCTGTCGCTCCGGGACGTTTTGAGTATCCCTGCTCGAGAGCGAATTGGGCGGATGAAGTACATTCCGGAGTCAGAACTTGAGCGAATTGAAAGGCTTGAGGAGGACATCAAAGAGGAACTCAGCGCAAAGCTCAGGGGTGAGGTCGAGAGCAATGTATAAGGAATTCACGACCATTTCCGAGGTGGCAGGACCTCTGCTCACCGTGGAGCAGGTTGAAGACGCTCGATACATGGAAATCGTGGAAATTGAGCTCCAGGATGGAACCCGGCGTCGGGGCCAGGTACTCATGACCAGCAGGGGCAAGGCTCTGGTGCAAGTTTTCGAGGGAACCGAGGGCATCGGTATCGGGCAGAGCAAGGTTCGGTTCTTAGGAAGGGTGATGGAACTCCCCGTTTCCCCGGATATTCTCGGGCGAATTTTCAGCGGCTCGGGAGTCCCCATAGACGGTGGACCGGAAATCGTCCCTGATGCCCGGCTTGATATCAACGGAAACCCGATAAACCCCGTTGCCCGAGACTACCCCACAGACTTCATCCAGACAGGCATCTCAGCCATCGACGGTTTGAACACCCTTGTGCGGGGACAAAAGCTTCCTATCTTCTCGGGTTCAGGGCTACCCCATGCCCGTCTGGCTGCCCAGATTGCCCGGCAGGCCCGGGTGCTGAGCGGGGAAGAGAAGTTTGCCGTTGTCTTCGGCGCATTGGGCATTACCTTCGAAGAGGCCAACTACTTTATCTCGGAGCTCCGCAACACGGGAGCCATAGAACGTTCCGTCCTCTTCGTCAACCTTGCCAGTGACCCGGCAGTGGAACGGATCATCACTCCCCGTATGGCGCTCACCGCTGCAGAGTTTCTGGCCTTTGAGCTTGACATGCACGTTCTCGTCATCCTCACGGACATGACCAACTACTGCGAGGCGCTTCGGGAAATCTCCGCTGCCCGTCGAGAAGTTCCGGGACGGCGAGGATACCCCGGGTACCTCTACACTGACCTAGCCACGATGTACGAGCGCGCGGGCCGAATTCGAGGGAAAAAGGGGTCCATTACGCAGATTCCCATTCTCACCATGCCCGAAGACGACAAGACCCATCCCATCCCTGACCTCACGGGGTACATTACCGAAGGGCAGATTATCCTGAGTCGCCAGCTCCACCGGAAGGGTATCTACCCTCCCATCGACGTTCTTCCGTCTCTGTCCCGGCTTCGGGACAAGGGCATCGGTCCGGGCAAAACGCGGGATGACCATGCCGATGTGGCGAACCAGCTTTTCGCCGCCTATGCCCGCGGGCGAGAGGCTGCAGAGCTTGCCACAATCCTCGGAGAGGCCTCTCTCACTGAACTCGACCGCCTTTACATGAAGTTCGCCGATCGGTTCGAGGAACGCTTCGTGCAACAGGGAGAGTATGAGAATCGCAGTATCGAAGAGACGCTGGAAATCGGCTGGGATCTTCTGCGCATGCTCCCGCGGGAGGAGCTCAAGCGTATCCGCGACGAGTACCTTGAGCGGTTCTACGGAAAAAGGCAGGAGAGGAGAGCCGAGGCTCCATGAGACTCAATGTCAATCCCAATCGCATGGAGCTCATGAAGCTCCGAAACCGCCTTGCGATGGCGAGGCGAGGGCACAAGCTCCTCAAAGACAAGCTTGACGCGCTCATTCAGGACTTCGTCCGAGTTGTGCGGGAGAATGCCAACCTCCGTCGGGAGATTGAGAGGGAAATCGTCAAGGCCTTTGAGGCGCAGAACATTGCCTCCCTCATGCTCTCTGAAGAAGACAAGGAGCTCGTTACCCTTGTGTCCCAGCAGCGACTGCTCCTTGAGGTTCGTACAAGGTACTTCACTGGGGTCCGGGTTCCCCACTTTGAGGTTCAGGTTGAAGGAGACCCGTACGCCTACGGCGTGGTGCACACTCCTGCAGAGCTCGATACAGCGTTCCGGTTGTTTTCCCGGGTGCTGCCCCTCATGATTCGCCTTGCCGAAGCCGAGAAAACCATTGAGCTTCTGGCCGTGGAGATTGAGAAAACCCGCCGTCGGGTGAACGCTCTGGAGTACGTGCTCATCCCCAACCTCGAGGAGACCATCAAGTACATTCAATTGAAGCTTGAGGAGCTCGCCCGTTCCGCCATCACGGGGATTATGCGGATTAAGGGGTCGATGTCGTAGTTGCGGATTGCGATCCTCTCAGATATCCACGGGAACTTTGACGCCCTGCAGGCGGTGGCGCAGGAACTCTCTCCGGACGACGAAGTCGTTGTTCTCGGAGACATTGTCGGATATGGCGCAGAGCCAGAACGCTGTGTGGAATGGGTACGGGAGAAAAGGGCAAGAGCTACCCTTGGGAATCACGAAGCCTGCATCCTCGGTCTCTTGCCCGTTTCCTGGTTCAACCCTTTTGCCGCTTCGGCCATTCTCTGGACCAGGGAGCATCTGGGTCCGGGGAGTCTTTCCTTCCTCGGAAACCTTCCACCCTTTTTTGAAGATTACGGGTGCCTCTTTGTCCACGGAAGCCCTCGTTCTCCTGTTGACGAGTACATCACTGACCCCTGGCAGGCCCGGGAGCTCTTCGAGGAACAGGGCTTCTCGGTGTGCTTTTTTGGTCACACCCATGTGGCTGAGGGATATGTGTGGGACGGGAAGAGAACAGAGCGCATTGTTTTTCTGGAGGGTGGGGAACTTTTGCTTGAGGAGGGCAAGAGGTACCTCGTAAACTGCGGAAGTGTGGGGCAGCCAAGGGACGGAAACCCAAAAGCGAGTTTCGGGCTCTTTTTCGTGGAAGAACGGCGGGTAGTCATTCAGCGAGTGGCGTACGACGTTCGCGCTGCAGCGCGTAAGATTCTCCTCGCCGGTCTTCCGGAAGTTCTGGCGTACCGTCTTGAAGTGGGAGGCTGAAAGTGGTACCTTTAGCCTAATAAAGGAAGGAAAGGAGGAGTGTCTGTGCGAAAGCTTTTTGCGGTTGTGCTCTGTGTCGGACTCCTTTTGAGCGGAGTAGCGTCTGCTCAGGAAACCATCCGTATTGGGGCAAACCTCGAAATGACTGGCGCTGTGGCAGCGTACGGTCAGATGATCTGGGAGGGTATTAACCTCATTCGGGAAATTGTCGGTGACACAGCCCTCGGGAAAAAAGTAGAGCTCGTCTTAGTTGACAACAAGAGCGATAAGGTCGAGGCAGCCAACGCCACCACGCGGCTCATCGACAAGGAAAACGTTGTGGCGATCATCGGCCCTGCCATAAGTGGCAGCATGCTTGCGGCGGGTCCAATATGTGAGGAAAAGCAGATCCCCATTATTTCTGCTACCGCGACCAACCCCCTCGTCACCCAGGGGAAGAAATTCGTTTTTCGTGCGTGCTTCCTCGATCCCTATCAAGCGGCGGCTGCGGCGCAATTTGCCCGCGAGGACCTGAAGGCGGAAACTGCGGCTATTCTCTCGGACATCGCCCAGGACTACTGCGTGGCTTTAGGGAACTTCTTTAAGGAGGAGTTTGAAAAGCGAGGCGGGAAGGTCATTGTTGAGCAGCACTGCAAAACCGGTGATCAGGACTTCTCGGCACAGCTCACCACCATCATCAACGCTAACCCCGACCTTCTCTATGTCCCCAACTACTACACGGAAATCGCCCTTATCTGCCGGCAGGCCAGAGACCTGGGGTATGAGGGAATCATTCTCTCCGCTGACGGAGCGGATGCTCCCGAACTCTTTAGTGTAGGAGGCGATGCTGTAGAGGGTCTGTACCATACCGCCATATGGGATGCCACGAGAGGCCTCAACGACATCGGTCAGAAGTACATCGACCTCTACAAAGAGAAATTCGGAAAGGATCCCAATATGTTCGGAGCCCTCGGGGCTGATGCGTATCTCATCCTTATCAACGCCATCGAACGCGCTGGATCCACTGATCCTGTGAAGATTCGGGAAGCCATTGAGGACACCGAAAATCTCGATGTGGTTACCGGAAAGGTGACCATCGAAAACGGGGATGCCTTAAAGCCTGTGGTTGTCAGGAAAGTTGAGGGTGGAAAGTTCGTCTTCGTGAAGACGGTGACTGTCGAGTGAACCGAAAAAGGGGCAGGATCAACCTGCCCCTTTTTCCCCGAGGTGCTATGAGCTGGGCAACCTTTTTCCAGCAACTCATGAATGGCATTTCAGTGGGAAGTCTTTACGCTCTTTTGGCCATTGGGTACACCCTTGTCTATGGTATCCTGGGCCTCATTAATTTCGCCCACAGCGATGTCTTCATGCTCGGGACATACTTTGCCTTCTTCATGATGGTCATTTTCCTTCTCCCCTGGTGGCTTTCGGTCCTCATAGGGGTGGCGCTCTGTGCCGTTGTGGGTATGAGTATTGAACGGGTGGCGTACCGTCCTCTCCGGAATGCCCCCCGGATATCGGCGCTCATCACCGCGGTGGGCGTTTCCTTCTTCATCGAGAATTTTGGTCTCGTAACGGTGGGTGCCCGACCCAAGGGTTTCCCACGACCAGACCTTATGAAAAACGTCTACGTCCTCCTTGGAGCCCGCATTCAGGGTGTGACCTTTTGGGTCCCCGTCATCAGCATCCTCATTCTTTTCGTTCTCTTCTACATTGTGTATCGGACGAAAATCGGCATAGCCATGCGGGCTGTTTCCCGGGATATGGAAACAACGCGTCTCATGGGGGTCGATGTCGACCGGATTATCCTCTACACTTTTGCTCTGGGTTCAGCTTTGGCCGGGATTGGAGGGGTGCTCTGGGCGTGCAAGTACCCCCAGATTAATCCTCTCATGGGCATTTTCCCTGGATGGAAGGCCTTTACCGCTGCGGTCGTGGGTGGCGTCGGGAACGTGGTTGGGGCAATGCTTGGGGGATTCATCATTGGCCTCGCAGAAATCCTGATCGTGGCCTTTTTCCCAGGTCTTACGGGGTACCGGGATGCCTTTGTCTTCACCATCCTCATTGTTTTTCTCCTTGTTCGCCCTGGTGGCCTCATGGGTGAGGCGGTGAGGGAGAAGGTATGACGGTGGAAAAGATTTCAGCGCGCTGTCGCCTCTTCCTCACGGTGTTTCTTTTCGGTCTCCTCGTGCTTGGTGTGGTTCTGGCTGAAAGATACCTCAACGCTTATCTCATTCGAATTCTCAACACTGCCTGCATTTACGTCGTTGCGGCGGTGGCGTACAATCTCGTGAACGGTGTCACCGGTCAGTTCTCCCTGGGGCCCAACGCCTTCATGGCCATTGGGGGGTACACGGTGGCCCTGCTCATGCTTCCTCTGGCCCAGAAGAAGGAGGTGTACTTCCTTCAGCCTCTAATCTGGCCTTTGAACGCCTTTTCCTTTCCTCCCTCGCTGTTTATCGTGGCGCTTTTTCTTGGGGGGCTTCTGGCAGCGCTCTTTGCGTTGCTCATCGGTATTCCCACGCTTCGCCTGCGGGGGGATTACCTGGCCATAGCAACCTTTGGTTTTGGAGAAATCGTGATTGTTCTGGCCAATAACCTCATTCCAATCACCAATGGTGCTCTTGGGATTAAGGGAATTCCTGAGTATACGAATCTGTGGTGGACGGCGAACTGGGCTTTCTGGACGGTTTTTGTGGTGAAAAATCTGGTGAACTCAAGTTTTGGCCGGGCTCTGAAGGCCATCCGGGAGAACGAGATTGCCGCTGAGGCCATGGGAGTGAACCTCTTTCGCCACAAACTCCTGGCCTTTGTGCTCAGCGGCTTTTTTGCTGGAGTTGCGGGAGGGCTTTTTGTCACCCTCATCAGTACGGTCTCGCCCACGCTCTTCACCTTCAGTATGACCTTTAATCTCCTTATCATCATCGTTCTTGGAGGCCTTGGAAGTATCACGGGATCAACGGTAACCGCAATCCTCTTTGCTTTTCTCCAGGAGCTACTGCGGGAGGTTGAGGCTCCTCACACCATTGGTTCCTGGACCTTTCCCGGAATCCCCGGGATGCGGATGGTGGTCTTCTCGGTTATCCTCGTGGTCCTCATGATTTTCTACCGGAGAGGGCTTTTTGGGCAGAGAGAGCTCTCTTTTGAGGACGTGTTGTGTTTGCTTTTTGGGAGGAAGGCCCGTGCCTGAGCGAGAAGAAGTTCTCCGGATCGACCGTGTGACCATCGCTTTCGGAGGGCTTGTGGCGGTGAACGACTTCTCTCTCACCCTCTGGGAAGGGGACCTTGTGGGACTCATTGGACCGAACGGGGCGGGAAAGACCACGGTCTTCAACATCGTGAGCGGTCAGTATCTCCCCACCCGTGGTCGGGTCTTCTTCTACGGGAAGGACATTACCGGCCTCTCCCCGGACCGTGTCACCGCTTTGGGCATCGCCCGGACATTCCAGAATATTCGCCTTTTCGGGCATTTGAGCGTTCTCGAGAACGTTCTCGTCTCGTTCCACGTCCGTTTTCCCCATTCTTTCCTCGAAACCATGCTTTCCCTCCCTGCCACATGGCGTACAGAGGAGAAGCTCCACCAGGAGGCGTACGCGCTCCTTGAGGCAGTAGGGCTTGCGGATGTGGCTCATGAGGAGGCTCAGGCTCTGCCCTACGGGGAACAGCGGCGTCTGGAGATTGCCCGAGCGCTGGCAACGAGGCCGAAGCTCCTCCTTCTTGACGAGCCTGCAGCGGGAATGAATCCCCAGGAGACCCTTGAACTCATGCGGTTTATCGAGCAAATTCGCCGGGATTTCGGGCTGACCATTCTCCTCATTGAGCACGATATGAAGGTCGTTATGGGCATCTGTGAGCGGGTGGCGGTTATGGATTTTGGGCTCAAGATCGCCGAGGGGACGCCGGAGGAAATCCAGAAAGACCCGCGGGTGATCGAGGCGTATCTGGGGGTCCAGAGTGCATGAGAAGCGATGCCGTGCTCCAGATTGAGAATCTCCACGTCTTCTACGGGGGAATCCACGCCCTGAAGGGTGTGAGCCTCTTCGTCCCCCGGGGGACGATCGTGGCCCTTATCGGCGCCAACGGTGCCGGGAAGAGCACGACTCTGAGAACTATCTCCGGGCTTGTCCGGCCAAGGGAAGGGAGGATTCTCTTTGAAGGGCAGGACATCACTGAGGAATCACCCCATCGCATTGTGGAGATGGGCATCGCTATGGTTCCCGAAGGACGCCGGATTTTCCCGAATCTCACCGTCATGGAGAATCTCCTCCTTGGTGCCTACACGCGCCGGGACCACCAGAGTTTGAAGAGGGATCTCGAATGGGTGTTTTCGCTTTTCCCCCGCCTGAGGGAACGAACCTGGCAGAAAGGAGGAACCCTGAGCGGGGGCGAGCAACAGATGCTGGCCGTTGCCAGGGCCTTGATGTCTCGCCCCAGACTCCTCATGATGGATGAGCCCTCACTGGGTCTTGCGCCTTTGCTTGTTCGGGAGATCTTCCATATCGTCCAGGAACTGCTCCAAAGCGGGGTGACCATTCTCCTTATTGAGCAGAACGCAAGGGCGGCCCTGGAGATTGCTCATTATGCCTACGTGCTAGAAACGGGACGCGTTACCTTGGAAGGAGAGGGGAAAAGGCTTCTTGAGGATGAGCGAGTGCGAAAGGCCTACCTTGGGGAGGAGTAGGAGGTCGAGAGTATGGAAGCCCGTGGAGAATACCGGGACAAGGGTATGGAAGAAGTATGTCGAACTCCTTTTGCCGAGAGGATTGCCCGCTGGCCCTGGATTCTCGACAAAAGAGTCCGGAACCGATACCTTACAAAAGACGAGGAAGAGGCGTACCTTGCTCAGCTTGTGTGCTTGAAGTGCGGCAAGCCCTGTGGCGGGTCGTGTGAGGGTTAGTGGTTTTCCCGGTGCCCCGGAGTAGGCACCCCTTCCCTGGATGCGCTCTCCTGTGCTATTTTGAGGACCTCCTGGAGAGGTAAGCCTGTCTGAGCAGCGATTTTTTTGCAGTCTTCGTATTCAGGGAGAATCACCACCCTCCCGTGTTTTGTGACCGCCTTTCCCCGAACGGTTCCCCAGGGGGTGGGAATCTCCGTCGCCGTCCTGGGGAGCACCCATTTGGTGACTTCATACTCCCGAATGCCCAGAGTGGTCGTCTCCTCGAAGATAATCGTTCGCAGAAGGGGCGCAAGGGAAAGGGGCGAGAGCACGGACAGGGTGAAAGCAGGGCGCTGCTTTTTCATGTAAATGGGTGTAACGAAGACATCGAGGGCTCCGGCCTGAAAAAGGCGCTCGGTCAGGTACTCCAGAATCTGCGGTGACATATCGTCGATGTTGGTCTCAAGGAGAACGTTCCTTTCGGGAATCGCCCTTTCCTCCCTTTCGCCGAGAATCACTCGGAGGACATTGGGAACCTCGAGGTCCTGCATTCCTGCCCCGTACCCCACCTCCTGAACCACAAGGGAGGGACATGGCCCAAAGGACTGTGCAAGAGAAGACACAAGGGCTGCTCCCGTGGGCGTGGTGAGTTCCCCCTCCAGAGTCCCGGTATACACCGGAACGCCCCGTAAGAGCTCTAGGGTGGCCGGAGCGGGGACGGGGAGAACTCCATGAGCGGTGTGGATGAATCCCCTTCCCGTGGGGACCGGTGAAGCGTACACCGCCTGTACCCCGAGAAGGTCAAGGGCGTACAGGGTCCCGACAATGTCCACTAAGGTGTCTCCTCCTCCGATTTCATGGAGGTGCACTTCATCTGGCGGAAGGCCGTGGATTTTCCCTTCAACCTCGGCGATTCTCCAAAGAATCTTCAGGGCCTTCTCCCTCAGGGCTTCAGGGAGGGGGCTCCCAGTGAGGAGGTCAAAGAGGTCTCTGGCCCTTCGCTCCTTTGGGGGATTAGGTTCAGAAACCACCACCTGGGTCGCTACAATTCCCTTTCTGTGCACCTTTCTGATGTCCACGGCAAAAGACAGGGGGAGGAACTCGTGGAGTGAGGCGACAAAGGAGGGGACGTCGATGCCCCCAAGATCAAGGAGTGCTCCAAGGAACATGTCCCCGCTTATACCCGAAAAGCAGTCAAGGTACAGGACCTTCAGGGTCTTTTCCTCCCTTCTGCAAGCTGATTGATGAGGTGAGCGAAAAACCCCGCACCGAATCCGTTATCGATGTTGACCACTGCCATTCCGGGTGCGCAGCTTGCAAGCATGGCAAGAAGTGGCGCGAGACCGAAAAGATGAGCTCCGTATCCGATACTCGTTGGGACGGCAATGACCGGGACGCTCACAAGACCCGCGAGAACACTCGGAAGCGCCCCTTCCATGCCCGCCACGGCAATCACCGCATTGGCACCCTCAAAGACCGAGAGATGAGCCAGAAGACGATGAATCCCTGCAACACCAACGTCAAAGAGGCGTTCCACGTGGTTCCCGGCGATTTCCGCGGTAATGGCCGCTTCTTCAGCAATGGGAATATCCGCTGTTCCTCCGGTGACCACGACGATTTTCCCTATTCTGGGTCGGGGCTCCCGTTCGGCGAAGATGAGGCGGGCGGTAGGATGGAAGGAGAGGAAGGGGAGGTGTTGCCGGAGGAACTCATAGGTTTCCTGGTCTGCACGGGTGGCGAGGAAGTTCGGGGCACGCTCTGCCAGGTCTTTCAGGATGGCCAGGAGGTGCTCCCGGCTCTTCCCTGGACAGTACACAACCTCGGGGAAACCCTTTCGCAGGTTCCGGTGATGGTCGACCTTGGCAAAACCAAGGTCCGCAAAGGGGAGATTTTTCAGAATGCCATACGCTTCCTGCGGGGAGATTTCTCCCCTCGCAACACGCTCAAGAAGCGGAAAAACATCCATACCCGGCCTCCTTTCAGGAACACAGACCTATGACGCAGGAATCCTTTTTTTGCCTAGAAGGACCACGCTCGTTGTTCTTTGCAGAGAGGAGGGATTGAAGGTCGTCCCACGCAATCTCACCCTTGGCCTGATAGAGGACCCGACCCTCTGTATTCACGAGAAAGAGCACAGGGGTTTCCCAGATCCCGAGGAGTGCAGGAAGAAGAGGGTGGGCGAGGTAAATGGTGTGTTTTCCTCCCAGGGAGTCTTCAAGACGCTTTGCATCCCGGAAATCGCATCGCAAGCACACCGGGTAGAGCAGAACCTTCCCCCCAAGGTCCTCTGTGCGTTCGTAGAGCTTTACGAGCTCGGCAAGGCAAAAAAGACACTCAGGGTCGAGGAAGAAGAGAATCGCTAAAGAAGGGGGGCGAAAGGGAATCTCTTCTCCCCTGAGCGTGTAGAGCCGAAAGGAGGGGAGCTTCCGCACAGATGCTTCTGCCGGGAAAGAGCGCATGAGTAACACAACAAGAAGCCCCAGAATGGTCACCACAAGACCTTTCTTCACGGCGTATCCCTCCGGTTCAGTACATGGGAAGGGGAGCGAAAACTGGACTCTGCTCCCTGGCCCAGGAGGCGGTGAGCCGCACAGTTCTCCTTTTTACCAGGTCGAGGACAGCCACGTCCCAGTTTCCAGGGTCTTTCTCCACGCAGAAGGCCAGCTTCTGACCATCAGGGGTTGCTGCAAGGTATGCCTTGGGGAGACCGTCGTTCGTCAACCTGGTCCAGGATTTTTGAGGAGAGAGCTCATACACGTCGTACCTTCCCTCCTGTTCCCCGATGAAGAAGAGCCGTTCTCGTCCTCCAAAGGTAGGATAAAGGACGTTACCCGGAAAGTTCAGAACGTCTTCCCGTCCTTCGAGGGGATTCCAGAGCACCAGCTTCCATTGCCCTTCCCGGAATTCAGAAAACGCAAGGGTTTCGGTATACCGGGATGCGGAGAGCCACCCCAGAGGGGCGTCTCGCGCCAAAAGCTCTCGCTGTCTTGACCCATCGAGGTGCATCTCGTAGATGCCCCTTTTTCCCCCTCGCTCCGAAAGAAAGAAAATGGTTCCCCGGGAGGGGGAAAAGGTGGGGGAGAAGTCTGAAAACTCTCGGAGGCTCAAACGCTGCACCCTGCGGGGGTAAAGGTCAACCCGGAAAATGTTGGGCACACCTGCGCAGGAAACCACAGCAAGGAGGGATTGTCCATCGGGAGTCATGGTAATGGTCTCAAGCACGCCTCCACTTTCCGGGAAGGGGAACGAAACCTCCCGTTTTCCTGCAAGATCCGAGAAGACGACGAACGAGCGACCGCCTTCCTGGCGGACGAAGAGGACCTTCCACTCTTTTGCCCGTCCAAGTATTTCGGGAATCCGGCGCTTCATCGCCTCAAGAAGGGCAGCGCTTTCCTCGAGGCGACGAACCATGCCCAGAACCTTCCGGGAGGCCCCAAGGTCCCAGACTTCGAAGAAGAGCCAATCCTCCTTGGCGTATCCAAAGAGCAAAACGTCTCCTTCGGTCACCAGGGTGTCGGGAAACACGCCCTTCTTCAGGTCCTCAAGAGGTGGCCGGGGGAAGGGCCTGGGCTTTCTGTGGAGCACGTCCTCGAGGAAACCTTCAAGGGGAGCAAAAACGTGCTCAGGAGTATAGTCGAAGAAGAAGAGGTCTTTTGCCCATCCCAAAGAAACGGGCAGAATGGACAAGATTCCCCAAACGGCAAGGTAGAGGAATCCTGCGATTGTGCGTTTTTTCCAGCTCCTCGTCTTCTTCCCTGGGTTTTCCATCCTCAGGATAGTATAATAGAAGCCGGTGAAAAGGGGAATGGGGAACTTCTCAGTCATCACAGTTTCTCGAGAGGTTGAGAGCCTGGGAGATGAGGTGGCCCTGAGACTCTCAAGAATTTTGGGCTATGAGCTCATCAACAGAGAACAGTGGATGGTTCTCCTCGAGGGCCATTCCCCTGCGCTTTCTCCTGAACCTCCTGAGGAAGAGGGAGAGCGAGAGCGCTGGATGGCGGAGGTCGGCAAGCTCCTCGAGGAGCTTGCCGAGAAACGGGCCTTTGTTCTCCTTGGACGAGGAGGACAGAAACTCCTTGCCCGTTGTGCGAAGGCGTTCCATCTCCTCGTGGTGGCTCCGGTACCGGTGAGGCTCCGACGCATTATGGAGCGGTACCGTCAGGATGAGGTCACGGCCTCGCGCATCCTTGCCGAGCAGGACCGGCAGCGGGAGAAATTCCTCCTCAGGTTCTTCGGGGTGGACTGGCGTAACCCCCTCCATTACCACTTTGTCCTCAACACCGCCTTTTACGACGTTGAGGAGTCCTGCCAGCTCGTTCTTGAGGCCATGAAAAGGACACGACTTCCGGTATCGGGTCAACAGGGGTCGTTCTTCACCAGGGAAGGGTTCCTGGAAAAGCCTGTGGTGTTCTCTCACCCTTCAGAGGAGGAGTTTGCCCGAATTCTCGACTTCTATGGTATTCGCTGGCTCTACGAGCCCCGGACGTTCCCGCTTGAGTGGGATAGTGAAGGGAATGTGGTGGAGGCCTTTGCCCCCGATTTCTACCTCCCGGATTTCGACCTCTTCATCGAGCTCACCACCCAGAAGCAGAAGCTTACCTGGCGCAAGAACCGGAAGATTCGAAAGCTCAAGGAGCTCTATCCGGAGGTGAAGATCAAGGTCGTGTACGCCCGGGACTATGAACACATCTTGAGGAAATTCGACCTTGAGGACGACCATGAGTGATCCCCGGTTGGGAACGCGGGTGTTCACCCGTGAAGAAATTCAGCGGCGTGTCGAGGAGGTCGCCCATGAAATTGACCGGGATTACAGAGGAGAACGACCGGTTCTCATTGTTATTCTTCGGGGAGCGGTGTACTTTGCCGTGGACCTCACAAGGGCGCTCACAATTCCCTTTGACCTTGACTTTATGGCCCTCTCTCCTTTCCGCCTGGGACTTCGACGGGCTGAGATCGAGAAAGACGTGGATGTGGACCTTAAGGGACGCCATGTCCTTATTCTTGAGGACATCGTGGATACGGGGCTTACGCTGAATTTCCTTGTGCGAAACCTTGAGCGGCGGCTTCCCCGGAGTGTCCGGGTGTGCAGCTTCCTGAATTGTCCGGTTCGTCGTATCGCCGAGGTCGAGGTTCACTACTTCTGTTTCGAAATTCCGGATATTTACGTTGTGGGATACGGCCTGGATTTCCGGGGGGATTTCCGGAACCTCCAGGAAGTCTACGCTCTTTATGACCCCTCTGGGAGGAGCACGCAGGTTCTGAAACAGATGGGGAAGGGACGGTGAACGTTGTGGAGTTTCGCAGAGCCATTCTTGCCATGCAGGGATATACACCCGGGGAACAGCCAAAAGAAGGGGGATTCGTGAAACTCAACACCAACGAGAATCCCTATCCTCCATCCCCAAGAGTCATTGCGGCGCTTCAGGAGTTCCTTACCTCCCGTTCTCTGGCGCTGTATCCTCCTCCACTGAGTGATGCGGTGAGACAGAAGGCCTCCGCGGTGTACGGGATTCCGGAGGACTGGATTCTCGTCGGGAACGGTTCGGATGAGCTTCTCGACCTTGTGGTGCGAATCTTCGTGGACCCGGGGGACAGGGTCGCCTACCCCGTCCCCACCTACACGTACTACCGGGTTCTTACGCTTCTCCAGGGAGGAGTGCCTCTGGAAATACCCTTTCCCGAAGACTTCTCCCTTCCCGAGGCCCTTGTTACGGCTTCTGCGCGGTTGAAGTTCCTCTGTAACCCCAACTCCCCCACGGGAACGTTCATTCCCCCCAGGGATATCGAGAGGCTCGTGCAGGGTTCAGCCTGCCCTGTGGTCGTTGACGAAGCCTATGTCGATTTCGCTCCGGAAAGTGCCCTTCCTCTTCTTGAGCGGTATGAAAACCTTGTCCTTGTCCGGACTCTCTCGAAATCCTTTTCCCTTGCAGGACTGCGCGTCGGTTTCCTCTTTGCCCACCCCGCGGTCGTTCGAGAGCTCCTCAAGGCCAAGGCCTCGTACAACGTGAACATTCTCTCCCAGGTTGGTGCCTGCGCGGCCCTGGAAGACCTCGAGTACGTTCGGGAGAACATCGCCCGCATAAGAAGCACCCGCGAGTGGTTCTCGGAGAGAATGAGGGCGCTGGGGTTTTTCGTCTACCCTTCCGAGGCGAATTTCGTCATGGTGAGAAAAGCAGGGGTTGACCTCCGTTTCCTGTACGAAGCGCTGAAGCGCCGGAAGGTCCTTGTCCGGTATTTCCCCGAATGGCCTGATGCTCTTCGAATTTCCATCGGGACCGAGAGGGAGATGGAATTGCTCGTACACCATATCACTGCCCTTTTAGAGGAAGCCCATGTTTGAACTTTTTATCTGGGATCTCGACAACACTGTCATCGGGAGTTCCAGGCTCCTCTGGGGAGCTTTCCAGTGGGTGGCCGAGCGTTTTGCCGGGCGCTTCATGACTCCTCGAGATATCGTCGGTCTCTACGGTCCTCCGGAGGATGTCGTTATTGAGCAAATTGTGGGGCGGGAGAAGAAGGACGAGGCCCTGCGGGCATTCTATGAGTTCTACGAGCAGGAACACGACCGCCTTGTAACGCCTTTTCCTGAAGTTCTGGAAATTCTTGAGTACCTCCGAAGGAAGGGAGTAAGACAGGCGCTGTTCACCTCCAAGGGGAGAAAAAGCGCTTCCATAACCCTTCGGAGGTTCAACCTCGAACGCCTCTTTGACTTCGTCCTGTGTGGAGACGAGGTGCGGCAAGCCAAGCCCCATCCTGATGGGGTGGTCCGGATTCTCGAGCACTTCGGAGTGCCTCCCCAGAATGCGCTCTATGTGGGGGATTCTCCACTCGATGCCCAGGCTGCACACGGGGCTCAAGTGGCCTTTGCCCTGGCACTTTGGGACTCTTTCCACCGTGCCGAGGCAGAGCGTATCACGGCGGAGTACGTTTTCGCTACACCCCGGGAGATGTTCCTGTGGGTTCGAAAACGGTATGAAGAGGAGGGATGACGGTGCCTTTTGAGTATGTGCGAAAGCGGGATGGGACTCTTGAACCCTTCCAAAGGGAAAAGATTGTTTCGGCCCTTTCCCGGGCGCTTTCTGCTTGTGGGAGAGAGGATCCCGAGCTTGCCCACACCCTGGCTGAGAAGGTCGTTCGCCTGCTTTCCGAGCGGGTCAGCGACATTCCCGAGGTCGAGAGGATTCAGGATATCGTTGAGGAAGTGCTCATGCGAGAAGGTCTTTCCGAGGTCGCCCGGACGTATATTCTGTACCGGGAGAAAAGGCGTTCTCTCCGAAAGGCGAAATGGGAGCTCTTCGGGGTACGGGACGATTTGAAACTCTCCCTGAACGCGGTGCGGGTGCTGAAGGAACGATACCTCCTGAAAGACAGCGAAGGAAACGTCATCGAAACCCCAAAGGGCATGATGGAGCGGGTTGCCCGCTCCATCGCCGAGGTGGACAGGGCCTTCGGAGAGGATGCGTCAAGAACCTTTGAGGAATTTTTTGAGCTCCTCACCTCTCTCGTCTTTCTCCCCAACTCCCCCACCCTCATGAATGCGGGGACATCCCTTGGGCAGCTTTCGGCGTGTTTCGTCCTTCCCGTTGAGGATTCCATTGACTCGATTTTCACGACCCTGAAGGAGATGGCCATCATCCACAAATCCGGAGGAGGAACGGGATTCAGTTTTTCCGCCCTTCGTCCGAAAGGCGACATCGTGGCTTCCACGGGTGGACGGGCCTCGGGTCCTGTGTCGTTCATGCGGATTTTCGACGCGGCTACAGACGTGGTGAAGCAGGGTGGTCGGCGCCGGGGTGCAAACATGGGGGTCCTTCGATTCAACCACCCCGATATTCGGGAGTTCATTCGGGCCAAGGAAAAGCCAGGGTTTCTGGAGAACTTCAACCTCTCGGTGGCCATAACGGATGAGGAAATCGAAAGGGTGAAACGCGGTGACAAGGTGGAACTCGTCAACCCCCGGGATGGGAAGGTCTGGGAACGGGTGAATGCCCGGGAACTCTTTGAAACAATTGCCGAGAGTGCCTGGAGAAGCGGGGAGCCAGGCCTCCTTTTCCTTGACACAATGAACCGCGCAAACCCCACCCCTCACCTTGGAGACATCGTGGCCACCAACCCCTGTGGTGAGGTCCCCCTTTTGCCCTATGAATCCTGTAACCTCGGTTCTCTAAATTTAGCGAAGTTCGTCAGGGGAGGGAAAATCCAGTACGACCGCCTTCGGGAAGTGGTGTGGAAGGCGGTGCATTTCCTGGATAACGTCATCGAGGCTAACCGGTATCCCCTGGAAGCCATTGAGAAGATGGTGAAGGGGAACCGGAAAATTGGTCTTGGAGTGATGGGGTTTGCGGATATGCTGGTGCAGCTTGGCATTCCCTATTTTTCCGAAGAGGCCCTCAAGATTGCTGCCGAGGTGATGCACTTCATCGCCCTTGAAGCCCGGATGGCCTCTCTGGATCTTGCTGCGCGACGTGGCACCTTCCCCAATTACCCCCAGAGCGTCTGGGCAAAGAAGAACCTTCCCCTTCGCAACGCCACCCTGCTCTCCATTGCTCCCACAGGATCCATAAGCATCATTGCATCCTGCTCAAGTGGCATCGAGCCCCTTTTTGCTCTGGCCTTTCGAAGGTATGTCCTGGAGCACACCGAACTCGTTGAGGTCCATCCTCTCCTTGAAGAGATGTTCCAGCGCTTTGGTATTCCGGAGGAGGTTCGGAAAGCTGTGCTCGAGCGAGGGACCATGGCGGGCGTTGAGGGCATTCCTGAAACCCTGCACCGCCTCTTTCTCACCGCTTTAGAGATTCCCCCGGAGTTCCATGTCCGGGTTCAGGCAACCTTCCAGAAGTACGTGGACAACGCCGTTTCGAAAACGGTGAATCTCCCGGAGTCCGCAACCCCTCAGGATGTCTTCCGGGTGTACCTTTTGGCCCATGAGCTTGGGTGCAAGGGCATCACCGTGTACCGTTACGAGAGTCGCCCACAGCAGGTTCTATACCTTGGCGTTTCGGAGGCACCGTGCGAAGAATGCTGAGAAGGTCCCGGGCAATGTTCCTTGCTCCCTCCCCCTGCCCCTGCCAGGTTGTCCTGGCAAATTGCTGCGCCCTCTCCTGAAAAACGTGGAGGTTCCCCAGGACCTCCTGCAGAACGCGGGCGGTTTTTTCCGGAGTGTCTCCCCCGGGAATGAGGGCCTCTCGAAGGAGCAGAGCCTGTCGTGCAGTGAGGAAATGGGGGTTTGCTTGGATAGCATCTTTGAGGCAGGGTTCAATACAGGGGATGCCACAGAACGCCGCGTACTCGAGGGCTGTTCCTGCGAATCCCACAACGAGGGAAGCACTTCCAAGGCGTGCAAAGTAGTCTCCCTGGCTGAAGGAAATGGATTGTTGTCCCAGGAGAAAAGAGGAGGGGACGACGAATTCCCCGCGGGCCTTCTGAATGGCCCGAGCTATCTGCACGGCACTTTGCTCCGAGGGGAAGACAAAGTGGAGGGCAAAGGAGGCCAGGGCGTTCCGGGCAAGAAGTATTGTTTTTGTAAGGAAGAGGAAGTTCCTCTCCCAATCCCCCCGATGCCCGGGAAGAAAGAGGATGTTCTTTTCCCTGCAGGAACCCGAAGGGATTTCCGGACCCACAAATCCGAGGAATTCGGCCCGAATACCCAGACTCTGGAACCACAGGGCGGTTGGGGCATCCCGGGTGTAGACCTTTGCCGTTCCATGCCGGAAGAAGAGCGCCGTGATCCTTCCCAGACGCTCATAGGGTTTCTTTCGAATTCGCAAAAGATCGGTATGGGCACAGGCGAAGAGATACACCTTCTTTCCGGTACCAAGAAGACCGAAAAGGAGGGGAAGGATGTCCCCGACTCCAATCACCATGTCGAAGGACAGCGGGCAGTGCCTGAGAAGGCGATAAACGGCCAGCGCGTTCCTTATTCCTCCCCGGAATGCGTCGGTAAGAAGCCGAAAGACGCGCTGGGGAAAGCTCCCCAGGTACACCCCACCGTACGGAAAAGAGGGGGAAACGTGGAGCAGGTTCACCCGGCCTGGAAACCTCTGCACTATACCCTCAAAGGCTTTGCCTTCTCCCACCAGGGGAACAATGCCCACCTCAAGGGCAACGCCCCGGGTTTCGGCCAGTCCCAGGAGTTCTTCTAGTATAAGGGCTGCGAAGGAATCCTCTCCGTATCCGTTACTGACAAGAAGCACGTGCTTTTTCTCCATATTTTTTTATGGTATGCTAAGAAGAACTCGGAGTAAAGAAGGGGGAGTTTTTCTTGCGCTGGCCGGGAATTCTTGCGTACTTTGCTGAATACCTGCCTGTAACGGCGGCGACACCGCTTCTGACCCTTGAAGAGGGCAACACGCCCCTCATTCGCTCGACGTCTCTTGAGAAACGCCTCAGGGTAGGGGCGCTCTTTTTCAAGTTCGAAGGAATGAACCCCACGGGGTCTTTCAAAGACCGGGGTATGGTGGTGGCCATTGCCAAGGCCAAGGAGGAAGGGAAAGCAGTGGTGATGTGTGCCTCAACCGGGAACACCTCTGCCTCGGCCGCAGCGTATGCCCGCAGGGCGGGGCTCTCCTGTATCGTCCTCATCCCTCAGGGAAAAATCGCCCTGGGGAAGCTCTCTCAGGCGTTGATGCATGGAGCGAGAGTTCTGGCGGTACGCGGGAACTTTGACGACGCACTGCGCATTGTGCGTTTCATCACGGCCAACTATCCGGTGGCGCTCGTCAACTCCATCAACCCCTACCGCATTGAGGGGCAGAAAACCGCGGCGTTTGAGATTGTGGAATGGCTTGAAGGTGTTCCCGATATCCTTGCGCTTCCCGTGGGGAATGCAGGGAACATCACGGCGTACTGGAGGGGTTTCAAGGAGTTCTTCGAGCGAGGGAAAACCCGTGCCCTGCCAAAGATGTTCGGCTTCCAGGCCGAAGGTGCCTGCCCGCTTGTTCTGGGGAGGCCCGTGGAAAACCCCCAGACGGTGGCCACTGCCATCCGTATTGGCAATCCGGCCAGCTGGAAGGGGGCCATTGCTGCCCGGGATGAGTCCGGTGGGCTCATTGACGCCGTGAGTGACGAGGAGATTCTCCTTGCCCAGCGGACGCTTGCGGAAGAGGAAGGGCTTTTCGTGGAGCCTGCTTCCGCGGCCTCCCTTGCAGGTGTTATGAAGAAGGCACGGGAGGGAATGTTTCGGGGAAAAGAAACGGTGGTGTGCATTCTCACCGGGCATGGTCTGAAGGATCCCGACATTGCCGTCAGACAGAACGAGGGAAAAATTGAAGAGGTTGAACCACGGGAAGAGGCGGTGGTGGAACTCCTCGGACTTGGGAGGGAGAGGCTGTGAAACTCCGTGCCTGTGTTCCTGCGACTTCGGCGAACCTCTCCTGTGGATTCGACGTTTTAGGTCTTGCCCTTGACCTCACCTATGAGGTGGAGGTGGAAACCACGGAGGAACGGTCCTTCTTTCTCCACCACCGGGGGGAGGGTGAAGGGGAAGTGCCGCAGGACGAGCGAAACCTCTTCTTCGTTGCCGTGCGGAAAACCTGGGAGCGGCTTGGCTTTGAGGGAGTAGGTCTCAGGGTCTGCGCCACAAACGACATCCCCATTGCCCGGGGGCTCGGGAGCAGCGCCGCGTGCATCGTTGCCGGGGTAACGGTAGCAAATGCGCTCTGTGGGGGGAAGCTGAAGTTTGAGGAGATGCTCGAGCTTGCCGTCGCCCTTGAGGGACACCCCGACAACGTCATCCCGGCCTTCGTGGGAGGGTTCACCATTGCCCTCCGGGAGGAGGGGAGGGTCTTCTACCAGCGGTTTTCCTTTCCCCCGCTTTTCTCCCTCTTTGTGCTCATTCCCAACTATACTCTGAGTACCGAAATCATGCGGGGTGTGCTCCCCGCTTCCTACCCCAGGGAGGATGTGGTGTTCTCCCTCTCCCACCTTGCCTTCCTCCTGGGGAGCCTCTTTACCCGAGACCGTGAAGGGTTCTTCCGTGCTTTAGAGGACCGCATCCATGAACCGTACCGGGGAAAATACGTAACCGGTTTTCCCGAAGTGAAAGCATATGTGAAAGGGAAGGGCTTGGGGAATGTGGTCATCAGCGGTTCCGGTCCAACACTGCTTCTTGTCCTTTCCCGACCCCTTGAGGAAGAGGAAAAAAGGGAAATCGCCGGAATTTTCGCTGCCCGGGGTGTGGCGGTGAGGATTCAGGAAGTGCATCCTGAGGAAAAGGGCGCGAGGGTTGAAATCCTGTGAGTCTTGTCGTCCAGAAATACGGAGGATCTTCGGTCGCCGATTTGGAGAGGATTCGCCATGTAGCTTCCCGGGTTCGCCGGTACTTCCTCGAAGGCCACCGACTGGTTGTGGTGGTCTCGGCGATGGGGAAAACTACCGATGCTCTGCTTGCCATGGCCCAGGAACTCCATCCGTTTCCTCCAGAGCGAGAGGTGGATGTGCTTCTTGCCACGGGAGAGCAGGTCTCCATTGCCCTGCTCTCTATTGCTCTTTTTGCCCAGGGAGTGCCCTCGATTGCTCTTACCGGAGGACAGGCAGGAATCATCACCACTGACGTGCACACCAAGGCCCGCATCCTCAGAGTCGAGGTGGAGAGGATTTTCCGTCACCTCAACGAGGGAAAGGTGGTCATCGTCGCCGGTTTCCAGGGTGTTACCGAAAGCGGGGACATCACTACCCTTGGCCGGGGAGGGAGCGATACCACGGCCTGTGCTCTGGCGGCGGCTCTCCGGGCCGATGTGTGCGAGATTTACACCGACGTTGCAGGGGTTTTCACAGCAGACCCCCGCATTGTCCCTGAGGCGAGGAAAATCCCCCGCATTTCTTACGATGAGATGTCGGAGATGGCAAGCCTTGGCGCGAAGGTCCTGCAGCTTCGCGCGGTAGACTTCTCAAGGCTCTATCGGGTTCGGGTTCACGTTCGCTCGACGTTCTTTGAAGAGGAGGGAACGTGGGTGGAGGAGGTGGAAAATATGGAGGAAGTCAAAGTGCGAGCCATCACCCACAGTCTTGAGGTTGTCAAGGTTGTCCTTCTTGGGGTTCCGGACGAGCCCGGTGTTGCTGCCCTCATCCTGCGGACTCTTGCCGACTTCTCGGTGTCCCTCGATATGATTATCCAGAGCGAAGGGCGGGAGGGCAAGAAGGACATTGCCTTCGTGATTCCCCGGGAAGATGAGGGGAAGGTACGGAGAGCCCTCGAAGACCTGCAGAAGATCCTCTCCTTTGAAGGGGTGAAGTTCGACGAAGACGTGGGGAAGGTATCGGTGGTGGGGGCGGGGGTGGCAAATGACCCCCGCATTGCCTTTCGCATGTTTGACACCCTGGCACGCTGTGGGGTGAATATCGACATGATCAGCACCTCAAACCTCCGGATTTCCTGCCTCATCCCGAAGGGCCGGGTTGAAGAATCGGTTCGGGCACTGCACAAGACGTTTATCAGCGACAGTGAGGTGATTCTCCGTGAAGGCTCTTAGGGTTGCCGTGGTCGGTGCCACAGGAGCGGTCGGACAGGAAATGCTCCGCATTCTTGAGGAACGGGAGTTCCCTCTCCGGGATTTGAAACCTCTGGCCTCCCCACGTTCTCAGGGGAAGACAGTGCATTTCAGAGGAGAGGAAATCCCTGTTGAGGTTCTGGGTCCTTCGAGTTTTTCCGGGTGTGACCTTGCGCTGTTCAGTGCCGGTGCTTCTGTAAGTCGGGAGTTTGCTCCCAAAGCGGTGGAGAGTGGGTGTCTGGTGGTGGATAACTCTTCCGCGTTCCGTCTCGAAGACGATGTTCCTCTGATCGTTCCGGAGGTCAACCCCCACCGGGTTCGTGAGGTGAAGAAACGGGGCATCATCGCCAATCCCAACTGCACCACCATTATCTCTGTTGTGCCCTTAAAGCCCCTCCATGATTACGGAAAGATTCGCCGGATCGTGGCGGCAAGCTACCAGGCGACTTCCGGGGCAGGAGCACAGGCCATGAGGGAACTCGAGGAACAGATTGTGGCCTATGCCCAGGGAAAACCCTTAGAGGCTCGGGTTTTCCCTTACCAGATTGCCTTTAACCTCATTCCCCATATCGACGTATTCTTAGAGAACTTCTACACAAAGGAAGAGATGAAAATGGTCTGGGAAACGCGAAAAATCATGGAGGATCCTTCTATTCAGGTAACGGCAACCTGTGTTCGGGTTCCGGTGTTCCGGGCTCATTCCGTAGCCATCAACGTTGAGACGGAACGGAAGATCACCCGGGAAAAAGCAGTGGAACTCCTTTCGAACTTCCCGGGAGTGGTGGTTCAGGACGACCCAGAGAATCGTCTCTACCCGATGCCCCTTTTCGTTGCTGGAAAGGACGAGTGCTACGTTGGGCGGATTCGGGAGGATATTTCTCTGGAGCGAGGGCTGAACCTCTGGGTGGTTGGGGACCAGCTCCGCAAGGGGGCGGCGCTCAACGCCATCCAGATTGCCGAACTCCTCTTGCGGGAGGGGATTCTTTAAAAGGAGAATCCCAAGCGCCTCAAGCGCTCTTCCTCGCTGAGTACACGCCCTTTTTCATCGACAGGGTAAAGCATGCCTTCAACGATTCTCGTCTGGATCTTTCCTTTAGCCCAGGGGTTGCCGAGAAGATGAGGGGCGTCAAAGAGACCTCTTGTAACTGCTCCAGCAAGGACCCCTAGGTCAAGGAAGGGGTCTTCCTCCTGACCCAGGCTCTTTAGGGCCTCGAGAAGGAGGAGCGCCTCCTGCTTTATCCGTGCCCGGTGTTCTGCAATGTAGGGGTCTTTCGCAGCGTCGGGAAGGTCAAAGAGGGCGTCTTTCAGGACGCCCTGAACAATATGGGCGCTTTCGATGACCTCTTCAGGTCGGGCCAGGTGGTCGCCCTCGGAGAAGTTCACCACGTGAACGATGTGAGGGCGAAGGAAAAGTCCAAGGAAGGTCGAAGCCGCAAGCTGTCCTTTGGCGATCTCAAGATGTGGAGAGAAGTGGGCCAGCCCTCCCCGGATCTGGGTGAAGACGGTAAAAGTCGCGTCTTCAAGAGTCTGCACAAGGTCTTTTTTGGCAAGCATTTTGGCGAGATCCGCCCGGGGGACAATGCCCGGAGGGGTATTCAGCATGTACTGGGCGACGTAGTATCGAGCGCCGAGCTTTTTGGCAATGTACGCCCCAAGGAAAAAAGAGGCCACGGCGACGCTGTCTGGAGCTCCCCGGAGGCTCCACTGGTGTGCGTCGTTCACCTCTATGGGAACTCCAAGGTCGATGTAGGTCTTCATGGCTTCCAGGTTCTCCCTGATGGCCTCAGGGAGTGGCCGTTTCGATCGTCCATCGAGCTCGCTGTACCAGAAGATGGGGACCGCCCCCCAGGCGATACGGATGGTTTCGTGCAGAAGGTGTGCCCACTCCTTGAGGTGGTTCGTTCCGCTGTAGCAGCGGAGGAGGGGAAAGTTCCCCCTTCGAGAGGCCTCAAATATGGCCACAAGGTCTTCTCTCCGTCGCAGGGGAACTCCTCCTGCTCCTTTGTGGGTCTCGTCCATTCTGTGAGGTTCGAAGAAGAACTCCTGGGCGTTTTGGTCCGGGCCAAGGGAAATAACGTCCACCACTTTCGCCTCGCTTATGCGGCGCACCCCTTCCACCGTTTCCTCCACCGTGGGAAGGCCAAAGTGGTGGCGGAGAAGGGGGAAGGGGTACCTCGCGGCAATACGCTCAGGAAGGGTTCCAGGATAGGTATCCTCTTTGCGTTCTTCCCCCGGTCCGACTAAGCTCGCCACAATCTCCGAAAAGGGTTCCCTTCCGGTAAAGATATAGGTAAAAAGGCCAGATTTGCGGGCTACAGGCTCAATTTGAGGAGTACAGCTCAAAACCCAGGGAATCCGAAAGAGGCCGTGCCTAGTCACAAGATTCTGTAGCTCCTTAAAGAGCCTCTCCGCCACACATTCTGTGAGACGGTATCCAACGATGACCATTGACGGGCGTTCTTGGAAAACCGCCTCGACGACCTCCCGGGGAGAGCGGGCAGGACCGAGGAAAACCGTCTGGTATCCGAAACGCTCAGCAAGGGTCAGGAATCCGTACACCCCGGCAACGTGGACACAGGTTCCCAACGAGGCTCCAAGGACCTTTTTACTTTCCACCGGTCACCACCAGCTCATGGATGTCCTTCACGCTTAACCCTTGCAGCCCAAGCTTCTCCACGGTTCTTCCCTCTCTCCAATAGTCCTTCCCGTGGAGGACCGAAGCAAGGTGAATGAGGCTATCGATGGTCGGCGTGGGCACACCGAGCATTTTCCCCAGAGAAGCAATGGGGACAAGGCTTGTAGGGACATCTTCCGTGATATATCGGTGGAAAATGGTGGAGGGTGCTCGAATCCCCTGGTATCCCGCGTTGTTCTGGATAGCCTCAAAGAGGTTTCTCCCGGAAACGTCGTAGGCCGAATACAGCCATTCCCGGGCGGTGATGGCGCGGACTCCCAGGGCTTCCGCGACTTTCACCCTCTCCCTGTCCACCTCTTCAAGGACGAGGGCAACAGAGGGTGTGACGCCCTCGATGTAGTAGTCGAACTCCCCGTGGGTGCTCTCTATTCGGGCCGCGTTGAGGATGGTGATGGTAGGATGGAAAACGGCACCAATGTTGTTGAAACTCGTTTTCAGGATGCTGTCTTCGGGAACGAACTGGGGTAGGGCAACCCGAAGCGTCTGGACGACCCTCACAGTTTCGTACGCCGGTAGGGCAGCAACCGGGATGCTGTTCTTCACCCGGAATATCCGGACCTGCGCCGGTCCGCTGATCCGGCTGGCGAAGAGAAAGGTCTGAGCTTCGGCGATGAGGACGTCTTTTGTGCAGGAAGTTTCTCTGAGAACCTGGCGTACTTCAAGCGCACCTCCTGTCCTCCCAGGGTTGAGGACGATCATCTGCCCGTCCTCGAGGTAAGGGCTCAGGCGTTCGGCAATGTCCCGATGACCTGTGGCCGGGAGAACCACCATGATGACCTGGGTACCCGCTATGGCTTCCCGGATATCCGAGGTTGCAACCGGGATAGGGGCAAAGCCACTGACCTCTCCCTCAACCTGTATGCCTCCAAGAAGCTGTATGGGACGAAGGCGCTCGGGAGTTCGGTTGAAAAGCCGCACTGGAAAACCCTTGAGGGCAAGGTACCCCGCCAGAGCCTGCCCACCGTGTCCTGCCCCAAGAACGGCAAAAGTTACAGGATCAAGCACAGGTTTTCACCCGTTTCATAGCAATGTGGAAGAGACGCTGCACCATACCCGTATAGTCAATGTCCAAAGCAGCGCACATCTCTGGGAAAGGACTCTGGCGGTAGTAGAGCAGCGGAAGGGCGTTGATTTCAAGAAAAAGCGGCAGGGCTTCTCCCGCAGAGAGAATCAGGCGAAATGTGGCGTAATCGCGCATGTTGAGTTCCTGGAAGATTTTGAGACTCATGCGCTGAATCTGAAGGACGATTTCCTCAGGGAGGTCTGCTACTCCCAGAACCCGTCCTCCTCGCCTGAGGATTTCCTCGCAGGGAGGAAAATCTCTGCTGAGGGGAGTGATTTCGAGGATGGGCAGAGGAGCGGTTTCCTCATCGTTGCCCCAAAGACCAACAACGAATTCTCTTCCAGGAATGTACTTTTCGACAATCACTTTTTCCCCCGTCATCTCGAAAAGCTCAAGAGCGGCTCTCTCGAGATCCCTGTGGTCATGGACCATGAAACCCCCAAGCTTCCTTCCCCGGTGTTCTCGAAAACGGGGTTTTACGAGAACGGGGAATTCTATGTTCTCTGGCCAGGGAGCTTGAGGAGTCCAGAGGAAAAAGGACGGTGTAGGGACACCAAGACCCCGCAGGGCCAGCTTCGTCAGAGAACGATCTAGGCAAAGTGAATGGACCACCGCGCGGGAACCAAGATAAGGGATGTCCAGGGCGTCAAGAAGCAAAGGCAAGAGTGCCTGGCTGTACACCGACGAGACACAGGTGGTGACGTTGAAGACAAAGTGGATGTCCTCGGACAAGAGACGGGTCACCACTTCCTCAAGAGGGCGTTCAACGTCGAAAAGCACCACCTCGTATCCGGTTTCTCTCAGGGCCTCCTGGATGAGGGTGAGCGTCTGTCCCTTAAGTTCCTGCTGGGTTGCGTAGTATTCCTCCTCTTCCTGAGAGAGCACAGCCTGATTGTAGGCCAAAAGTACTCGCGCTGCAGGCAATAGCCTTCACCCCTCTCTAATATACCATTAGGGAGGGGTGAAGACAAGGAAACCTAAACCGTGAAGCGCTTGACCTTCTCTTTGAGCTCTTCCGCAAGCTGAGCCAGAGCTCCGGTGGCCTTGGTGATTTCCTGAAGGGAAGCGTTCTGCTCTTCCGCAGAAGCGGAGACTTCCTCGCTGGCTGCGGCGTTCTCTTCAGACACCGAGGCTGCGGCGGCGATTTTGTCCGTGACGACCTTAATAGCCTGGGCGATTTCGTTGAGTACCCTGTTGTTCTCTTCAGAGAGCCGGGCGATGGTCTCAGTTTCCTTGAGGGTTTCGTTCAGGGATTCCTTTGCCCGGTGGAGGGCCTGGTACAGTCCCTGGATTTCCTGGAGCGTCCGGTCAACGGAGGCGATGATGGATTCGAAATTCCTGTTCACCTCGTTCTGCCGGGCAACTCCTCGTTCCACCTCTTCCTCTGCCTCGTGCATGCTCTCTGAAGCTCGGGCCATGTCCTTTTTGATCTCCTCAATGAGCCGGGCAATGCGTTCTGCAGCCTGGGAGGATTCCTCAGCGAGTTTGCGCACTTCTTCTGCCACCACGGCGAATCCTCGCCCTGCCTCTCCGGCTCTGGCAGCTTCAATCGCAGCATTGAGGGCAAGGAGGTTGGTCTGTTCGGCGATGCTCGTGATGATGCCGACGATGCTGCTGATTTCCTCAGACCGGGCATTCAGGGTTTGAATCGCCTGAGCAACCTCCTGGGCACCCCGGGAAATCAGCTGGATGCTTTCTCCAAGCACCTTAAGCGATTCTTTCCCTTTTTCCGCCGCTTCTTTATCATTCTGCGCCTCCTGGGCGGTTTTTTCGAGGGCCTCCTCAATCGCTGCCAGCGCTCTCATGTTCTCCTCCATGTGGGCGGTAATGTTGAGCACCGCTTGAGTGTTGCGTTCCGTGGCTTCAAAAACCTGGTCGGCTCTTCTGGCGATGTTTTTGGTCTCCTCGTCAATGGCGTTGAGCTCTTCGCTCTGGCGGGTGGAACCTTCAGCCACCTGGGCGATGGTCTGGGCGATCTCTTCGGTAGCTTTGGCCACCTCCTCCACCGATGCAGACACCTCATTGCTTGAAGAGGCCAGAGCATCGGTTGTGTGGAAAACGCTCTGGATCATATCCTTGAGGCTTTCAACCATGGCGTGGAAGGCCTGAGAGAGCCGGCCGATTTCATCGCGCCGGCGAGACACAGCGAGGTTATTGCTGAGGTCTCCCCTGGCCACACGTTCTGCATGGCGAACGAGCACCTCAACAGGACGGGCGATGGCAAAGGCCTGGAGCAGGAAGACGACGGCAAGGACAGCAACGGCAATGGCGATAGTGACCACCATTCGCAGGGTTATTCCCCTCATGTAGGCCCGGACATCGTCGAGGTAAACTCCGGTTCCCACAATCCATCCCCAGGGCTTGAAGAGTGCCACGTAGGAAACCTTGGGGACGGGCTCGGTGAAGCCTGGTTTTGGCCAGAGGTAATCCACAAAGCCTGCTCCTTGCTCCTTGCAGACCTTCACCATTTCAACAAAGAGCCGTTTCCCCTGAGGGTCCTTGTAATCGGTGAGGTCCTGCCCGTTGAGCTCAGGCTTTGTGGGGTGCATGACCATAGAGGGTTTCAGGTCGTTCACCCACACGTAGTTTTCTCCTTCATACCGGAGACGCTCGAGGATACTCAGGGCCCGGGCTTTGGCCTCGTCCTCAGAGATGGTTCCCTTCTGGAAGGCTTCATACTGAGCCTGAATCTGGGACATTGCCGCTTCAACGATGAACTGTGTCGCTTCCTGGCGCTTCTTCAGCATTTCCTTCTGGCTCAGAGAGAGACTGAAAAGCCCGACAGCCAGTGCTGAAGCCACAACCGCAAGGATTCCAAGAAGGGCAAGGCGAACCTTGAGCGAAAAGGAGAAATGCCACCGTTCCATGTGGTTCCCCCCCAAAGTGAAGTACTGGAGTACTTGGTGCCGGAGCTTGGCAGCCCAGCCGCCGTGGTGGAAAAACACCGTAGGCCTGTGGCTTTGCGCCCTCCCCTTTCGGGGAGTTTGCCCTTTCATCCCCGGGCTCCAAAGTATTATATCGGCCGAGGGAATACGTTCTAAAGGGGTTAGGGAAAAATCCTGTAGAATTTTTGTGCTAAGATAGAGAGAGGCTCTGGGGGGAATGTCATGGAAGAGTGGAGAGGGAAGGTTGCTCTTGTTACGGGAGCCAGTCGTGGGATTGGCCGCGCCATTGCCAGAACTCTTGCGGAAAAGGGATTGCACCTTGCGCTCTGTGCCCGTTCTCAGGAGGCACTGGAAGCCCTGAAGACCGAGCTCTCGGCACTTGGTGCCGAGGTCTTCGTTTGCGCTGGGGACCTTGCGGATCCTACTTTCCCTGCCCGCCTTGTGCGTGAAGCCGGAGAATACTTCGGGCGTTTGGATGTTGTGGTGAACAATGCAGGGGTTGCCCTGTCGAAGCCCCTTGAAGAAACGACACTTGAAGAATGGGAATTCCAGATGGCTGTGAACGTCCGCGCTCCCTTTCTCATCTGTCGAGAAGCCCTGCCGTACCTCCGCCGTTCTGCGCTGGCCACCATCATCAATATCTCCTCTGTGGTGGGAACGAAGGGCTACATTCACCAGGGAGCCTACACGGCCTCAAAACACGCCCTCATGGGTTTTACGAAGGTTCTTGCTCGAGAACTGCACCCGGAAGGAATCCGGGTGCACGTTATCGCTCCTGGAGGCGTGGGGACGGACCTCATTGCCGCCATGCGCCCGGACCTTCTTGGAGAACGGCTCATCACTCCGGAAGAGATTGCCGAAATCGTCTGGTTTTTGCTCACCATGCGGGGCAAAAACGCGGTCATCGACGAGGTGAACGTTCGCCGGGCTTCGAACGAGCCCTGGAGGTGAGGTGCAACGATGCAGGAGAGGCTGCCGCAGGAGGAATGCCAGAAGGCGCCGGTGTCTCTGGAGCTCTTACTTGGGGTAAAAAGCGACCCCATCACGTACCGGTACTCGTTCCAGTGGCTCTTCGACCTCATGGCTGAAGAAGGCGTCACGCACCTCCAGCTCGGGACGTTCTTTGAGCTCTACTTCCTCCCTGATTCGTATTTCCTGAGGTTGCGGGAAGAGGCAAAAAAGCGGGGTATTACCATATCGAGTGTGTTCTCGGCGTACCGGGAACTTGGGGGATTCCTCTCAGAGGACCCGGAGATGGCGGCCGTCACAGAGCGCAATTACCGGAGACTCATTGAGGTGGCTGCCCTTCTTGGGGCTTCGTCCTGCGGTGCCTCTATGGGGGCTTTCCCTCGAGACCGTCTGGGTTTCCGGGAAAGGGGCATCCGGAGATACCTTGAGAAGATCAAGGAACTCCTGCACTACGCGAAGTCCTGGGGTCTTGAGTGGCTCACCGTAGAGCCCATGTCGTGTTACGCTGAGCCTCCCTGCACTGCCCGCGAGGTCAGGGCAATCGGAGAGGAGCTAACCGCCTACTGGCAAAAGCACAGGGATACGGCAGCCCGCTTTGGCTTCTGTGCCGACGTCTCCCACGGCTTTGTGGACGAAGAGGGGAGGCTCCGCGAGGACCACGTATCGCTTTTTGTGGCCACATTCCCGTATCTCCATGAATTCCACTGGAAAAACACCGATGCCATGTACCACGAGACCTTTGGGTTTGAGCCGGAGAACCTCGCTCGGGGTGTGGTGGATGTGCGAAGCATCCGGTCCCTGCTCTTTGAGAAGCGCCATCTCCTCCCCAAACAGCGCATCGTGGGGTATCTCGAACTCCCTGGACCAAAACTTGGCCGGGATTACAGCGATCGCCTTCTTGGCCCCATGCTGCGGCAATCACTCCGCTACCTCAAGAGGGTTCTCTGCGGGGAGGACGAGAATCGGTAATGCCCTGAAAGGAGGGAAAAAGTGCGCGTGGTGCTGTTTTTCCTTGTTCTGCTTTTTGTGGGGTGGTGGGGGATACGGGGATATGCTGAGGAGAGGATTGCCCTGCCCTCCCCACGGTTTGATAGCGACACCTCTGTTGAGGAAGCGCTCCTGCGGCGTCGTTCACAACGCTCTTTTGCCCGATCCCCTCTGACTCTTCCAGAAATCGCCCAGCTCCTCTGGGCAGCCCAGGGCGTCACGGACAGAGCACAGGGCTTCCGTACGGCTCCCTCAGCAGGAGCGCTGTATCCCCTGGAGGTCTATATCGTTGCCGGGGAGGTCGAGGGCCTTTTGCCCGGAGTGTACCGGTACCTCCCTGAAGAGCACGCACTTTTGCGGGTTCTTGAGGGTGACAGGAGAGAAGACCTGTACAGGGTGGCGCTCTTCCAGCGCTGGATTCGTGAAGCGCCGGTAGTCCTTGTCCTCGCTGCGGTTTACGAACGGACAACCCGGAAGTACGGCGAGCGGGGCATCCGGTATGTGTACATGGAAGCCGGTCATGCCGCACAGAACGTCTACCTCCAGGCTGAGGCTCTTGGTCTTGGAACCGTCGTAGTTGGAGCTTTCCAGGATGAGGGGGTGAAGAAAGTCCTGAATCTTCCGCTAAGCGAGCACCCTCTCTACCTCATGCCTGTTGGGAGAGTACGGTAATCCCGAATTTTTTCGGGCTCTTGTTGACAATTCCTCACCCCTGTGCTAAATTATCTCTTGCCCTGGCTCCCCCAGGGCAAAAAGGCGCACCTTGACAAGTGAATATTCCGCCTACTTCCTGAAGGTGGTACCGTACAGGAACCAGGAAATCAGGTCCTCTGTGAGGACTGAACAGGTTTGTCATGGAGGGTTTGATCCTGGCTCAGGACGAACGCTGGCGGCGTGCCTAACACATGCAAGTCGTACGCAGCTTCCCTGACTCTCTGAGGAAGGGAAGGCTGAGTGGCGAACGGGTGAGTAACGCGTGAGTAACCTGCCTTGAGGAGGGGGATAACCCCCCGAAAGGGGGGCTAATACCCCATACACTCCAGGGCCGCAGGGCTTCTGGAGGAAAGCTGGCCTCTGCTTGGCATGCTGGCGCCTCAAGAGGGGCTCGCGTCCCATCAGCTTGTTGGTGGGGTAACGGCCTACCAAGGCGATGACGGGTAGCTGGTCTGAGAGGATGATCAGCCACACTGGGACTGAGACACGGCCCAGACTCCTACGGGAGGCAGCAGTGAGGAATCTTGGGCAATGGGCGAAAGCCTGACCCAGCGACGCCGCGTGGGGGAAGAAGGCCTTCGGGTCGTAAACCCCTGTTCTGGGAGAAGAAGAGGGAAGGGGTGAACAGCTCCTTCCTGTGACGGTATCCCAGGAGAAAGCTCCGGCTAATTACGTGCCAGCAGCCGCGGTAATACGTAAGGAGCGAGCGTTGTCCGGATTCACTGGGCGTAAAGCGCTCGTAGGCGGCTCCCTAAGTCTCACGTGAAAGCCCCCGGCTCAACCGGGGAGGGTCGTGGGAAACTGGGGAGCTCGAGGGCAGGAGAGGAGAGTGGAATTCCCGGTGTAGCGGTGAAATGCGTAGATATCGGGAGGAACACCAGTGGCGAAGGCGGCTCTCTGGTCTGTCCCTGACGCTGAGGAGCGAAAGCCAGGGGAGCGAACCGGATTAGATACCCGGGTAGTCCTGGCTGTAAACGATGGGTACTAGGTGTGGGAGGTTCGACCCCTTCCGTGCCGCAGCTAACGCATTAAGTACCCCGCCTGGGGAGTACGGCCGCAAGGTTGAAACTCAAAGGAATTGACGGGGGCCCGCACAAGCGGTGGAGCATGTGGTTTAATTCGATGCAACGCGAGGAACCTTACCAGGGCTTGACATTGTGGTGGTAGGAGCCCGAAAGGGTGACGACCCCTGGTTTCCAGGGGAGCCACAACAGGTGCTGCATGGTTGTCGTCAGCTCGTGTCGTGAGATGTTGGGTTAAGTCCCGCAACGAGCGCAACCCTTGCCCTTAGTTGCTACCGGGGTAACCCGGGCACTCTAAGGGGACTGCCGGCGACAAGCCGGAGGAAGGTGGGGATGACGTCAAATCCTCATGGCCCTGATGCCCTGGGCGACACACGTGCTACAATGGCCGGTACAGAGGGTTGCGAACCCGCGAGGGGGAGCCAATCCTAGAAAGCCGGCCTCAGTTGGGATTGCAGGCTGCAACCCGCCTGCATGAACGCGGAATCGCTAGTAATCGCGCATCAGCCATGGCGCGGTGAATACGTTCCCGGGCCTTGTACACACCGCCCGTCACACCACGAAAGTCGACTTCACCTGAAGTCGCCGGGCTAACCCTCGCAAGAGGGAGGCAGGCGCCGAGGGTGGGGTTGATGATTGGGGTGAAGTCGTAACAAGGTAGCCGTAGGGGAACCTGCGGCTGGATCACCTCCTTTCTAAGGAGTCCAGAGGGAAGTAGGCGGAATATTTTCTTCTCAAGGTGCAGGATGTGGGGATGTAGCTCAGCTGGGAGAGCGCCTGCTTTGCAAGCAGGAGGTCACGGGTTCAAGTCCCGTCATCTCCACCAGTTGCGCAAAAACCGCATAAGAACTCGCTTTCCGCCTCTGTAACATTTGCTCACTTTCCCTGGTTTTTGGCAAGACAGGCGAACAGGGTGAAAGCCAGAAAGGAAACCCTCTTCAGCCTCTACCTCGAAGATTTCCTCTTGTGCGGCAGGGTGGAGGGCAAAAAGGCCAAAACCCTGCGTTGGTACCAGGAAATCCTGACGCCTTTTGTCGCCTTTGTGGACCGGGAAGGCTTAACTCGAGCTTCTTTGCGTAAGTACGTCAACAGCCTCTTTGACCGCCTGGAGATGGCCTCAATCGACACCCACGTGCGTGCCATCAAAACCTTCCCACACTTCCTCTACGAAGAGGGGCACATCGAAGAAGACCTCGCCGCAACGCTCAAGCGCCCGAGGCTACCGAAGCAGTTCCCCATGTGCTCAACGACGAGCAGGTTATGGCTTTGCTCAAAGCGGCGAACAAGAAGACCTGGGAAGGCTTCCGCAACTACGTCATGCTCTTGACCTTTTTAGACACGGGGCTTCGCCTCTCTGAGCTTCTGGGCTTAACCGCTGACCGGGTGAACCTCATCAAAGGGTCGCTTCTTGTCACGGGGAAGGGAAGCAAGGACCGGGAAGCGTACATGGGCAGGACGCTCAAGAAAGAAATGGCTCGCTGGCTGAAAATGCAGGGCTTCCATGCGTACGAAGAGCACGTCTTCATCACCCGGGACGGAAGAGTCTCTTCCCAGCCAACCCGGTTCGGGCTTCATTCTTCCTCCGGGCCGTTTTCGCTATTTTTCTTCATCGGCACAGACAGACACAGGGCCCCTGTTCGAGCATAGCTAGGACGGCGGCAAGAAAGCGGAATACGAGCCGAGGAGAAGCCAAGGAAACACCGTAGCATCCAAGCTAAAATCGGTTAAGCTCTTGTTCTTCCTTCATTCCCCAGGGTATAATCAGAGCTGTATTTCAGGGAAGGCGAATGGCCAATGCAGCCGAAGAAAGGAGCACCTCCTGAGGGGTTGTACTCGTTGTCCGAGCTTGAACGGGAGGCCCCTTCTCTTGAGGGTGTTCCCACAGGGGTACCGGGGCTTGATAATCTCTTTTTTCGCTTAATCTGGAAGGATGAGAAACCCCAGAGGGTTCCTCTCCCGGGATTCCCCCGCTTTGCCGTGGTGCACCTCACCGGAGTCCCCGACACAGGAAAGTCGCTCGTAGCCGAGCAATTCGCCCTCGCCCAGGCCCAGAGGGGAGAGAAGGTGCTCTTCGTCACCGTGGAGCTTCCGGGTCCTTTTCTCGTGCAGAGCGTTCGGGAGCGGGCAAAATCGCTGGGTGTCCCCTGGGAACAGGTCACAGAGAATGTTCTCTTGGCCGATGCTGCTAAGCACGCTGAGCTCCGGGACGATGTGCTCGCTCTTTCTTCTCTTGTGGAGAGTGTAGTGCAGCGCCACAAAGTGCGGCACGTTGTCATCGATTCTATCACTGGTCTCTATGAAGGAAAGGAAATGATGGCCAGGAGTATCGTGAGAAAGCTCTACCACACGGTGAAATCCCTTTACCAGACGGCGCTTTTCATCTCCCAGAAGCGTTCTAGCCACGAAGAAACTTCCGCAGAGGCTGCAGGAGGCTATGCCGTTCCCCACATTGTGGATTGCACCATTGTTCTGTCCAAGTTCGTTGTGACAACAAAGCAGGCAGGCAATATCTATGGAAAGGCCGTTGGAGACGTTGTGCGAACGCTACGGATTGATGGATGCAGGGTATGTGGGCACGATACGAGGACATATCTTGCGGAAATTGATGACAAGGGCATATTTTCTCTGAAGGGACCACTCTTTCAGGAAGGAGGAGGGACATGAAAGAAGTGTCTCTTGAGGGTTTTGGCAAATTCCGGAGCATCGTGGAGGAAGAGCTTGCCTACCGGGTTTTTGAACGAAGCCTTCGCCTCCTTGGGGGACCGAGGAAGATTGTTCTGTACCAGCGTCTGACCTGGGTTTCTTCGCTCCTTGAGGCAGCCCTGGTTCTTGTGCTCCATAGAGTTTTCGGGCGAACAGCAGAAGAGATTGCCGAAGAACTCGGCATCAGCGTGCAGACTGCGCGGAACATCCTGCGAGCAGATCCGGAGAAAGCGCTCCAGTATCTCGAGGAGAGAAGAAAAGAAGAGGAAGACGTCGAGACGAAGGGTGTCCATATCGCCGGTGGTCTAGCAAAGAGAGCCTTTGAAGAAATCGAGGCACGAGGGTGGTAGGCTTTCCGGCTGTTTATGCCCTGGAAAAGCACTTACTGTTTTGGCTTTTCGGTCCTTGAGGTCATCATCGGCCTTTCTCTCTGTACCTTGCTTTTAGCACTGGGAGTTCCTTCTCTTTCCCGCTTTCAGGGAGAATCCGTTCTTCTGGGAACGGCTCAGCAGATAGCGAGTGTCATACGTCTTGCGCGAATTGAGGCCCTTGAAGCAGCAACTCAAACGAGGATCATCTTCGATGTCGCGGGGAACCGTTTCCTCTTCCGGGGGAAAGAGGGAAAAACCAGAATATATCCCGTACCGGAGGGCGTCGCGCTGTATGCAACCAATTTCCCCTCTAACGAGCTTCGTTTCTCGCCCTCGGGAACCCCTCTGTGTGGGGGAACGGTTATCTTGAGAACGCCCAAAAAGCGGAAATACGTCATTATCGCTCCGGTCACGGGAAGGGTGCGACTCAGTGACACACCGCCGCAATGACTCTGGTGCGACCTTTGTGGGCATTGCCGTTTCTCTGAGTCTGCTTTCGCTTCTTGTGGGTGTTGCTCTCCTTGAAGTCCGTACCCTCTCCGTGCTCAGAGTTTCGGCAGAACTCAAAACTCAAGCCCTGGTGCTTGCAGTGAACACCATGGAGTCCATAAAGAGTACGGGGTATCCTCCCCCGTCCCCGGTGGAAACCGGTGGGCTCATTGTCCAGTGGGATATCAGGGAGTTCTCACCCAAAACGGTACTCTGCGAGGTAACGGTCACCAAGGAAGATGGAGGGGAGATTCTTGCTCTTCGGACGCTTAAGAAACGGGGGATTCCTGCTCCTTGAGGCGCTTCTCAGCATCACCATAGGAATCGTCATCATCTGCAGCGCTCTTGGGGTTTTCGCCCAATGCGTCCGTCTCTTCTCCTTGACCCTCGAGCAGATCGAGGAGAAGGAGCAGGCGCTCTCAGCACTCTACACGGTTTTTCACCTTGCCCGATACGGGGATAACGCTGTGGTTTCAGAAGGTGGGAAAAGGCTCACCGTCCGCCTGAGGAATTCCACGCTTTCTGTATATGCATTTCGCAGCTCTCTTCTTCTGGCACACAAAGGAACCGCAAACCCAATCGCCGAGGGATGCACCGGTGTGGCGTTTTCCCTTCTTCAGCACTCCCTGACCGCCAGGATTTCCTTTGGGAATGAGGTCTACACTCTCCAGGTCCTTCCGGGGTACTTCAAAAGGTAAAGAAAAGGGAAGCATCGAGCTTGCCGTGTGCATCATGCTCGCCGCAGCCGCCATGGTGGTCATCCTTCTTTCGCAGGAGATCGCCTTCCATATTCGCACCATCAACGCATACCTCCGGGAATATCAGGAGGAGTACACAAGAGAGGGAGTTCTCATCGAAGCCGTAACGCTACTTGAAGACAAAGGGGAAGGATTTGTCGCCACAAACCTTCCTTCATCCTTTGCTCCTTCCTATGCATTCACCATCACAAGTGATACAATTACTCTCACAAAGGATAGGGAGGTCGTGCTGCGCGCAGGCATTCGATGGGAGGGAAAGAAGCTCTCCGTGGTATACGTAGAGAATAATTTCGTTCGTCCCTTCTCCCAGTAGGGCCATGCTTGGCATTGACACGGGATCGTACGCTTTGAAGTTTTGCCTGAGTGAGGCGCAAGGTGAGGATTTTGCTCTCCGGAGAGTAGGGGAGTTTGTGCTTCTTTCGGAGAAGGCTCCTCTGACAAGTGAAGGTATCCGACTCTTCTTTCAGCGCAACCGTCTCCCCAGGGAAGTTACCCTCTCCTTCTCCCACCCCCGGATGGTCTTCCAGCGGGTGAGTCTCCCCGAGATGTCTCAGGAAGAACTCGAGAATACCCTCCAGTGGGAGGCCCGTTCCCTCATACCTGATGAGGAAAACTTCCAGGTCAGCTGGAGCATCGTCGGAAAAAACGGCGGAAAGATGGAGGTCCTTTTTGCCGCTGTTCCCCTCCAGGAGGTGGAAAGGTACGTCGATGTCTTCTCCAGGGCAGGAGTGCGGGTGGAGGCTGTGGAGCCCCACGTCACAAGCCTTGTGAAGGGGTTTCTGGGTCTCCATCCGGAGTTCTTCGAACAAGCTTTCACCCTGGTGGACATTGGTTTCGAGAAAACTACTCTCATCTGCTTTGCCAATCACCACGTTCTCCTTTCCCGAAGCTTCGGCTGGGGTATGAAGAGATTGTGGGACGCCCTTTCAGAGGAGTTCCACCTTTCGCCTGTTGAGGCTTTTGAAGTTCTCCGGAGAGGAGAGGGCACTGCAGGAATTCCATACCAGCTGGAAGAGGCTATATCCCTGACTTCTCCGGATCTCGTTTCCGAACTCAAGCGTTCTTTCGCCTTTTTCCAGGCAGAGTTTGGTGCCCGGGTTCTGGAGCAGGTCTTCCTTTTGGGAGGAGGAGCCCTGTGTCGTCCCCTCCGGAGACACATTGTCCAGGGGCTCTCTCTTGACTTCCAGACGCCGCGGCCACTCACCCTGGGAAAGGATTCCATCGCTTCTGAGCGATTTCTTGCTGCTTTAGGAGCGTCGCTATGGAAGTGAAGGTGCCATACCGGGTTACCCTGAACCTTCTGCCGCGGAAGTACATTGCCCGACGAACGCCAAACTGGGCCCGCCTCTTTTTTGTGGTTGTGCTTCTTGGCTTTTCAGCTCTCTACCTTTTCTCCTACGGGATATTGAGCCTCAGGGCGCAATCCCTAAAGCAGGAGATCGATACCCTTGAGCTTCGGGCCCTCCGCCTGCGGGAGGAGGTGGAGAGGCTAAAGAAAGTCCAGGATGAGGTGGCGAAGATTGAACAGAGGGTACGTCTTCTCAAGTCGCTGATTGCTCGGGAGAAAGACTGGCTTCGCTTTTTCGCTATCCTCGGAGAACACATGCCCCAGGATCTTGTGCTCTCTGAGCTTCATTGCTCTCCAGAAAGGGTAGAGTGTCAGGGACAGGCAACCACCGTGGCCAGTATTGCCAGCCTTATCGGAAGCCTCCTGCGATACAGGGATTTCTTTTCCTCGGTGGATTTTACGTCCCTCACCCTTGGGCAGGATAACCTCTACGAATTCAGGCTGACGATGGAGCTGAAAAGTCCATGAGAGATAGGGAACATTGGGCAGTATACCTTGTAGTCTGGGCTGGTTGCCTCTTTGTAGTCCTCTACTTTGTGCTTTTCCCCCTTCTGCAGCGAATCACAACCCTGGAAGGGGAGAAGAAGCGCCTTATTCAGGAGATTACCATCCTTCAGAGAAAGGCTACGGAACTTCGGCGCCTCGAAGAACGCCTCCAAGAGCTTGAGACCCTTGCCCGGACACTCTCACGCCGCCTCCCCGAAGAGAAAGAAATCCCAGACCTCCTTATCACCATTGAGGATGCTGCCTTTCTCTCGCGCCTTGAGCTCCTCTCCTTAAAGCCAGAACCCCCAAAACCTCAGGAAGGGTACACTGAACTTCCCTTTTCTGGTTCGGTTCGTACTTCTTTTCAGAGTTTCCTCTTCTTTCTGAATTACCTCCGCCAGTCCCCCCGGCTTATTCAGGTTCAGGGGTTCTCCTTTGGGAAGGACCAGGAGGCCTTCAGGGCAGATTTTCTCCTCTCCACATACCTTCTTGGGGGAGGAAAGCCATGAAAGAGCGAGAAACGGTCCTCGTTGCCATCCTTGCCGTAGTCCTGGCAACCCTTGGCGTTTTGAGTCTCCGTGTCATCGAGAAGCTGAATGCTCCCATCTCCCTTGCCCAGGAGGGTAGCGGGAACCAGCCCGTCTTCCCTATGCCAAAATCCGGAGAAACCCCAAAAGAACAGGAGGTCTTTCTTGCGCCTTTGAGCGAGGAGGAAATCCTCAGCTTGCGGGACGTCTTTTCCTTTGCCTGTTCCCCAGCCCCCGAAGGGCCGGGGGAGACCGCTCCTGTGTTTGAGGAAAGCGAGGAACACCAGATCATTCCGGAAGAGACACCACCGTCAATCACTCTAAAGGGTGTAGTGCTCTCGCCCACGAAACAGGTGGTTGTGGTGGAGGTGAATGGGGAAATTTTCTTCCTTACCCCTGAAAAGCCCTTGTCAGGAGAGCTCCGGTTGGTTAAAGTAGACAAAGGGCAGGTTGTGCTTGCGTATCAGGGGAGGGAGTTCACATTTCCGCTCGAAAAGTAGCATTCTGGGCGGTTCTTCTGTGGAGTGTGGGACTTACCTCGGCATTTGCTCTGGAACTCAAGGATTTCTTCTTTCGGGCCAGCAGCGTCGAAATCAAGCTCACCTTCAAGTTCAATGCTCCGTGTAACTGGGAAGATGTCTCTCCCGATCCCTATCATATCGCTCTTGACATTCAGGGGGCGAGACGGGGGCTTCCTTACGCGGAACGCCCAATGAACGTTGGACCGGTGAAAAGCGTCATTTTTCGGGAAACTGAGAATGGTCTTCGCATCTGGATTGAGCTCAAGAGTCCGGTATCCTACAAGGTCTATGACGAAGCCAATCGACGCCTGGTCAGCGTGCTCATTCAAGGGCCCTTTGCCCCCGTGGTGGGAGAAGAGCGGTTTTCCTTCGACTTCCGTGACGCGGACATCAAGGATGTGCTCCTTGCTCTGGCCAAGGCCAGGGGCGTAAATATCGTGGTGGATGAATCCGTTCAGGGAACCGTCACCCTGTCTTTTGAGGATCTGACCTTCGACCAGGCCCTGGGGTACATCCTCACCATGAAAGGCCTCGGGCAGGTGCGCCTTGGGGAGAATATCATCATTGCAGAGAAGCGGAAGCTCGAGGAGAACTTCGGGCTCCTTGAGGTGCGGAGATTCCCCTTAAAGAGCATGAATCCCGAAAAAGCCAAGGAAATCGTAAGTCTGGTCATCCCCCCTGAACGCATCGCTGTCGATACCACAGGCCGAGCTCTGGTTGTGCAGGGGAGGGAAGAGGAGTTCCGCAAGGTTCAGGATATCCTTGAAAAGACTGACGTGGCGCTGGAAACAAGGACGTTCTACCTCTCTAATAATATCTATGAGAACAAAGAACAGCTTGATAGAATCCGAGAACTTCTGACAATCGTTATCCCCGAGGAAGAGCGAATCAACTACGACTTTACCCAGAAAGCCTTTGTCGTCCGGGGAACAAAGGAAGAACTGGAGGCCGTGCAGCAGCTCCTTGCAAACCTTGACCGGAAACTACCGCAGATTATGATTGACGCAAAACTCGTGGAGATTAACCGGGAAAAAATCAAAGACCTTGGAGTCACGTGGGCTGTTGGCGGCAAGGAGGGGGAAATCACGTTTGGAGAACTCAGCCTTGGAGGGACCATGGAGCGCCAGGACCTGGTGGAAATGACCATCAAGGCTCTGGAGAAGAAAAATCTCGCAAGATTAGTCGGGAACCCCAGGATTCTGACATTGAGTGGAAAAACGGCAACAATCCACGTGGGCGACTCCATACCTTATCGGAACCTCGAGACGGATGAAGAAGGTCGTCTCATTCCCGGAGAACTCCGGTTTCTTGAGGTGGGTATTACGCTCGAAGTCACTCCGGTCCTCACCCAGGAAGGAACAGTGGTGGTCCACGCGAAACCTGAGGTCAGCACCTACACCGAGCGGGAGTACGTCCTTGCCGGCTTAACCTTTAGAGATCCCCAAAAGAGCGTGAAAAACGCCGACACCACAGCTCGCCTGCGCCCTGGGGAAACTCTTGTTATTGGAGGTCTCATTCGAAGCGAAGATATTGAGAGGATTACCCGAATTCCCATTTTGAGCGAGCTTCCTCTCATCGGGAATCTCTTTGTACTCCGGAGCAGAACCCATAAGGAGACGGAACTCATTGTGTTCCTTACCCCCCATGTCATTGAGTACTGAGAGGTTGATCTCAGGAGGAGGGAAATGAGGGGAAAAACCCTGGTGTTCTACGCCTTTTTGAGCGTGCTTTTCTTCCTTTCAAGTTGCGGCTGGTTTTCGGATAACCCTATGTTCCCCAAAGCCAAGGTGAGCATTACTGGAGAGGTTCTCGTGCCTTCTCTTTCTATTGCCTCGGCTGAATCGAAAAACTGGGGATTAACTCAATTCACTTTTACCCCTCTTAACAGAGTTGGAGTGAAAATCACTCAGTGTCGTCTTGAGTACAGGAAAGCTGACGGAACCGTGCTCGCTGCACTGACACGAACTATAGGAACGAGCATTGATATTATTCCTCCCCAAACGCCTATGGCTTCTGTTGCCGGTATGGAAAATGCTTCAGTAACCTGGGAAGCTGACCTCCTGCCATCGGATGTGGAAGCGTACATACGATCCAACCGTATCCCTGTGGTGATAGTGAACGTGACTTTCTCTGGTACGGACTACGCAACTCATGCGGTGAGCTATCGAGGTGGCGATTTTGGGTTCAGCATGCTTGAAGGTTTGCCCAGCGTGGACTTGGAGTTCTTCTGCACAGTGGGCGGTGGTTGCCCATCCTGCGACACCGAATCCTCAGTCCAAGTTGGCTGTGCCCTGAAGGTAGACGATGCCACGGTCATCAAAAAAGTAGAGTTCTCCATCAACGGCCAGTCCGCAGGAGTGGACACAACTCCACCTTTCGTCTCTGAAAGCGTGGGGGTAAGCCTCAGCGATACTGTCACTGCTGTCGCTGCAGTTTACGACGTCAACGGAGGGATATCAATAGCGACGAAGACTCAGAAGGCCGGTGAGATCTGTCAGATTCCCTCTCCATCGCCCCGAACACCGGGAGGCTCGTAACCGGAGATACAGACTGTGCGTTGCAATATTGCTCTCCTCGGCTTTATGGGCTGTGGCAAAACCAGTGTTGGCAGGAAAGTAGCCCGAAGAATTGGCTGGGAGTTCCACGATACTGACGCCATCGTTGAAAAAAGAGTGGGTCTTTCTATTCCTGAAATCTTTTCCCGTTATGGGGAAGAGTACTTCCGGACGCTCGAAACAGAGATTCTTGCAGAACTGGCCACAAGGCATCACCTGGTTCTTGCCACTGGCGGAGGTCTTCCTGTGAAGGAAAAGAACAGGGAAATCCTTAAGGAGCACTTCTTCACTGTGTTCCTTCGGGTTTCCTTTCCTCTTCTCTTCGAGCGTATCCGACGTAGCACCAACCGCCCGCTTCTCAAGAAGTACAGAACCCCTGAAGAACTCGAGGCGCTTTATTGGGCAAGGATTCCCTACTATGAGAGCGCCCATGTTATAATTGATGCGGACTTTCTCACTGAAGAAGAAGTCGCCGAGGAGATTATTCGCCGTGCGCGAGATTGTGGTGTCCTTACCTGAGGGAAGATCGTACCGGGTATTCATTGATCCATTCCTCTTCTCCCGGGATGACTGGTTGAAGGAGGTTTCCTTCCCCTCCCGGCGGGGGGTGATTCTCACCAATGACCTGGTGGAGGCGCTCCACGCCGAGCGGGTGCAGAGGTTCTTCGTGCAGCGAGGGTATGCCATTGACGTTGTTGCTGTCCCCGACGGGGAGGAGTACAAAAACCTGGCCACGGCTGAAAAGGTATACCATGAGCTCCTTGCCCTTGACCTTGACCGGAAGTCTTTCCTCCTCGCCCTGGGAGGAGGGGTGATCACCGACCTTGCTGGTTTTGTGGCCTCGACCTTTCTTCGGGGCATTGCCTACTACCAGATTCCCACAAGCCTCCTTGCCCAGGTTGATAGCTCTGTCGGAGGAAAAACTGGGGTGAACCTCGAAGAGGGGAAGAACCTCGTTGGCACCTTCTACCAGCCTTCTGGGGTCTTTATCGACCTCTCGTTCCTTGAAACGCTCCCGGAACGAGAATACCGGGAGGGTCTCGCAGAGGTGGCGAAAACCGCATTCCTTGAGGGAGAGGATTTCACCACCTTTCTCCTTGAGCATGCTGAGGACATCCTTGGGCGAAAAGGGACTGTTCTTGAAGAGGTTATCGCAAGGTCCATTGCCTTCAAGAAGGTAGTGGTTGAAAGGGATGAGAGGGAAGGGGGTCTCAGGAGCATCCTGAACTACGGGCACACCATTGGGCATGCTCTGGAAAAGGCAATGGGCTACGGTGTGCTCCGCCACGGAGAAGCAGTGAGCGTGGGAATGAGAGGAGAAGCGCTCCTTGCGTGTGTCCTGGGAGTAAGTACCGAAGAAGTTTACACCATCCAGAAGACAGTACTGGAGAAACTTGGCCTTCCTCTTCGGGTTCCTCAGAAAATCAACCTGAACTCTTTCTTCTCTGCTCTGTGGAGGGACAAAAAGAGAGAGGGCCAGAAGGTACGGTGTACGCTCCTTGCGGACCTGGGAAAACCAGCCATGGGAGTCGAGGTTGAGAAAGCAGAAATCCTCCAGGTACTTCCTGAAATTTGCGAGGTGGAAGGATGAAGTTGCTCTGTCTTCTTGGGCCAAATCTCAATCTCCTTGGGGAACGGGAGAAGGACGTCTACGGTCAGGTTTCCTTTGAAGAACTAGTGCAGCTCCTCCAGAAGGAGGCGGCACAGCGGGGTATAGAGCTCGAAGTTTTCCAGTCCAACCACGAGGGAGCGCTCATCGACAAAATTCATGAAGCCCGGGGAAAGTGGGATGGTATTATCCTGAATCCAGGGGCGTATACGCACTATAGCATTGCCCTTCGGGACGCCATTAAGGCGGTGAACGTTCCCACCGTTGAAGTCCACATGTCGAACATTTACGCCCGGGAGGAGTTCCGTCACCGTTCGGTTACCGCCCCGGTCTGCTGGGGGCAGATCACCGGTTTTGCCCATCTTGGGTACATTCTGGCTATGGAAGCCTTTCTCTTGAGAGAGAGAAGCCGTGAACTTCCAGGGTCGTCTTGAAAGGTTGAGGAAAGCTCTTGGGGGTCCGCTTCTTGTTCTCTCCCCAGGGAATGTCTTTTACCTCTCGGGGTTTCGAGGATCTCTGGGTTTCCTCCTCGTATTCCCCGAGGGAAAAACCTTCTTTTTCTGTGATGGCCGGTATGCCATCCAGAGCAGGGAAGAACTGGCTGTTGAGGCAGAAATCGTAGAGTTCGAGCAGGATGCCGTGGCTTCTATCTGTGACGTTTTCTTTTCTTTTTCTTCCCGTGCGAACCATCTTTTTGTCGAAGATGTGGCCAGTGTGGGGTTTATTCGCCGCTTTGACGAGAGGAAGTGCCCGGTCATCCCCTGCCCCTCTCCGGTGAATGCCTTACGGGTGGTGAAGGACGAGACAGAGATTCAGACTATTCAAAGGGCCGTCACCATTGCCGAAGAGGCCTTCAGAGACGTTCTTCCCCTCATCCAGGAGGGAATCAGCGAACACGAAATCGCCGTGGAACTCGAATACCGGATGCGCAGGCGGGGTGGCGAAGCCATAGCGTTTCCGACCATCGTGGCCTCGGGGAAAAGGGCTGCCCTTCCTCACGCCCGCCCGACGTCCGGGAAGATAAAAAGGGGAGAGTGGGTTCTCGTTGACTGGGGCGTGAGAGTTGATGGGTACTGTGCGGACCTCACCCGAGTCGTCCCAGTGGGTAAGGTTCGGGAGACATCCTTCCAGAAAGCGTTCTCTACCCTCCTCGAGGCTCAGGCTGCTGCGCTGGAACTCATCCGGGAGGGAGTGGAAGCGAAAACCGTGGACCAGAAGGTTAGAGAAGTTCTCCAAAAAAGCGGCTTCGAACGGTACTTCACCCACAGCCTCGGTCATGGTGTAGGCATCGATGTTCATGAGGAACCCAAGCTCAGTACTCAGAGCACTGCTATTCTTTGCCGTGGTATGGTGGTGACCGTTGAGCCTGGGATATACTCCCCCGAGTGGGGAGGTGTGCGCCTGGAACACATGGTACTTGTGGAGGAAAGGGGTTGCAGGGTTTTGGACACACTTCCAGAAACCTTTGATGAGAAAGGAGGCGAAAACCGTGCCTGAGTACATATCGAGCAACGACCTGCGGGTGGGAACCTGCATCGAGGTGGACGGAACACTATACGTTGTCACCGCCTTCCAGCATACAAAAGTCGGCAAGTGGGGGGCCATTGTCAAGGCAAAGCTGAAAGACCTCAACACTGGTCTTGTGGTGGAGAAGAGTTTTCGGGCCGGTGAGAAGGTCGCCCGGGCAGTCCTTGAGGGGAAACGGGCTCAGTTTATGTATCGTTCCGGGTCAGATTTCCACTTCCTGAACCTCGAAACCTATGAGGAGATCGTGCTCCCTGAGGAGGTTGTGGGAGACAACCAGGACTTCCTGGTGGAGAATCTCGAGGTTGAGCTCCTCGTCTATGAGGGGAGGTACATTGCGGTAAACGTCCCGCCCTTTGTCGACCTCGAAGTTGTGGACACTCCTCCGGGAGTTCGGGGTGATACGGCCTCTGGAGGATCAAAACCGGCCACCCTTGAGACGGGCCTGACCATTCAAGTACCTCTTTTCGTGAACCGGGGTGACCGGGTTCGTATTGATACCCGGACACGGGAGTATCTGGAACGGGTATAGGGAGTGGAATATTGAAGGGTTGCGAAGTTCTCCTTGAAGGAGGAAAAGTTACGTACTCTTTCCGGGTGCTGCAAAAGCTCATAGAGCGCCTTCTCCAGGGCATCCCGGGGGTGGAATCTCTGGAGAAAAACCGGGAGGAGAGCATTCGTCTTGATGCCCGAGGAGACCTCCTCTCGGTGAATCTCTTTCTCATCCTGACCCTTGAGCGGAGAGTTCCTGAAACTGCATGGGAAATACAGAAAAGGGTCAAGGAAGAAGTCGAGAAAGAGACCACCCTGAGGGTTGACCACATTAACATCTACGTTCAGGGCTTTGCAACCGGCCATCTCTCGTCTTTCTCCCTCCAGGGAGCCTTAAAGACATGAGGAGGAAAGCCCGGGAACTCGCCTTGCAAGTCCTTTTCCAGAAGGACTTACGCCGGAAAGGAGTTGACGATATCCTTCCCTATACTCCTTTGCCGGCTTCCTGGGATGAGGACACGAGGGGTTTTTTCCTCGCCCTGGTCAGAGGGGTGGAGGAAAAAGCAAGGGAAATTGACCGTCTGATTATGGAAACCGCCGAAGGGTGGCCACTGCACCGCATGGCAACCATTGACCGTAACATCCTTCGCCTCGCCACCTACGAAATTGTCTTCCTTCCGGAGATACCGGCAAGTGTCGCCATTAATGAAGCAGTGGAACTGGGGAAGAAGTACGGTACTGAGGAATCCGGACGGTTCATTAACGGTGTCTTAGGGCGCCTTGTGCGGCACCTTGGGAAGAGCAAAGAGCTTGAGGAGGTCAAGGGGAATGGAAGTTGAGGAACTCCTGGCGCGGAATGCCAAGCTCGTTGAGGAATTCACGAAGAATCATCTTTCTCGGGAGGGTGTACCATCGCTTCTCTGGGAGTCGGTGGTATACGGCGCCACAGGGGGGAAAAAGCTTCGGGCTTCTCTCCTCTTTGCCACGGCAAAAGCCTACCACGTCGGTGAAGAAGAGGCGCTCCCTCTTGCCGCCGGAATCGAGATGATTCACTCGTTCTCCTTGGTGCATGACGATCTCCCCTGTATGGACAATGACGACTTTCGCCGGGGAAAGCCGAGTCTCCACAAGGCTTTCGGAGAGGCAATGGGAGTCCTTGCAGGGGATGCACTCCTTGTTGAGGGGTTGCGAATGTTCACGGAAAACCGGGAGTTCCGGCGTGCTTTTGGTACCCGAAAAATCCTTACGGTGCTCCAGGTGCTGCTTCGCGCCCTGGGAAACCAGGGGATGGTTGGTGGACAGGTTCTAGATATTCTTTACCAGGGAAAAGAGGTCAGCGAGAGGGAAGTCCTCGACATGTACCGTCGCAAAACCGCCCTTTTCATCCAGGCTGCAGTGCTTTGCGGGGGTATACTCGGTGGTGCTTCCCGGAGGGAAAGGACCCTCCTTTCTCGTTTTGGCCTGCTTCTTGGAGAGTGCTTTCAGATAAAGGACGACCTTCTCGATGTGACCCAGGAAAGTACCCGTTTGGGCAAAACGGCGGGAAAGGACCTCATCCAGGGGAAGGCGACTCTCGTTCGCATTAAGGGCGTCCTGGAAGCTGAGAGAATGATGGAAGAGCAATTCCAAAGAGCCTGCCAGGTGCTCGAAGCTCTTCCCCGGGATTTCTCCGAACTCCTTACCCTGTCCCGTTTTGTCGTCACCCGTGACCGTTGAGGATGAAAAAGGTTCGTCTGGATATTCTCCTCGTTGAGCGTGGCCTTTGCGAAAGCAGGGAACAGGCGCAGCGTCTCATCCTCGGGGGAAAGGTCCGGATTGAGGGGTTTCCCCGTCCTCTCAGACCCTCAACCCCTGTCCCCCTGGACGTCCCGGTGGTGCTGGTTGAACCTCCTAAATACGTGAGCCGTGGCGGGGAGAAACTCGAATGGGCTCTGAAGGTCTTCCAGATTACCCCTTCGGGACTCGTTTTTGCCGATATTGGAGCCTCCACCGGTGGTTTCACCGACTGTCTCCTCCAGCACGGGGCCCTGAAGGTTTACGCTATAGATGTAGGAAGCGGGCAGCTCCATGAAAGGCTTCGTACCTCACCCCGGGTGGTGGTTATGGAAAAAACCAACGCCCGGTACCTCACACCCTTTCACCTTGGAACGTACGTTGATGGCATTACGGTGGACGTTTCTTTCATTTCCCTGCGGCTCCTCTGGGACGCCATCGCTCAAATCCTGAAGGATGAGGGTATGGTCATCGCGCTCATCAAACCTCAGTTCGAGGCGGGGCGGGAAAAGGTGAAAAAGGGTGTCGTCAGAAACCCTGAAGTCCATGAGGAAGTGCTCAGAGAAGTTCTTGAGGCTGCACAGGCGAAAGGGCTTGGTCTGCGGAATCTCACCTTCTCTCCGCTCCTTGGACCCCGGGGAAACATTGAGTTCTTCGCGTACTGCCGCAAGGGCGAATCACCCTTAACGGAGTCTGAGAAAAGGGATATAATACTGAGAGTGGTGCGGGATGCCCATGAATTCTTTCGGGTTTAAAGGAACAACCTGGATGTTTCTCCCTGCTCTTGTTGCGCTCCTTCTGGGGATAGCGGTCTGGTTGACGCTCTGGGTGAGAGGACTCCTTGAGCGAAGAGCCTTTCGGCGTCTCATGCGGCGTGCAAAAAGCCTTGAACGACAGGCGCTGCAGTTCCTTGAGAGGCAGGGATTCCGGTGTCTCCAGGAACAGGCTGAGAGAGAATCCTTTTTCCTGCTTAACGGGAGGCGGGTCCCGTTCCGGGTTCGGGTTGACTACCTCCTGAAACGAAAGGGGAAACGGTACGTTGCAGAGGTCAAAACGGGAAAGCAGGTGGAAAACCCTGAAAACCCCTCGATACGAAGGCAACTCCTTGAGTACGCCCTCCTTTTTGCTCCCTGTACGGTGCTCTTCGTTGATGGAGAGCACGAAAAAGTGTACGAGGTCTCCTTTCCCTGGCTTGGGTCTCTGCCAAGAACGACAGGATGGATATGGATAGTGTGCTTTTCGGTTGGCTTCCTTGTGGGGCGATGGAGCAGAGGCTGGTGAAGAACGTCCACGTCTTTGTGCGGAGGAAAAACGGTCTGGTTTCCGAGAAGGCCCAGGAACTTGTTCTCCTTCTTGAAAAGAAGGGGTTGCAGGCAACGCTTGTTGTGGAAGGAGAAGGGGGAATCGGGGACTCCGTGCCTGATTTTGCTTTTGTGATTGGAGGAGACGGAACGTTCCTTGCCGCCTGCCACCTGTACGCTCCGTTTCGTGTTCCACTGCTTGGTGTCGACATGGGAGGGTTGGGATTCCTTGCCGAGGTCAGCGTGGAGGAGATGGATCGGGCTACAGACCAGATTGTCTCCGGGGCGTTCACCCTTGAGGAGCGGATGATGGCACACTGTCGGGTCATTCACGAGGACGGTAAGGAAGAGGAAGACTTTGCCCTGAACGATGTTGTCATCTACCGTGGTCCTTTCGCGCAGATGATTCGCCTTTCGACGTACATAGATGGAGAGTTTCTAGCCTCCTTCCCCGCCGATGGCCTCATCGTGGCCACTCCCACAGGGTCAAGCGCGTATTCGCTCTCTGCTGGTGGACCAGTGGTGTTCCCGGGACTTGAGCTCTTCATCGTCACACCAATCTGCGCCCATACGCTCTATGCTAGATCCATCGTGCTCCCCCCTTCATCCTGTATCCAGGTTGTTCTGGAGTCCCTGAAAGAGGGAACCATGGTGACGCTTGATGGGCAGAGGGGATATGCCCTGAGGAAGGGAGAGCGTATCATGGTGTACCGGTCGCCTTTCTCCGCTGTTCTTGCCCGACTTCTGCCTGAACGTCCCTTCTACGCCCTTTTGCGGAACAAACTCTCCTGGGGGATGGATATCCGGAAGCGAGTGGAGCAGGAGTGTTGAGGACGCTGGTCATCCGTGACTTCATTCTGGTAGAGTATCAGGAGATTCCTTTCGCCCCGGGGATGAACGTCATCACGGGAGAAACGGGTACAGGAAAGTCTCTTCTTGTGAACGCCCTTTCGTTGCTCCTTGGAGCTCGGGGGAAAGAAGAGTGGATTCGCCCGGGAAGCTCAAGAGCAGTTGTCGAGGGGTGCTTTGCTCTTCAAGGGATTCCCGAGGTCCGGCAACGCCTTGCCGTCTGTGGTATCCCCCTCGAAGGAGAAGATTTCGTTGTTCTCTCCCGGGAACTCACTTCAGGAGGAAAGAGCAAGGCCCGGATCAACGGGAGGACTGTACCTCTCAACATTCTCCGGGACGTGGCTGTCTTGCTCTTTGACATCTGCGGGCAGAGAGAACACTCCCTGTTTTTCACCTCCTCAAATATCCTCCGCCTCCTTGATACTTTCCTCCCAGAGAGGGGAAAGGCCGTTAAAAAGCAGTACGTGACTCGCTTTGAGGAAAAGCAGGCCCTCGAAGAACGACTCTCCTCCCTTGAGCGGGGACAGGAAAAGGAGCTCGCAGAACTTGAGGAAATCCTCGAGGAAATGCAGCAGTTGGAGCTCACTCCCGAGCTCATCCTTGAATATGAGGAAGAATTCGGAAGGATTTCCCAGGCCCAGCGGCACCTTGAGGCTGCGCAGGAGTTCCGCGAAAGCGTCCTGGGAGACGGGGGAGTACTCCGGAGGATTTCCCGTCTCCGGGCACTCTTTCGAGAACTGTCCAGGACTTCGGCAACTCCCCAGGAGGCAGAAATTCAGGGAATCCTTGAGCGCGTAGAGCTTGAGCTTGGGGAGGCCTTGCGCCTTGTACAGGGTCTTGAGGGGTTTTTTTCCTTCTCTCCGGAACGGATAGAGAGCGTGGAAAGGGCCGTGGCGGAAATCGAGCGACTGAAAAGGAAATATCGATTCCTTACCACTTCGGAGTTCGTGGCGTTTCTGAAAGGCCTCAAAGAGCGGAAGAGCATTCTTGAAGAAGAAATCGCCCAAAAGGACGTTCTTCGAGAGCGCATCGCGGAACTATCACGGGAGTTACTCTCTCTTGGAGGGGAACTCTCCGCCGAACGCTGGAGGGCCTTTGAGGTCCTTAGGGAGAGGGTGAAAGAAGAACTGGCCACTCTTGCCCTCCAGGGGGCAAATCTCGATCTTGCCCTGGAGAAAAGACGGGAACCTGGTCCTGAGGGAATTGACGAAGCCCGTCTCCTCATCTCCCTGAATCCTGGAATGCCTCTCCTCCCCGTTGAGGAAGCCGCCTCCGGGGGAGAAATCTCCCGGATCGTCCTTGCCTTAAAGAGCGTGGCTTCTGCTCTTTCTGGTACACCGGTTCTCGTCTTTGACGAAATTGACCAGGGGGTGGGAGGCGTGACTGCTTTTGGCGTGGGGGATAAGCTTAGGAAGCTCTCCCGGCAGCACCAGGTCATCTGCATTACCCACTTGCCTCAGATTGCCAGCTTTGCCGACCACCACCTGAAGGTGGAAAAATGCTCCACCGGAGAGAAGGCCTGGGTTGAGGTAACTCCTCTCTCCTCTTGGGAGGAGCGCCTCCAGGAAATCGCCCGCATGATGGGAGACGAAAAGAAACAAGCTGCAACCTTAGAGTACGCGGAAACCCTTATAAGGAGAGCACAAAGTGGAGGTTTTGAAACCCAGTAGTTTCCTTGAAGAGGTCATGACCAGTGGGGAGATCTTTGTTTTCTCCGGACCGGGGGGAACCGGTAAAAGCGAGGTAGCCGCCAATTTTGCCACTTTGCTTGTCATTCGGGGGTTCTCTTGTGCACTGGTGGACCTTGACTTCTCGAAGGGAGATTTCACCCTCCGTAGCGGGCGCTTCGCTCTTGAGAAACCCCTCATCCTGCAGAGGGGAAAAGAACGACACACTGAAACACCAACCTTTGGACAGGATGTGCTTGAGCTTTTCAGCCGTGCAGGGGGGGAGTTTCGCCTGGTGGTGGATCTTGGGAGGGACGAGAGGGGGCTGCGGGTGTTCAGGAGCTTGAAGCCCTTCTGGGAAAAGCGAAAAACCCACGTTGCACTCGTAGTGAATTTCGCCCGACCCTTTTTTGAGGAGGTGGAGAGTTATATCGCCTTTGTCCGTAACTTACGGGAACACCACGGGGTTCCTTTTGCCTCCCTTGTGGCCAACACCCACCTCATGCACGAGACGGATCCTTTACTCCTCGAAAGGGGATGGAAGAAAACCCAGACCTTAGAAAAAGCCCTGAATCTCCCGGTGCTCTTTGCCAGCCTCTGGGAACGGAATAAAAATTACTACCCCCTTGTTGACTGGGGGGAAAGCGCGGTTTTTGCCATTTCGCGATTCATGGTGCTTCCGTGGGGAGAGGAGGACGAGAGATGTCCAGAGCACGGGTCGTGATCAACCGGGAATTCTGCAAGGGTTGCGCACTCTGCACCTATGCCTGCCCACGGGGGATTCTTGTGATCTCCCGGGACTTCAATTCCCGAGGATACTATCCCGTCATGGTGACGGATGACAAGCAGTGTGCTGGTTGTGGCTTCTGTGCTCAGGTCTGTCCTGATGTAGCCATCGCAGTGTACCGGGAGTGATGCCTATGGAAAAAATCCTCATGCGGGGGAATGAGGCCGTAGCAGAAGCGGCGGTTCGGGCAGGGTGCCGCCTGTATTTCGGTTACCCCATTACCCCGCAGAACGAAATCAGCGAGTACCTTTCCTTCCGTCTTCCCCAGGTAGGGGGAGTATTCCTCCAGGCCGAGAGTGAAGTTGCCGCCATCCACATGGTGTATGGAGCAGCCGCAACGGGTGCCCGGGTCATGACTTCTTCTTCCGGCCCCGGGGTGAGCCTCATGCAGGAAGGGCTCTCCTGCCTTGCCGCGGCCGAACTCCCTTGCGTTGTGGTGAACATGAGCCGGGGAGGGCCAGGAGTTGGAAATATTCAGCCTGCACAAAGCGATTACTTCCAGGCAGTGAAGGGCGGAGGAAATGGGGACTACCGGCTCATTGTTCTTGCCCCTTCCACCGTCCAGGAGCTCGTTGACCTTACTTATCGAGCTTTTTACCTTGCCGACAAGTACCGGAATCCGGTGGAAATTCTGGGGGACGGGATGCTTGGGCAGATGATGGAACCGGTGACTTTCAGGGAACCAGACCTTCCCCCCCTTCCCCCCAAAGACTGGACAATCCGGGGAAAAGGCAGCGGTCCCCGAAAATGGATCGTCTGTTTTGACCTTGACCCAAAGGGGCTTGAGGAATTGAACCTGAAACTCCAGCGAAAATACCGCCTCCTCGAAGAGCAGGAAGCCGATTACGACACCTTTGGAGATCCCGAGCCAGAGATACTCCTCGTGGGATTCGGAACCGTGGGACGAATTTTGAAAAGCGTTGTCCGAGAGGGGAGGAAAGAGGGGTTGAAGCTTGCCCTTTTCCGACCGATAACGCTCTTTCCTTTTCCAAAGGCTGCACTTTCCGAAAAGGCCAGAGGGGTTAAGGGTATTCTCGTTGTGGAGATGAACCTTGGCCAGATGCTTGAGGATGTGGAGCTGGCGGTGCGGGGAAAGGTACCGGTGTTCTTCCTCGGACACACGGGGGGCGTTATCCCCACCGTTTCAGAAATTCTGGAGCACATCCACGGCCTCCTCAGGGAGGAGGTACGGGTATGAAGGTGGTCTTTGAGCGGCCAAAGACGCTTCTTGAAAAACCGTTCACCTACTGTCCCGGGTGCCACCACGGCCTGGCACAGCGGCTCATTGCCGAGGTCATCGAGGAGCTGGGCATTGCCGATCGGACCATCGGGGTGGGACCCATCGGGTGCTCGGTGTACATCTACGAATTCATCGACGTTGACTTTGTTGTGGGAGCCCACGGAAGAGCCCCGGCCATCGCCACAGGAATCAAGAGGTCTCTTCCGGACCGGATCGTCTTCTCCTACCAGGGTGATGGGGATATCGCAGCTATCGGAACCGCCGAGATCATCCATGCTGCGAACCGGGGGGAACTCATCACCGCCTTTTTCGTCAACAATGCAGTGTTCGGCATGACCGGAGGACAGATGGCTCCCACTACCCTTTTAGGGCAGAAGACGAAAACCACCCCTCTGGGGAGAGATCCCCAGGTTCACGGCTTTCCTTTTCGCCTTGGGGAATGCCTGAGCGTCCTTGAGGGGAGTGCCTACATTGCCCGGGTGGCCCTCACCCGCCCTCAGTTCATTCGTCAGGCCAAGGAGTGTATCCGCAAGGCCTTCCTCACCCAGATGGAGGGAGAAGGATTCTCTCTGGTTGAAGTCCTCTCTCCCTGTCCTACAAACTGGGGTATGAGCCCAAAGGAAGCAGTGGACTGGCTTGAGGAGAAAATGATCCCTTACTTCCCCCTCGGGGAGCTCAAAGTGAAGGGGTGCGACTCCCGTGAAGCACCATGAAATCCTTATTGCCGGTTTTGGGGGTCAGGGTATCCTCTTTCTGGGGAGGGTTCTCGCTGTTGCGGGAATGCTTGAAGGGTATGAAGTCAGCTGGTACCCATCATATGGACCAGAAATGCGAGGAGGAACGGCAAACTGCACGGTGATCATCTCTGACGAAGAAATCGGTGCCACCATTTCTGACCGACCCGATGTCTGCATCGTTATGAACGAGCCTTCCTTTTTCCGCTTCGCCCCCACCGTGCAATCCGGGGGGCTTCTTCTTGTGAACATCTCTCTTGTCCGGGCAAAATGCGAGCGAGAAGACCTTGAAGTCCTCCCTGTTCCGGCGAACGACCTGGCCAAGCTCTACCTTGATGGAGCAGAGGTCACAAACACCATCATCCTTGGAGCCCTCCTTGCCCGGTGTCCCATCGTCCAGAGGGAAAGCGCTGAAAGGGCACTCGCGGAGTGCCTGCGGGGAAAACGAGAGAAACTCTACACCCTGAATCTGAAGGCTCTCGAGGTGGGGTGGGAGTTCGTTGAGAAGGGGGCTTGAACCATGCTGGTGAGAGATCGCATGAGCAGGGATGTCGTTACCATCCCGAGCTCGGTCACCATCCTTGAAGCGCAGAAAATCATGCGGGAAAGCCGGGTACGGAGGCTTCCCGTGGTGGATCAGGGAGAACTCGTGGGCATCGTGACGTACAATGACCTCCTTGAGGCCTCCCCCTCAAAGGCGACCACGCTGAGTCGTTTTGAGTTGACGTACCTTCTGAGCAAAATGACCGTGGCCGAGATTATGACCCGCAACGTCATCACTGTCCCACCCGATGTCCCCATTGAAGAGGCAGCACTTATCATGCAGAAGCACCAGATTGGGGGTCTGCCGGTTGTGGAGGGGGGAAGAGTGGTGGGTATCATCACCGAGTCGGACATCTTTGAAGTCTTTGTGGAAACCCTGGGAATCAAGGAGGGAGGAACACGGATCACCCTGGAACTCCCACAAAAGCCGGGAGTGTTGCATGAAGTCACCGGAGTGATTAAAGAACACGGTATCAACATTCTGAGTCTTGCTACCTTCTACGAGGAGGGCAAACCCGAATACCGGTATGTCGTGGTGAGGGTCAACACGCTAACTCCTCAGGAGATCGTGGCCAGGCTCAGAGAGAAGGGTATCACTGTCACCCACGTCTGGATTGCTCCTTTGGGGGAGAGGGGCCATGTTCTTCCCGTATGATGGAAAGGCTACTGAGTTGCCTAAACCCGAAACGGAGAAGGAAGAGATACTCCTGAGGACAAAGGTGTTCGAGGTCGTTCGAAAAACATACCGTGGTGGCATGGAACGGATTTTCGTCCGTCACCGCGGTGCCGTGACCGTCATCGCCACCACCCCCAGGGGACGGATACTCCTTGTCAGGCAATTCCGTGCCCCTATCGGGGAATGGCTCTGGGAGATCCCGGCAGGGACCCTCGAAGAGGGAGAAGACCCGCTGCTCTGCGCCCAGCGGGAACTTGAGGAAGAAACGGGTTTCTCTTCCCCAGAGTGGTCCTACCTTTTCTCCGTGTGCCTCGCCCCAGGATACAGCAGCGAAATCATCCATTTCTTCCGGGCTCAGAATGCCCGTCCCCTTGAGGGAGACATTCGCGAGGGAGACGCTGACGAGGTCATCTACTACTTCGAGGTTTCCAGAGAAGAGGCGCAGACCATGCTTGCGGAGGGCATCATCAAGGATGCCAAAACCCTTATTGGCCTCCAGTACTGGCTCAGTGAGACGCCATGAGAGTGTTCATCGCACTCCTTGACGGTGTTGGCGTTGGCGCCCTCCCCGATGCCCATCTCTATGGGGATGAAGGGAGTCATACTCTGAGGAATACCGCCCTGGCCGTGGGTGGACTGCACCTCCCAAACCTCGAACGCCTGGGACTGGGTCTTTTCGAGGACATTCCGCACCTTGATCGGCCCAGCGCTCCTCTTTCGTGGTACGGGAAGATGCTTGAGCAATCACCAGGAAAGGACACCACAAGCGGGCACTGGGAAATCGCCGGGGTTATTCTGGAACGTCCTTTTCCCGTATACCCTCAGGGATTTCCTCAGGACGTCGTGGAGAAAATCGAAGAGGCCATCGGTCGGCCGATTCTTGGGAACAAGCCGGCCTCAGGAACAGCCATTATTGAAGAGCTCGGGGAAGAACACCTCCGTACCGGATTCCCCATCGTGTACACCTCAGCAGACAGCGTGCTCCAGATTGCAGCCCATGAGGAGGTTATTCCCCTTTCTGAATTCTATGCGATGTGTGAGAGGGTTCGGGCCATTATGACGGGAGAGCACGCCGTTGCCCGGGTCATTGCCCGGCCTTTTTCAGGGGATCCGGGAGCATTCTACCGGACTCCTTATCGCCGTGACTTCTCCCTTCCTCCGCCCCGCGAAACCATTCTCGACGTGCTTTCTCAGAAAGGGAAAAAGGTTGTGGGGATAGGGAAAATCTGGGACATCTTTGCCGGACGGGGAATTCCAGAGAGCTTCCCCACCAAGAACAACGAGGAAACCTTTGCCACCCTTCAGAAGATGGTGCCAAGAGGCGACGTCGCCCTTGTATGGGCAAACTTTAACGACTTTGACACCCTGTACGGCCACCGTAACAACCCCCATGGTTTTGCCCAGGCCTTAGAGGCGTGGGATAGAGAGCTTGAAGGTTTTCTCTCTTCTTTGGGAGAAGACGACATCCTCATCATCACCAGCGACCATGGATGTGATCCAACCACCCCGAGTACAGACCATTCCCGGGAATACGCCCTCCTTCTTGCCTTCTCCCCACGAACATCCCGGGGAGGGTGTTTGGGAATCCGCAAGACTTTTGCCGATGTGGCAGCTACCGTTGCCGAGCTCTTCGAGGTGAGGTGGCATGGACCAGGAGAAAGCTTTGCTCCGTACCTTGTATCACGATGACGTTCTTGAGTACCTCCGGAATATGGCAAGTGCTTCTCCCCTGCGCCCCCTGTGCGCCCTCGTGGCGGGATCGGGATGGGGCGGATGCGTTGAAGGAGAAACCGTTGAGGAATTCGCCCTCGCAAGGCTTCACCCTTCGCTTTGCCCAGGAGTTCCGGGGCACCGGGGAATTCTTCGCCTTGTGCACCTTCCCCAAGGCCACCTTCTCGTGGTCGAGGGACGCCTTCACCTCTACGAAGGATACGGACTTCCTGAAGTGCTTCTCCCTCTCACTTTTGCGCATTTTCTCGGTGTGCAGATTGTCATTCTCACCAACGCCTCAGGGAGCCTCTCCCCCTTTCTCCGCCCGGGGAGCATCCTGGTTTTGTCCGACCAGATAGACTGGACCTTCATCCCCGATTGTCTCCCCCGACCCGTCTTCGACGAAAAGCTCCGGTATCTGGCCCTGCGGGGAGCTTGGGCCTGCGGACTTTCTGCCCTTGAGGGCGTGTATGTGGGGGTTCTTGGGCCTTCTTTTGAGACGAAGGCAGAAATCCAGATGCTTGGATTCCTGGGAGGACACGCCGTAGGGATGTCAACGGTGAAAGAATCGAAGTGGGCAAGGGGCCTTGGCATGAAGGTTCTGGCCCTTTCCCTTGTGACCAACTGGGGAACGGGGCTCTCGCCATTTCCCCTCTCCCACGAGGAAGTCTTATCCCTTGCAGAAACCCGGAAGCCCCTCCTCAGAACATTCCTCCATCACCTTGTGACGGAGATTCTCCATGAAAATCGTTGTGAGTCATGAAGGAACGGATTTCGATGCCTTTGCCTCCATGTTTGCTGTGACCAAGGTTTTCCCCGGAACCCGTATTGTCCTCTGGGGGACGGTTAACCCCAATGTCCGGCACTTCCTCTCCCTCCACGGCACGTTCTTCCCCTTCCTCACGGAAAAGGACGTGGACTGGAACGTCGTGGAGACCATCTACGTCGTCGATACGGTATACCTTGAACGGCTGAGCAAAGCAGGTCACCTCATTCGGGAAAACCGGGTTGATTATTTTGTCTTTGATCACCACCCGGTGGAGGAAAAAGACGTTCCCCCGCGTGCGCTGCTCAGAAACCGCGGTGCCTGCACCACCATCCTGGTAGAAAAAATCAGGGAGGCAGCCTTACCCCTTTCTTCCCTTGAGGCCACCCTGCTCCTTCTTGGCATCTATGAGGATACCGGATCCTTTACCTTTCCCACTACGACCGCTTTTGACCTTCAGGCTGCGTCCTTCCTGCTCTCCCAGGGGGGGATGGTGAGCTACATCCCCCGGTTCACACGGGTGGTGCTCACGAAGGAGCAGGAAGAAGTCCTCAGGGCCATGGTCCGTGCCCTTACTGTAGAGGACATCAACGGTGTTCCCGTGCATTTCTGCGTTCTCTCTTTTCCACAGTATCTTGAGGGCCTGTCGCTTCTTGTGCACCGGCTCATGGAAATGGAGGACATAGAGGTCTTTTTTGGTATCTTTGCCATGGAGAACAAAGTCCATGTTATTGCGCGAAGCCGTCTTGAGGGAGTCAACCTCCATGAGATTCTCGGGAAAATCGGCGGAGGAGGGCATCAGAGTGCAGCCTCCGCTACCTTCCGCAACCGGAGCCCTGAAGAAGTCCAGGAGGAAATCCGCCGCCTCCTGTACCGGTCGGTTTCTTTTACCAGGGCCTTTGAGGTGATGTCGCATCCGGTGAAAACCGTTTCTCCAGAGACGACCATTGAGGAGGCCTTCGCCCTCCTTTTGCGCTTCGGTTTTTCTGGGCTTCCGGTCGTGGACAGGGAGGGGAAACTGGTTGGGCTCATTGCCCGAAGAGATGTGGAAAAGGCCCTGCACCATGGTCTGCGCTGGGCTCCCGTGAGGAGCTTCATGTCTTCCCAGCTCGTCACGGTGGGTCCTGAGGAATCCCTGGTCCGGGTACGGAATCTGATGGTGGAAAAGGACGTGGGGAGAGTGCCGGTGGTGAAGGACGGAAGAATCCTGGGCATCATTACCCGAAGCGATGTCCTGCGGGCCATGCACCAGAAGGAGAACCTTGTGCTCCAGCGCATGACCCGTGTGTCTTTAGCGGAAAAACTCTACCAGCACTTTGGACGGGATTATCTTCTACTCCTTGAGCAGGTGGCTGAAACTGCGAAGCGTGCCGGTATTAGGGTTTACCTCGTGGGGGGAGTGGTCCGGGACATTATCCTTGGAGTGCCCAATGAAGACCTCGACCTTGTAGTTGAGGGAGATGCCATCGCCTTCGCCCGTCTTCTTGGAAACCGCTTCAGAGGGAAGGTCGTTCCGTATCCCCCCTTTGGAACCGCCATTCTCTTTCTCCCGGACGGAAAGAGAATTGACCTCGCTTCGGCACGTCACGAGTTCTATGCCTTTCCCGGGGCTTCTCCCCAGGTGGAATACGCCAACCTCCGGCGAGACCTTTTCCGGCGAGATTTCACCGTCAACGCTATGGCCATCAGTCTCCACCCCGACAGCTGGGGGGAACTTTTTGATTTCTTCGGAGGCCTCAAAGACCTTGAGAAGGGCGTCCTCCGGGTTCTCCATCCCTTAAGCTTTGTGGAAGACCCTGCCCGGGCTATTCGGGCTGTTCGCTTTGAGGGGAAGTACGGTTTTTCCATCGAACCTTTCACCCTGAGTCTCTTGCAACAGACTGTCCGGGAGAGCTTCCTCATGAAAATCAAGCCAGACCGCCTCAAAGAGGAACTCTCCCTCATCCTCGCACTTCCCGATTTTCCTCGCTACCTTTTCCGAATGTACCAGCTCGATATGTTTCCCGCCCTCTTTCCCGGATGCATCTGGAAGAAGGAATTCGAGGCCATTTACAGGAGACTCCTGGACATCCTGCGCACCCATGACACCTCCTCCTGTGATCCTCTCCTTCTGAAGCTTTCGCCCCTTTTTGGTTCCATGGACCCGCAGTTCCTCGAGGACCTCAAAGCCAGGCTCTCTCTGTCAAAAAAGAGCGTTCAAAAAATCGCGACTTTCCACGAAAAGCGAGAGCAAACCTTAGCGGAGCTCTCCCAGGAATCCCTCAAAAATTCTCGGGTTTACCTCCTGTGCTCTGCCATACCCCTCGAATTCCTTTTCCTCCTTCTTGCCGAACACGAGGGAATGGTTCACAAGCGTATCGAGCAGTACCTCAGAGAATGGAGGAATGCAAGACCCATTCTTGATGGTCTTGCTCTTGAGGCCCTGGGCATCCCGAAAGGACCGATATATGGTAGAATTCTCCATGAACTTCTCCTTGCCCAGCTCGATGGAGAGGTCACAACTCCCAAAGAGGGGGAACATTTCGTACGGGCTTTTCTGGAGAGGATGAACAATGACCGGAAAAGAACGCATTTTTAGCGGTATGCGACCAACCGGACAGATGCACATCGGACACTACTTCGGGGTTCTGAGGAACTGGGTCCGTCTACAGCATGAGTACGAGTGCATCTTCGGGGTGGCCGACTGGCACGCCCTGACGACGTCTTTTGAGCACACAAAAGACCTCGAAACACACATGATTGACATGGTGACGGACTGGCTGAGCGTGGGAATTGACCCCCAGAAGTGCCTCCTCATGGTCCAGTCCCTTGTGCCAGAGCACGCTGAGCTCCACCTCCTGTTTTCCATGATCACCCCCGTGGGGTGGCTTGAGCGAAATCCGGTTCTCAAACAGCAGCTCCAGGACATGGGCCTCAAGGAAGCTGTAGGATACGGCCACCTGGGGTACCCGGTACTCATGGCCTCTGATATCCTCATCTACAAGGCGAGCAAGGTCCCCGTGGGGGAAGACCAGGTTCCCCACATTGAGATTACCCGGGAAATCGCCCGCCGGTTCAACAGTCTGTATGCTCCGGTTTTCCCTGAGCCTCAAGCTCTGCTCACTGACTCCCCTCGTATCCTGGGAATTGATGGGCGGAAGATGAGCAAAAGCCTCGGAAACCAGATTGGGCTTTCTGAGCCTCCCGGGGAGATTCGCCGAAAGGTTCTGGCAATGTTCACAGATCCCGAGAAAATCCGCAGGAACGACCCGGGACATCCTGAGCGTTGCAACGTTTTCACCTTCCACAGAGCCACTGGCAACGCAAGGGCGGAAGAAATCGAAAGGGATTGCCGGAGTGGAGCCCTGGGGTGTGTGACCTGCAAACAGGAACTGGCAGAACGCCTGATTCAGTTCCTCGAAGCCATTGCTCCACACCGGGGAGAATACGAGGGCAAACAAGAACTTGTACGAGAGATTCTCGTTGAGGGAAGCAGAAGAGCCCGCCTTCTTGCCCGGGAGACTCTGGAAGAGGCCCGAAGGGCCATGGGCATCCATTATGGAGTCGCGCGATAGAGCGTACTGGGAGAATCGTCTTGCTCAGTGTTCTTCTTTTCTTGAGCGAGCGGACGTTCTCGAAGAGCTCCTGAACTTTCTCCAGGAAGAGCTGGCGAAGGCCCTTGGGAACAGGGAAGAAGAACATGAAGAACCTCACAAAGAGCAGCATGAAAAGGACTTTCTCGAGCTCTTCGTGGAGGCTCTGGAAGCCCTCCAGAGGAGGGAGGAGAACACCATAGGCGCTCCGCCAGAGCGCCGAAAAGCCCTCGGTGCAGAGGTGGCTCATGATCCTTGCGCCCTCAGCCTCCAGGACCTTTTGGAACTCTACGGACTGTACCTTGGGGAAGGGGTAGAGGAGCGCCTGCCACTTCCCGACACCGAATTTGCACACCTTCTTGAAGAAAGGCGCAGGGTGATTCTCTCCCGGTGTCGCGAAAACCCCTTCCTTCCCATGGGGTACTTCTTCAGCGACTGCAAAAACAAAAAAATGACGATCGCCACGTTTCTTGTGCTCCTTGACCTGGTCTTCCGAAACATTTTGTTCATGCGGCAGGGGAGAAACGGAGAGATCCTCCTTGGATGGGCAGGACCGGAAAATGCTGCAGAATCTCCTTGAGGGATTGCTTTTCTCTTCCCCCCACCCTGTGAGTCTGGGGGAGATGGAACGGGTAACAGGGAGGAACGAGGAGGAAATCCTCCATGCTCTTCAGGAGCTCAAGCAATCCTATGAAGCCCGGGAGGGAGCATTGGCCATCCGAAGGGTGGGGAGGAAATGGCAGATGGTCGTCCGTCCTCAGTACGGGGCACTGCTTCGGGAACGTCTCCGTCGCAGTTTCTCAAGAACGCTTTCCCGCGGTGCCCTTGAGACTCTGGCCATTGTGTCTTTGTACCAGCCTGTGACGAAGGTCGATATCGACCTCAAAAGAGGAACGGACTCTACCCAGGCTCTCCGAACCCTTCTCAGAACAGGCCTTGTCACCGTCTGCGGAAGGAGTTCCGCTCCTGGTCGACCGTTTCTTTACCGGGTAACAGAGAAGTTCTTTCAGACCTTTGGGCTTGAGGGAGAGGAAGAACTCGAGAAGCTGAAGCGTCTTCTTGGGGAGAAAGGCTATGGAACGGCTCAACAAATTCCTGGCCCGGGCCGGAGTGGCCTCGCGGAGAAAATGTGACCAGCTCATCGCAGAAGGAAGAGTGACGGTGAACGGAATCGTGGTGACGAACCCGGCTACCCGTGTCTCGGAGAACGACCTTGTCCTTGTGGATAACGTTCCGGTGCGCCCGGTGGAACGCCATGTGTACGTTGAGCTCCACAAACCCCGTGGGTATCTCACGACCCTCAAAGACCCTTACGGACGGAAGACCATTGTTGAGCTCCTCCAGGATATCCCGTACCGGGTGTTCCCGGTCGGTCGCCTGGACCGGGACAGCGAGGGGCTATTGCTACTCACAAACGACGGGTTCCTCACGTACGTCTTCACCCATCCCAGGTTCGGTGTGGAGAAGAGGTACCTTGTCCATGTTCAGGGAGAGGTTCAAGCTGAAGACCTCGAAAGGCTCAAGGCGGGGATTCCTCGGGGGGAGGAATTCTACCGCATTGTGTCTGGTCGGGTGCTTGAGAAAAGAGGAGAAACCTCGCTCGTTGAGGTGGTGCTGACGGAGGGGAAAAAACACGAAGTCCGAATTCTCTTTGACGCTTTGGGTTTTCCCGTGATACGGCTCATCCGTGTAGGCATGGGACCTCTCACTCTGGACCCGGAGCTTCCTCCGGGGAAATGGCGGTATCTCCGGAAAGATGAGGAGGAGAGGCTCAGGGCGTACCTTGCGGAGCGGGGGCAGACGTGAAGGAAGAGAAAGGCCTTGTGCAGCTCTTCTTTGGAGATGGAAAGGGCAAAACCTCCGCGTCTTTGGGGGTGCTTTTGCGAGCCTCCGGGCATGGAAAGAAAGCCCTTTTCCTTGCCTTCTTCAAGGGGAGATTCTCGGGAGAGATCGCGGCGGTGCAGTTTCTTCCGGGAGTGGAATACTACCAGTTTGGAACCGGAACATTCATCCGGGACGGGGGCCCTGGACCTCTCGAAAGGCAGGAATTCCTCTGCGGCTGGCATATGGCCCGTCTGGCCCTCCTTGAAGGCACTCATGACCTTGTCATTCTTGACGAGTTCCCTTATGCTTTCTTCTGGGGACTCCTCACTTTTCAGGAGTTCTCCGAGGTTCTTGCTTCCCGAAAACCCTGGGTAGAAGTTGTCCTAACGGGGAGAAAGGTCCCCGAGGAACTCCTTGAGATTGCCGACCTTGTCTCTGAGATACGGAACATTCGCCATCCTCTTGAGAGGGGGATTCAGGCGCGAAGGGGGTTCGAATACTGAGTGAAGGTCGTACGTGGAATCCGGGGGGCAATAACGGTTGACCGGGATGAGCGAGAAGAGATCAAGCAGGCAAGCCTTGAGCTCTTCACCCAGATCCTTGCAGAGAACGAACTTTCCCCCGACGACATCGCGGGGGTCTTCATCACTGCCACACCGGATCTCAGGTCGGTCTTCCCTGCGGAGGTCATCAGGGAACAGGAATGTTTCCGCTATATCCCCATCCTCTGCGCCCAGGAAATGGACGTGGAGGGAGCTTTACAAAAGTGCATTCGAATGCTCGTCCTTGCCCACACTCCAAAAGGCCCACAGGAGGTTCGTCACGTTTACCTCCGCGGGGCCCAGTCCTTGCGGAAAGACCTTTGTCAGAGAGGAGGGAAGACGTGAGACGCGCTCTGGTTTTGCCCTTCCGGGGTACCCTTCAGGGGACAATCCTGTGTCCACGGGATAAATCCCTGAGTCATCGAGCAGCATTCATCGGGGCCCTGAGCGAGGGAGAAACTCACATCAGCGGGTTCTCCTTCTGTCGCGACTGTCTTGCAACGCTCTCCTGCATCCGCGCTCTGGGGGTTGAGGTTCACACTTTTCCCGAAGAGGGGAAGGTGGTCATCCGGAGTGGAGGGTTGTTTGCGCTCAGGGAACCAGAGGATGTCCTGAACGCAGAGAATTCGGGAACGACAATCCGTTTTATGGCAGGGATTGCTTCAGGAATCCGGGGGTTAACGGTCCTCACAGGGGATGAGAGCCTTCGCCGCCGACCGATGCGACGGGTTATCGAACCCCTCAGGAAAGCTGGGGTGGAGATTGGGGGGAGAGGGGGAGACCGTTTCCCCCCTCTCTTCATACGGGGGAAGGGCAGCGTCCTGCCTTTCCACCATGTCCTCGAAGTTCCCAGTGCTCAGGTGAAATCCGCACTCCTTTTTGCTGCACTGTGGGGAGAAGGGAAGTCCACCATTGTTGAGCCCCTTCCATCACGGAACCATACCGAGAATATGCTCCGGTATGTGGGCGTACCGCTTCACGAAGACCATGGAGTCATCACCATTGAGCCCCCCGGGAGCATCTCCGCCTCTTCCTTTGACCTTCCGGGAGACATTTCTTCGGCCGCCTTCCTCATGGCCCTTGCGCTCTGCATTCCCGGGAGTTCCCTCCTAATTCAGGATGTAGGACTGAATCCGACACGGGCAGGGTTCCTCCGGTGCCTTGAACGAATGGGTGGAAGGTACCGTGTGCTTGGGCGACGGAAAACCTTTGGAGAAGAGCGGGGGGATATCCTCGTTGAGCACTCCGAGCTTGTGGCCACATCTGTGGAGCCGGAGGAGATCCCCCTTTTGATTGACGAAATCCCCATCCTTGCCGTGATTGCGGCCAAAGCCAGGGGGACAACGGTCATCTCCGGCGCTCAGGAACTCCGGGTAAAGGAGAGTGACCGCCTTTTCGCCATTGCCCGGGGCCTGCAGTCCCTGGGGGTGAACGTCGGGGAAAAAGAGGACGGCCTCATCATCCGTGGCCCATGCGCCTTTCGGGGTGGAACCGTGCAGAGCTTTGGCGACCACCGGATTGCCATGAGCTTCATCATCGCCGGCCTTCTGGGTGAAGAAAACGTGGTGGTTGAGGACGTCGACTGTGTGGATGTGAGTTACCCTTCCTTTTTTACAGACCTTGGAAAGCTTGGCATCCAGAGTGTCACCGTCGAGGAGGCTCGCTAAAGGCCGTGAAACAGCATATCGCCATTGATGGCCCTGCCGGAGCGGGGAAAAGCACGGTTGCCCGGCTCCTTGCCCGACGGCTTGGTTACCTCTACCTCGATACCGGGGCTTTCTACCGGGCCGTAACGCTGCACTTCCTCGAACTCGGTCTGGAAAAGGAGGACCTGGAAAGGGGAGAAATTGCCCGTTTCCTCCAGTCCGTACGCATCGACATTTGCCCCGGGGACGAGACCAGGGTTTTCCTGAATGGTCGAGATGTTTCCCGGGACATCCGGACTCCTGAAGTCGACGCACTCGTCTCCTATGTGGCAAAAGCACCCGAAGTGCGGGACTTTCTCAGGGAAGTGCAACGGCACATTGCGCTCTCCCAGCCCTCGGTGGTCGAGGGAAGAGACATCGGAACGGTTATCCTTCCTGAAGCGGACCTCAAGGTTTTCCTCACCGCCCTCCCGGAGGTTCGGGCCAGGAGGCGATGGCAAGAACTCGCCTTGCGGGGGAAGAAAGTGGATTACAAGGTGGTTTTGAAAAATGTACTGGAGAGAGACAGCATCGATTCCCAGAGGTCCTGTGCTCCCCTGCAACAGGCTCAAGACGCGGTGGTCGTTGATACCTCACACCTCACTGTAGAGGAAGTGGTGGAGAAACTCTACATCCTGGCGACGGAGGGAAACCATGGAGGTTCGTGTGGCCACCTCTTTCGGATTCTGTAAGGGGGTACGGCAAGCCTTCGCGCTTGCGGAGCGCTCTTTTGAGCTTGGGGGTCCGGTGTACTTTCTGGGAGAGCTCGTGCACAACCACGACGCCATGGAAACGTTCCGTGCCAGAGGTGCCCGCATTGTCGAGAATCCCGAGGAGATTCCTTCCGGGGTTGTTGTGGTCACCCGGTCCCATGGGATACCGAAGGACGTACGGGAAGGACTCCTGAAGAAGAACGCGACCATCGTCGACACAACCTGCCCAAAGGTGAAACGGGTTCAGGTTCTGGCCCGGCGACTTGAGGAGGAAGGATACCACCTTGTGGTCTTTGGAAAGGCTTCGCACCCCGAGGTTCAGGCCCTTCTGAGCGTCCTCAAAAAGCAAGCGCAGGTCGTTGCAGCCCCAGAAGAGTGGCAGAAGGTCTTTGCTGTGGACCACCAGGGCCCCTTTGCCGTGCTGGCCCAGACAACCTTTCCCAGCGTTCTTTTGCGACAATTCGAGAACTGGGTTCGGGAGCAAGGCCTCTTGGGGGTTCGGATAGTCCACACCCTCTGCGATGAAACCGAAAAGCGCCAGAGGGAGCTTGAGCAAAACCTGGAACAAAATCCAGGGGATGTGGTTATTGTTGTTGGAGGAAAGCACAGTGCCAATACCCGTTCACTCTTTGTCCTTGCCGAAAGGCGAGGGGTGCCGGTGTTCTGGGTGGAGAACGCCGCTGAGCTCCGATTGCTTTCGCTTCCAAAGAGGGTATCGTTTTTCGTCACGAGCGGCACGTCAACTCCGGACTGGGTTGTTCAGGAAGTCGTCGCCTACCTCCAGTCCTTGTAGTGTTGGGGCTCTTTGGCCATGAGGGATAACCTTCCTCTCTGTGTCCTTGTCGGAAGGACGAATGTGGGCAAGTCGACCCTTTTCAACCTCCTTGTGGGTGAACGGGTCGCCATCGTGGACTCCACCCCGGGTGTCACCCGGGATTGGATTGAACGCGTGGTGTCAGTGAAAGGTCTTGCGATACGCCTGGTGGACACCGGAGGGATATCCCTGGGAGAGGAAGGGTTGCAAAAGGCGGTGGAGGAGCGTGTCTGGCGGCTCGTTGACGAAGCTCAGCTTGTCCTTTTTCTTGTCGACGGGCGGGTACCACTGACGAGAGTAGAGGCCGAGGTCATTGCCACACTTCGCAGGAAGCAGCGACCATTCTTTGTGGTGGTGAACAAACGCGAGGGCCTCACCCATGAGTCACCTCCTCCTGAGATTCTCGAGCTTGCGGGAGGAAAGGTTTTCCAGATTTCCGCAAAGCATGGAGATGGCATTGCCCGCCTCAAGGAAGCCATCTTCCGAGAACTCAAGGAATTCAGGAATCCCAAAGCCTCTACGATATCCCCTTCAGGAGGCATTCCTGTGGCCATTGTGGGGAAACCCAACGTGGGCAAATCAACGCTTTTTAATAGCCTTCTCGGGGAGGAACGGGCTATCGTGAGCCCGGTGCCTGGAACCACGAGGGATGCCGTTGAAGCCCCGTTGCGAGGATCTTACGGCTACTACCTTCTTGTGGATACCGCTGGCCTCCCCAGGAGGAAGAACATCCGGGATCGGGTCACGCTGTACGCAACGTTCCGGACCACGGAGCGCCTTGCCGACGCCGAGCTCTGTCTTCTTGTCCTTGATCCCTTTCAGGGTGTGACCCGCCAGGACCGGAGAATTGCCGGAGAAATTGCCCGACTGCACAAATGCTGTATCGTGTTCGTGAATAAAGTCGACGCGCTCCTTGCTAAAAACCCCAACCTGTCTCTGGCGGAACTCTGCAAGAGGGCCCGTGTCGACCTTCCCGCCCTCCACTATGCGGCATTCCGCGCCGGCTCAGCCCTTGATGCCTCCTCGGTTCGAGAAGAACTCCTCCCCCTCATGGCCGGTGTGGTCACCCGTTTCCACCAGACGGTTCGAGAAGACGTCCTCAATGGGAGAGTCCGGGAAAGGATTCACTGGCAGCTCTCTGTGCTCCCCAGAAGAAGGAAACCTCGCCTTGAGATGCTTCTCCAGCAGGGTGTAGCTCCACCCCATTTCCTCGCGGTGGTGGAGGGTGTCCGGGAAAAGGACGAGGAAGAACAGTGTCTGAACATCATCGAGAAGGTCCTGCGAGAGGAGATGGACTGGGAGGGTGTACCGCTTCGAATCACAGTGCAGCGAAAAGGAGAGAGAGTACCTCAGAGCGTACTGGAACTATCTCCAGAATGAACGACGGTGTTCTCCCCACACCCTGGAGAACTATTTTCGTGTTCTTGGTCAATTCGTGGAATTCCTGCGGACCCGGGGGAAAGACCTTTGTTTTGTGGACACCCAGGATGTGAATGACTTCTTCGTGCATCTCCGCGTGCACCGGAACTTAAAACGGATTTCCCAGAGTCATCGTGCTTCGGTCCTTCGGAGCTTTTTCCGGTTCCTGCGCCGCCGTGGTTTCCTCTCGGAGAATCCCTGCGATGGGCTTGGGCAGCTCCGCGTGGAGAAAAAGCTCCCCCAGTTTCTGACCCAGGAAGAAGTTGCAAAGATCCTCGATACCCTGAAACGGGAAAGAGATGAACATCCTGGAGACTTCTCTTGTGCAAGAAACTGGGCACTCCTTGAGCTCCTCTACGCAAGTGGTGTGCGGGTGAGCGAGGCTTCCCGGATAAGGCTCGAAGACATAGACTTCGCAAAAAACACAATCCGGGTGCGAGGAAAGGGGGGGAAAGAACGAATCGTTCCTTTCAACGAAGCCACAAAAAAGGCCCTGGAGACGTATCTTGAGCTGTGGAGCACCGCCTTCCCAAAAGCCGAATTCCTCTTTGTGAACCGCTCCGGAAAACCCCTCACGCCCCGGGGAATCAGGAACATCGTGGACAGTGCAGCAAGTAGAGCCGGCATCTGGGGAAAGAGGGTTTTTCCCCACATCTTCCGGCACAGTTTCGCTACCCACTTCCTTGCCGGCGGGGGTGAACTGCGCGTCATCCAAGAAGCTCTGGGGCATTCAAGTTTGTCCACGACTCAGGTGTACACTCACCTTGATTGGGATAAAATGAAAAAGGTGTACGAGAACGCCCATCCTCACGCCCGGAGAGCGAGGGAGAAAAAGACGTGATGCACGCAACCACTGTCATTGCCGTCCTGAAAGATGGAAAAGGCGCAATGGCCTGTGACGGTCAGGTGACCATGAACGAGGCCGTTCTGAAACGGGGAGCCAGGAAGATCCGACGGCTCTACCAGGACAGGGTACTGGCGGGCTTTGCAGGGAGTGGGGCTGACTGCCTGACCTTGCTTGAACGCCTTGAGGAAAAGCTCAACATGTACGGTGGTAATCTCCCCCGTGCAGCGATAGAACTGGCGAAGATGTGGCGTACCGATAAAGTGCTGCGCCAGCTGGATGCGCTGCTTTTGGCCATGGACACTTCCCATATCTTCCTTATCTCCGGTCGGGGTGATGTGGTCGAACCCGATGAGCCGGTGGCCGCCATTGGCTCGGGAGGAAACTACGCCCTGGCAGCGGCAAAGGCGCTTCTGCGCCACACCAATCTCGAGGCCCGGGACATTGCCCGTATCGCCCTCCAGATTGCCTCGGAAATCTGTATTTACACCAACGACAATGTCTTTCTGGAAACCTTAGGGGAGGAAAGAGCGTGATGGAGGAGAGTCTCACCCCGGAGGAAATCGTACGGGAACTTGATAAATACATCGTGGGGCAAAGCGAAGCCAAAAAGTGTGTGGCTATTGCCCTCAGAAACCGGATGCGACGGCGGATGCTCCCTCCAGAAATCGCTGAGGAAATCACCCCAAAGAACATCATCATGATCGGTCCGACAGGAGTTGGGAAAACAGAAATCGCCCGTCGTATTGCAAAACTCACCAATGCTCCGTTTCTGAAAGTGGAGGCGACAAAGTTTACCGAGGTCGGATATGTGGGCCGGGATGTGGAATCCATCATCCGGGATCTCACCGAGCTTGCCATTCGCATGGTGAAAAACGAACGCATCAAGACTCAGGAGGAGAGAGTGCGAGAAATCGTGGAGGAAAGAATCCTTGACGCTCTTATGGCCCAGGACTCTGGAAGGGACGAGGAAGCAGACCTCGAAAGCTCGCCCCGGGTGGATGTCGTATGGCCAACGGTCTCTGCTTCGCTCACCAGGACTCGGGAAAAACTCCGGGAGAAACTTCGCAGGAGAGAGCTTGAAGAACGTATCATTGAGATCGAGGTCGAAGAGAGCTCTTTTCCGGTGGAATTTGTGGCTGCAAGTGGCATGGAAAGTCTGGGCATTGACCTGCGGGACGTTTTCGGAAGCCTCTTCCCACCCCGAAGGAAGCGAAAGCGAATGAAGATCAAGGATGCCCGGGAGGTTCTTTTCAACCAGGAGGTTCAGAGAGCTATCGATATGGACGACGTCGTGCAGGAGGCCATCCGAAGGGTGGAGGAAACAGGCATCGTCTTCATCGATGAAATCGACAAAATCGTCTCCCCTCCAGGAGGGGGATACGGCCCGGACGTCTCCCGGGGTGGCGTGCAGCGGGATCTCCTTCCCATCGTTGAGGGCTCGACGGTTCTGACAAAACACGGCCCTGTTCGGACAAACCACATCCTCTTCATCGCTGCGGGAGCCTTTTCTCAGTCCAAACCCTCAGACCTTCTCCCCGAGCTCCAGGGACGTTTCCCCATCCGGGTAGAGCTCTCTCCACTCTCTGAAGAGGACCTGTACCGAATCCTCGTCGAGCCGTACAACTCCCTGGTGAAACAGTACAAGGCCTTGCTATCCACCGAAGGGGTTTCCATTGATTTTACCGAAGACGCTCTCCGCGAGATCGCCCACATCGCCTACTCGCTGAACGAAAAGATGGAGAACATCGGAGCGCGGAGGCTGTACACCGTTGTGGAAAAGGTCCTCCAGGACATCTCGTTCAACGCACCGCGTCTTAAGGGACAGCACATCGTGATCGACCGGGAGTACGTCAGAAAACAGCTCCAGGATATCCTCAAGGATGAAGACGTCACAAGGTACATTCTCTGATGAGGGGACTTGTGGCGTTCCTGCCCTTCGTGCTATACTTACCCAGGTTTTGAGCACGCATGCGGGGAACCCTCCGGTGCCTTTTCTGGTTCTCCCCGCAGAGGAAAAAACCGGAAGGAGGATCGGTCTATGGCTGTTGTTACCATGAAGCAGCTGCTTGAGGCAGGGGTCCATTTTGGCCACCAGACCCGACGATGGAACCCCAAAATGAAGCCGTATATCTTCACCGAGCGGAATAATATTTACATTATCGACCTGCAGAAAACCGTCGAGCTCACCGAAAAAGCGTACAACTTCGTGAAAGAACTCGCCCGCCAGGGTGGTACGGTGCTCTTTGTGGGGACGAAAAAGCAGGCTCAAGAAGCCATCCAGCAGGAAGCTCAGCGCTGTGGCATGTTCTACGTCAACCAGCGCTGGCTGGGCGGCATGCTTACGAATTTCGCCACCATCCGGAAGAGTATCGAACGCCTGAAGAACATTGAGGCCATGGAGGCCAGAGGGCTTCTGGAGAAGCTCCCGAAAAAAGAGGTCATGCAGCTTCTCAAGAGGAAAGCCCGCCTGGTGAAGTACCTGAGTGGTATCCGGGATATGGAACGCTTACCCGATTGTCTGTTCATCGTCGATCCCCGCAGGGAGCGAAATGCCGTTCTCGAGGCCCGTCGTCTGGGGATCCCCATCGTTGCCATCGTGGACACGAATTGCGACCCAGATGAAATCGACTACGTCATCCCGGGCAACGACGACGCCATTCGTGCCATCCGTCTTTTCGCCTCTCTCATTGCCGATGCCGTTATTGAGGGCCGGCGGCTGGCCACAGAGGGCGCTGATGTTGTGCCTACCACGGGAGTCGCCATCCCTGAGGAAACCCAGGAGGAGGCTTCAGCCATCCTTGAAGAACTTGAGGAGCTTGAGGAGGAAGAACAATGAGCGTCAACAGCAAAGACATTTTAGAACTTAGGAATCGAACCGGTGCAGGGGTCATGGACTGTAAGAAGGCCCTTCTCGAGGCAGGGGGAGACCTGGAAAAAGCTTGCGAGATTCTCCGTCGGAAAGGCATCGAGATTGCAGCAAAAAAGAAAGAACGCACCACCCGGGAGGGGTTGATTGGCGCCTACGTCCACACGGATGGGAAAATCGGAGTGCTTGTTGAGGTGAACTGTGAAACAGACTTTGTTGCCCGAACAGAGGAATTCCGAAACCTCGTCAAGGAGCTCTCACTGCAGATCGCCGCGCAGGCACCTCGCTGGATTGCCCCCGAGGACGTTCCTGAGGACATCCGAAAGAGGGAGGAAAGCTTCTACTGGGAAGAGCTCAAAGAAAGCAACAAGCCCGAGGAAGTGAAGCGGAAGATTGTGGAAGGAAAAATGAAGAAGTTCTACGAGGAGCACTGCCTCCTCGAACAGGAGTACATCCGTGACCCTGAGAAGAAGGTGAAGGACCTTCTCGTTGAGGCCATCGCCAAACTCGGGGAGAACATCGTTGTGCGGCGTTTTGTCCGCTTTAAGCTGGGTGAAGGAGATGACGAGTGATTCATTGCGCTTCAGAAGAATCCTTCTGAAACTCTCGGGGGAGGCACTTAAAGGGTCTCTCCCTTCGGGAATCGATACGCAGGTGCTTGCTTACCTTGCAGCGGAAATCGATGCTGTTCGATCCCTGGGTGTTGAGGTTGCCGTGGTGGTGGGAGGGGGGAACATCTTTCGGGGAAGGAGTGCTGGAGAAAAGGGCATCAGTCGGGTTACAGCAGATTACATGGGCATGCTGGCTACAGTCATCAACGCCCTGGCTTTGCAGGATTTCCTCGAAGAGCGGGGAATCCCAACCAGGGTGCAGACAGCGATTGAGATGCGAGAGGTAGCAGAACCTTACATCCGGAGAAGGGCCATCCGGCACCTCGAAAAGGGAAGAGTGGTGATCTTTGCCGGTGGAACGGGGAATCCATATTTCACCACCGATACCGCTGCAGCTCTGCGGGCTGCGGAAATCAAAGCCGATGCCCTCCTGAAAGCCACAAAGGTTGACGGAGTGTACGAGGCGGATCCTGCCTTTCACAAAGACGCCGCAAAGTTCGACACTCTTGATTACCTTGAGGTCCTCAATCGGGGACTGAAGGTTATGGATTCCACCGCTGTTTCCCTGTGTATGGAAAATCACATCCCCATCATCATCTTTAATATCAACCAGGCAGGAAATCTCCAAAAGATTGTCACGGGGCACAAGGTTGGAACGCTTGTGGGGAGGGAAAAGTATGAATGAACTCCTGAAACCCCTTCTGAAGGACGTTGAAAAACGCATGAAGCAAGCAGTGAACGTCGTGCGGGAGGAACTCTCCCATGTTCGCACCGGCCGGGCGTCTCCTGCACTCGTTGAGCATCTTGAGGTAGAGTACTACGGTACGACGGTGCAGCTCAAACAAATCGCCTCCATTACCACACCTGATGCTCGAACCATTCTCATTCAGCCCTGGGATCGCAACGCCCTGCCGCTCATTGAGAAGGCCATCTGGAAATCCGACTTGGGCTTCAACCCCACGGTTGACGCCACCGTCATACGAGTGAATCTCCCCCCACTCACCGAAGAACGAAGGAAAGAGATCGCCAAGATGGCCAAAAAGATTGTGGAGGATGGGAAGGTGGCGGTACGGAATCTCCGCCGGGAAGCCAACGAAGAAGTGAAGAAAATGGAGAAAGAAGGCAAAATCTCCGAGGACGAGAGCAAATGGGCCCAGGCTGAGATCCAGAAGCTGACCGATGAGCACGTTAATGAACTTGACGGTCTATGGGAGAAGAAGGAAAAAGAGATTATGAGCGTGTGAGCGCTCTCCTGCAGCATGTGGCCATCATTATGGATGGGAACGGGCGGTGGGCTGAGCGCCGGGGACTTCCCCGCCTTGAAGGGCATCGAAGGGGTCTTGAAACGGTACGGGTTATCGTTGAAGAAACGGGACGCCTGGGCATTCCGTTCCTGACGCTGTATTCTTTCTCCACCGAGAACTGGAGGAGGCCGCTCCAGGAAGTTCAGGGATTGCTTGCACTTTTTGAAGAGGCGATACTCCGCTATGGAGAAGAGCTGAAGAGAAACAACGTTCGTGTTCGTTTCCTGGGACGTCGGGATGGTCTTCCAGAACATCTGAAGGCCATGATGCACGAGCTTGAAGAGCAAACGGCAATCAACCAAAGTCTTACCCTGAACCTTGCCCTGAATTATGGAGGAAGGGATGAGATCCTTCGGGCAGTGCAGCGTTTCCAAAAGGCACAGGGAGACTGGTCCACTCTGAGCGAGGAAACGTTTCGCGTCTTCCTGGACACGGAGAACCAGCCTGATCCTGATCTCCTCATCCGTACCGGAGGTGAACGGCGTATCAGCAATTTTCTCCTCTGGCAAATCGCGTACACTGAACTCTGGTTCACTGACACCCTGTGGCCGGATTTCACCGTCTCCCATTTCCACCAGGCGCTCGAAGATTTCGCCCGGCGAAAAAGGAAGTTCGGAGGTCTCGGTTGAGCAAAGCCGTGGTTCTCCAGGCCGACCTCAGGACACGAACGATGACCATCGCCATCTTTCTCCCCTTCTTCCTGGTGCTGGTTCTTGTAAGCAGAATCACCCTTGTGGGGCTTTTCGCCGTCCTTTCCTTCCTGGCCTTCCAGGAATACTGGAAGATCGCCACGGGTGAAAAGAAACTTTTCGTCGCTTTCCTTTCGGGTATTGTGCTTTTCTGGACATACGCGTCGCCCTGGGTCACCCAGAACCTGCAACTTCTCGGGTGGTACGGTATTGCCCTTTTCCTTGCCGGGTGGGCAGTGCAGGACACCAAAAAGTGCCTTGAACGGATGGGTTTCTTCCTCTTTGGGAACCTGTACTGTTTTGTTCTCCCCCTCTTCTGGGTGAGAATCGGTTTAGAGTTTTCTCCCTGGCTTCTCCTCTTCTTCGCCCTTCTTGTGTGGATCAACGATACCTGCGCCTACCTTTTCGGAACCCGGTGGGGAAACCACAAGATTGCCCCCTCCTTAAGCCCCGGAAAAAGCTGGGAAGGGTTTCTTGGAGGAGCGGGGAGCACAGTCCTTGGAAGCGTCCTCGTCGGTTTTCTCGGGAGATTGCCCCTTCCATGGTCTTGCCTCTGTGGAGCAGTCATCCCTCCGGTAGCCCTTCTTGGAGATATGTTTGAGTCTGCCCTGAAGCGGAGAAGCAGTGTCAAGGACTCCGGAGAGCTGTTCCCCGGACACGGAGGCATTCTGGACCGTTTCGACGCCTTTTTCGCCGTTGGACCTTTGGTGTACCTTCTTGCTTTGTTCGGGAGAGGATGACCATGCGCGTTGCACTCCTTGGGTCTACAGGCTTTCTCGGAGAACAAATTCTCGAGGTCCTCAGCGCACACCGGGACTTCGAGGTTGTGCTCCTCGGGGGTTTCCGCAATGTCCTAAAACTCCTCAACCAGGCAACTTCCTTCCGTCCTCGGTACGTTTACAGTCCTCACCTTGAGGGACTCTCCGTCCCCTGCCATTGCCATACCCTTACCTCTTGCGAAGAACTTGAAGCAGTCCTTCTTTCTGATGAAGTGGAAGGGGTCTTCTTTGCCGCAAGTGGTATCGCCTTTTTCGAGATCTTTCTTAAGCTTTTGCGAACAGGGAAAACCACCTGGGTGGGAAGCAAGGAACTCCTCATTCTTGCGGGAGACCTGGAGGGCAGTGGGTTGCTTCTGCGGTATCCCCATCTCATTCCTCTGGACAGCGAGCACAATGCCCTGTGGCAGATGCTCCGGTTGCTCCCCAGGGAAGAGATCGCCAAAGTGTATATCACCGCTTCCGGAGGACCTTTCTACGAATGGCAGGGGTCCTTTGCTGACATCACCCCCGAGATGGCCCTGGCCCACCCGAACTGGAAGATGGGAACCAAAATCACCGTGGACTCCGCAAACCTGGTGAACAAAGGCCTTGAGGTGATGGAGGCCTTTTTCCTTTTCGATATCCCCCAGGAGAAAATCGACGTGCTCGTCCAGCGTGAAAGCGTGGTCCACGCCCTGGTAGAGATGAAAGACGGCTTTGTCTTTGGGGTTTTTGCTCCTCCTGACATGCGCCTCGTCATCCAGAACGCCATTTCCCCAAGAAGACTCGAACATCCTTTCCAGCGCCTTCGCTTTGCGGAACTCCGTACCCTGCACTTTGATTATCCGGTCTCCCAAAGATTCCAGGGTTTTTATCTGGCACTGTACGCCCTCTCCAAGGGCCAGGGTTATCCCACGCTTTTTTGCGGCGCTGACGAGGCATGCGTGCATCATTTCCTGACACGGAATATTTCCTTTGAAGACATTCCCTCGATTCTGGAGCAGGTTCTCGACCACGACGTATCTCCTCCCCGGAGTGTCTCTGAGGTCCAGCGCCTCTTCCAGCTAGGGTTCTCTCAGGCCGAGGCACTGATCCGTCAAAGGAGCATCCTGCGGTGATCACCGTTTTCGCCTTTATCTTCGTCCTGAGCCTCCTTGTTCTCGCCCATGAGTGCGGTCACTTCCTCATGGCTCGCCGTTTCGGGATCAGGGTCCTGCACTTTGCCCTGGGATATGGACCGAAAATCGTCTCCTGGATGTGGAGAGATGTGGAGTTTTCTGTCCGAATGCTCCCCCTTGGGGGATACGTCCGCATGGCAGGGATGGAGGGGAGTCTCATCGAGGGTCCAGGGGAATTTTCCGTCCCCTCTTCGGAGCGCTTCGATACGAAACCCCTCTGGCAGAGAAGCCTCGTCGTCCTTGCCGGTCCCCTGATGAACCTTCTCCTCTCGGTGTTTCTCCTCTTCATCGTCTTCAGCATTTCAGGCATTCCCACAGGGCGAATCGCGGTTCTTGAGGTCATGCCCGGTGGTCCCGCCGAAAGGAGCGGCGTCCAGAAAGGGGATGTCCTCATCGCGGTGAACGGAAGACCGGTGGAACGCATAGAAGAGGTCACCCAGACCATTGCCACAAGCCCGGGGAAGACCATAGTCCTTACCATGGAGCGAAGAGGGAGCATTGTGGAGATTCCCGTGGTCCCCGAATGGAGTCCAGAGGAAAAACGGGCCCTTATCCGGGTGGTGTTCGGTGGAGAGAACAGGAGGTATCATCCCCTGGTGACGGTGGCAAAAAGTGCCGTGACGGTGTTTGAATGGTTTGTGCTGAGCCTTCTTGGAGTTCTGTACACCATCATGGGAAGATTCCCTCTTGAAGTCACCGGACCCTTAGGCATAGCGCAGATGGCAGGACAGGCGGCGGCTTTTGGTTTTGTGAACCTCCTGGCCTTCGCAGCAGTGATCAGCGTTTTTCTGGCCCTCTTCAATCTCTTTCCTATCCCGGTTCTCGACGGAGGTCACCTTCTCATTTTCCTCTACGAGAAGGTGAGGGGTCGGCCCCTTGAAGAGGAAAAGAAAGGTATAATATATCTCATCGGTATCGTCTTTATCTTTCTCCTCTCCGTTTTCGTCACTTATCAGGATGTTCTCAGAATTGTAGCGGGGAAATGAAGCGGCGGAGAACTCAGGAAGTTCCTCTCGGCTCCCTGACAGTTGGAGGAAGTTCCCCTGTCTGGGTAGAAGCCATGGGAAGAAAGCACCCAGGGGAGTGGGTGAGCTGTCTGCAGGAGATTGAGGAGGCCTTCTCCCAGGGCTGCGAGATTTTCCGAGTCGCCGTTTTCGATGAGCGTGGCGTTTTTGGTCTTCGAGAAATCAAAAAACGAAGCAGAGACCTTCCTCTTGTAGCAGATATCCACTTCACGCTCCAGTTTGCTTTCCAGGCCATTGAGGCTGGAGTTGATGCAGTACGCATAAATCCTGGTACCGTCCATGACGCCGGTCTTCTGGAATCCCTGATCGACTTTGCCCGGGACCGGGGGGTCACGCTTCGCATCGGGGCGAACACGGGTTCTCTTCCCCCATCCCTGCGCGGGAAGAAAAGAAACGAAGCACTGGTTGAGAGCGTTGGTCTGTGCGTGGAGTTAGCGGAAAAGAAAAACATGCGCCGCCTGATCCTCTCGGCAAAGTCCCCCGACATCGAGGAAACCGTAGAGGTGTACCGGAGGCTGAGCAGAGTCTTTCCGTATCCACTGCACATCGGGCTGACCGAAGCAGGAGGTGGGCTTGAGGGCATCGTGAAATCTTCTGTAGCATTGGGAGTGCTCCTTGCCGAGGGCATTGGAGACACCCTCCGGGTGTCTCTGACGTCACAAAGCCCTGTTCTTGAAGTGAAAGTAGGATGGGAAATCCTTGAAGCCCTCAACATACGGTCACGGGGCGTGACCGTCATCTCCTGCCCGACCTGTGCCCGGGTCAGGGGAAATGTGGTATCATGTGTCCAGAGGTTCCGAAGGGCCATCGCGCCCTTAGAGAAAGTCGCTGGAAAGACACTGCTAAAGGTTGCCATTATGGGGTGTGAAGTGAACGGTCCGGGAGAAGCCAGGGAAGCCGATTTTGGTCTTGCCTTAAGTTCGGGTGGGAAAGCGGTGCTTTTTGTCCGGGGTACGGTGACCGCCGTGGCACCACAGGAAGAGGCCCTGGAAAAACTCATCGATCTCGTCAGGGAAGCAATCCAGAAAGGGGAGGAGAGAAGCCGGTGAGGATGTCCTTGCTTTTTGCCCCAACCATGAGGGAAGACCCCCAGGAAGCGGAGGTTGTAAGCCACCGCCTGATGCTCCGGGGAGGATTCATCCGCCAGCTCTCAGCCGGGGTGTATACCTTTCTGCCCCTGGGGTGGCGAACACTGGAGAAAATCACCCGCATCGTCCGGGAAGAAATGAACCGGGCAGGGGGTCAGGAGCTCCTTATGCCCGCCATGCAGCCCGCAGAGCTCTGGAAAGAAACCGGTCGCTGGGATCTGTATGGACCAGAGCTTGTCCGCTTCCAGGACCGGAGAGGAAGGGACTTTTGCCTTGGTCCCACCCACGAAGAGGTCATCACCGATCTTGCCCGGAGGGAAATCCGCTCGTACCGTCAGCTTCCCCTCATGCTGTACCAGATCCAAACGAAGTTCCGGGACGAAATCCGCCCGCGCTTTGGCATCATGCGGGCACGGGAGTTCATCATGAAAGACCTCTACAGCTTCGATCGAGACGTGGAAGGGCTTCGAGTAAGCTATCAGAAAATGTACGAAGCGTACTGCCGCGTTTTCAGCCGTTGTGGGCTCCAGTACATTGCCGTTCCGGCGGAAAGCGGGGTGATTGGAGGAGACGTTTCCCACGAATTTCTCATCCTCGCAGAATCTGGGGAGGAGAAGGTCTTCGTTTGCCCAAGCTGTAACAATGCCACCACGGTCGAGGAAGCCGTGTGCCCCCAGTGTGGAGGTTGTTTAGAGGAGAAGCGGGGTATTGAGGTCGGCCACATTTTCCAGCTGGGAACAAAGTACAGCGAACCTATGAAAGCCTATTTCGTGGACCGGGATGGGAAAGAAAAACCCCTGGTTATGGGTTGCTATGGAATAGGAATTGGGCGGACCATGGCAGCGGCCATCGAAGCCAACCACGACGAGAAAGGCATCTGCTGGCCGATCTCTCTTGCACCCTATGAGGTTGTGGTCATTCCGGTCAATATGAAAAAGGAAGGGCATCGCCAGGCAGCTGAAGAACTGTACGGGAAGCTGTGCCAGTCCGGCTTTGAGGCCGTCATTGACGACAGGGAAGAAAGCGCAGGGTACAAATTCACCGAAGCAGACCTCATCGGCTTTCCCCTCCACATTATTGTGGGAGAAAGGATGGAACGGAGCGGAAGGGTTGAGGTCAAGCTCCGTAAAACTCATGAGCGCTTTGAGGTCCAGAAGGACGACGTGTGTGAGCTCCTTGAAAAGATTCGAAAGGAGCTTCTGGGGTAGCGATGGAGGAGAGAGAAGTCTCGAAGAACATGAAAACCACAGCCATTATCGCCGCGTACAATGAGGAGAAGACCATTGGTCCTATTCTTGACGTGCTCCGGGAAAGCCCCCTGGTCGACCAGATTGTGGTGGTCAGCGACGGATCCACAGACCGAACTGTGGAGATTGCCCGCAGCAAAGGAGCAGAAGTCGTCGAGCTTTTACATAATGTCGGAAAGGGTGGAGCTCTGTACCGCGGACTCGAGTACATCCGCAGCGACGTGGTGCTCCTTCTTGATGCCGACCTCATCGGACTGAACCCAAAGCACGTTGCGTCCCTCATCGAACCAGTGCTCCAGGGAGAGGCCGATGTAGCCATTGGAGTTTTTGAGGAGGGGAGACTGGCCACAGACCTTGCGCAAAAGATTGCTCCTTTCCTGTCCGGACAGAGAGCCATTCGCACGGACATCCTGCAGAACATCCCGGATATGGAAGTCGCCCGCTACGGGGTCGAGGTGGCCATCAACAGGTATGTCCGGAGGAATGGTGTTCGGGTGAAGTTGGTGAAGCTTCCGGGACTCACCCACGTGATGAAAGAGGAGAAGCTTGGGCTTGTTCGGGGCCTGCGGGAGCGAGTGAAGATGTACTGGGAAATCTTCAAGAACCTCTACCGGAGGGTTGACGGAGACAGAAGATGAAGAGTGACCGTTCCGGTATTCTTGTGTTCGTTGTTCGTCCTCCTTTCTCAGAATCTTTTGAGCTCCTTGTGGAAGAAACGATAGAGATTGCAAGGAGTGCGGGTCGAAACATCGCCCTTGTTGTCCCCTGCAAGGTACGAAACCCCTCTCCTCGGTATTACCTCAGCAGGGGCAAGGTGGAGGAGATTCGTGAACTCATTGCAGCCCATGCTCCGGATTTTGTTCTCATCAACATCGAAATTACCCCTTCCCAGCAGCGGAACCTCGAAGAGGCGTGGGGGATTCCGGTATGCACCAAGCAGGCGGTGATCCACGAAATCTTCGCCCAGCGAGCCAGAACAGCCCAGGGGAAAATCAAGGTGGAACTCGCTCGCCTTCGTTATGAACTGAGCCGCCTTACGGGGAAAGGAACGGAGCTCTCCCGAACCGGAGGTGGCATTGGGACAAGAGGTCCGGGGGAACAGAAAATCGAGGTGGAGCGGAGGAAAATTAAGGACCGCATTGCCTTCCTGACCCGGGAACTGAGAAGGATTGAGCAGCAGGCCTTCACTCAGAAAGGCCTTCGAAGGAAGCTTGGGATACTTCAGGTGGCCATCGTGGGGTACACCAACGCCGGGAAGTCCACGCTCATGAACGCCCTCACTGGTTCCAGGGTCTATGCCGGAGCACGGATGTTTGCCACCCTTGACCCCACATCAAGGAGACTCTTTGTTCCCGGTATCGGAGACGTCATCCTCATCGATACGGTGGGGTTTATCCGGGAGATGCCGGAAACCATCAAGGATGCCTTCCGGAGCACCTTGGAAGAGGTGAAAGAAGCGGATGTAATCCTCGAAGTCATCGACGTTGCGGATCCTGATTATGTCAACCACTTCCGGGTGGTCAGTGAGACTCTCCGGGAAATTGGCGCCGAAAATCTCCCAAAAATTCTCGTTTTGAACAAGATCGACCTTCTTGACGAGCTTCCGCTGCTTGAATACGACATGCGAACCGCACATCCCTATGTATTTGTCTCCGCAAAGAGAAAAATCGGCCTTGACCGTCTTCTTGAAGCGATTGCCCAAGCGCTCCAGCCGAAAGTTGCAGAAATCCACCTCGAGGTTGCTCCGGAGCAGCTTCCCCTTGTGCGGCAGCGGCTTTCCTTCCGGGGGTACATCCGGCACCTCAAACCCTTAGAGAACGGGAAGGTTGCCTTAGACTGCGTCGTCCAGCGTGAGTTTCTTACCGGGCTCCACACACTCGTGGCTTCCCGGTAACCCATTACTTCCCATAATGTATATTATGTTAAATCACTACTCCTGGGCAAGCTGCCGCATCTTCTCCACAAAGTTCAGCTGCAGATTGGAAAGGTGGAACTCAAGTTCCCGAACCTCTTCTGCCTCAAGGTCCCGCTTCAGGGCCTCAAGGACAACAGAAAAAAGATCAATGGCTTTTCGCGCTTCCTCAAGGTCCACAAGAATCTGTCCGTTCTCGGGGTGCACCATGAGTCCGAGATACTGCCAGGCCTTGGCCGAAAGGAGGTTCAGGAAGTAGTAACCGAGATCTTTGATTTTCCCAGGTTGTGCAGTTTTCTCTTCCATGGCCTATTCCCCCTCAAGGTGGGTCCTGACAAAATGATACACTTCTTCCACAAGCTTCAGGAGATTGCCATCCTCAGGAGAAAACCAGGTGATGGGCATTTTCCGGAACCAGTTCATCTGCCTTTTCACAAACGTCAGGGTTCCCCGAACAATCTCCTCCTTCGCGGTAGCAAGGGAACATCGGCCTTCGAGGAAATCGACAACAGGACGATAGGTGAAGTTCTCAAGTGCCGGAATCGGCGGGCGGTATCCCCGCTCGAAAAGGTGCTGAACCTCCTCGACGATACCCTGGCGGAACATCTCCTCTACCCGTTCCCTGATTCGCTCCCTGAGCTTCTCTTTGCTCCAGGAAATCCCGACAAGGAGGTACCGAAAAGTCCAGGACCTCTGGCAGGGTGTTCTCTTCTCCGAAGGCATCCTCAATGTGAGCAGGAAAATCTCAAGAGCACGGATGAGTCGCTTTCGATCCCCTTTTCCTATCTTTCTGGCCCGATAGGGATCAACGCTCACAAGGAGCGCGTAGAGTTTTTCCGTCGGCATTCGCTCAAGAACCCGGCGGAGGTTACGATCCTGCGGTGCTCCCCATCCTGGAATACCGTGAAAAAGCGTGTTCAGGTAGAACGCCGTACCGCCCACAACCACCGGAAGACACCCTCGTAGGGAAATCTCGCGGAACAAACGAAGGGCTTCCCTGCGGAATTCGTAAGCGCTCCATCGTTCCCGGGGATCCAAGAAATCAACAAGATGATGGGGAATGCGTTGCCTGACCTCAAGAGAAGGCTTTGCCGTTCCGATGTCGAGGTACCTGTACACCGCCAGGGAATCGGCAGAAACAATCTCCACGTTCTGGAAACGCTCAGCAAGGCCTATTGAAAGCGCCGTCTTTCCGCTTGATGTGGGACCGAGGATGCAGAGGACAGGTTTAGTTTTTTCCGTCATCCCGACACAATACAGGAATACCGATGCACTTCCCCTGGGGATTTCTGGCAAGACGAACCTCCAGAAAGCTCCCCGCCCGGAGGTTCTTTTCACCCTCCAGGAAAACCCTCAGGTTCTCTCGAGTCCGGGCTACGAGTTCTCCATCCTCTTCAAGGAGCAGAACCTCCGTCACTCTTCCCTCGTGGGCACGAAGGCGGCGAAGATAAGCCTCTCGTAGCCTGTCATTCAGCACCTGCAGCCGCTCTTTTTTCACTTCCTGGGAAACGTCATCGTTGAGCTGCGCAGCCTTTGTACGAGGGCGAGGAGAATACGCATAGGTATAGGCAATTTCAAATTGCACTTCCTGAACAACCCTGAGGGTTTCGGCAAAATCTTCCTCGCTTTCTGTAGGGAACCCCACGATGATGTCCGTGCCAATGACTGCTTCAGGAATACGTTCACGAATGAAGGAGGCTATCTGCAAGTACTCCTTCTGAGTGTACCCCCGGTTCATGAGGGCAAGGATTCTGTCTGAACCGGCCTGGAGAGGAAGGTGGAAGTACGGGCAGAGTATGCGGCTTCCCCGCACAATTTCCACGATTTCCCTTCGCATATCCCGGGGGTGAGAGGTGATGAAACGAACCCAGATTTTCTCTCCTCCGAAACGGCGTTCGATATCTTCAAGAAGACTCTCGAAAGCCCGGGGATTCCCGAGGTCCTTGCCGTAGCTATTGACGTTCTGTCCCAGGAGAATGATTTCCCGAAAGCCCTCACGAACGATTTCATCGAGTTCCTCGAGAATCACATCGTGGGGTTTGCTCCGCTGAGGGCCAGTCGTATATGGCACAACACAGTAGCTACAGAAATTACCACACCCGAAGGCAATCGGGAGGTAAGCGGAAACCCTTCCTTTCCGCCGGTATCCCCTCTCGGTGAAGTGCGGCGAGGGGGGTGAGAAAACAACTTTCCGTTCCCCCGTAACACAGGTCTCCCGAACAAGGGAAGGGAGCACATCAATGTTGTGAGTTCCGGTGAGAACCCTCACATACGGGAGGCGAACAAGAAGCTCCTCCCGCAAGAGCTCGCTCATACACCCACAGAGAACAACGCAGGGAGGCTTTCCCCTTCTTCGTAGCGCAGCGTGATAGAGATGGGTAATAACCCCAACAGCCCTCGCCACGGCGTGTTCCCGAACAGCACAGGTGTTGAAAACGAGCACGTCTGCCTCCTCCTCTTCCCGGGCTTCGGAGAAGCCATCCTGAAGGAAGAGGTGAAGAATGTGCTCAGAGCGGCTCCTATTCATCTGGCAACCAAAGGTTACCAAAGCAACGGAAAGCCGATCTCCCATAGTTTTCCCAGAAGAAAATAACGAAAAGAAAACCCACCTATTCCTTGGGAAAAGGCGGAAAAAGAGAAAGCCTGCTCTTTTTGAGCAGGCTTTCTCTTTCTTAATCGTTCCGGGGCTTGACAATGAGTTTAATCGCCGTCCGCTCTTCCCCGTCGATGGTCACGTCAGTAAAGGCAGGAATGCACACAAGGTCAATGCCGCTTGGAGCAACGTATCCCCGGGCAATGGCAATAGCCTTAATCGCTTGATTCACTGCCCCTGCCCCTATGGCCTGTATTTCTGCTACGCCCTTTTCCCGAATTGCACCTGCCAAGGCACCAGCAACTGCATTGGGATTGGACTTTGAGGATACCTTGAGAACGTCCATCGTCGATTCCCCCTTGTCCACAAGATGAAAGATTTCGTTTCTCCTTCCACATCAAGTACTCAAACGTGCTCCACAAGAGGTACAGAAAGACGGAAAATCTTCTGCGCTTTCCCTGTAGTGTCATCCACCTCCACGACAATGCCATTGAGCCTCACGTTTTCTTTAGCCACTCGGTACTTCACTGGCATTTGTGTGAGGAATCTTCCAACGATGTCCGCCACCTCAATCCCGATGACCGAATCGTGAGCACCTGTCATACCAATGTCGGTGATATACGCCGTTCCTTGGGGGAGGATACGTTCATCGGCCGTGGCCACGTGGGTATGGGTTCCAAACACACACGAGACCTTTCCGTCCAGAAACCACCCCATCGCTATCTTCTCCGACGAGGCCTCGGCATGAAAGTCCACAAGGATAAGCCGCGTCTCTTCGTGGAGATGTTTGAGCTCTTCTTCCATCTTGCGAAAGGGGCAATCCAAAGGAGGCATGAACACACGGCCACTGAGGTTCACGACTGCCCAAACCTTCCCCCCCTTCTCCAAGATGAGCGATCCCCTCCCTGGAACACCATCGGGGTAATTCAGGGGACGGAGGAGACGGGGCTGATGCTCAATGTAAGCGACAATCTCCTTCTTGTCCCAGATATGGTTACCTGTGGTGACCACGTCCACCCCGTACCCCAGGATTTCCTCGCAAACCTCCGGTGTTATCCCTAAGCCCCCTGCGGCGTTCTCGCCGTTGACGATGACGGCGTCAATCTGCAGCTCCTCCCGAAGCGACGAAAGCTTCTCCCGAAGCACTCGCCGCCCCGGTTTCCCTACTACGTCCCCTACAATGAGGAATCTCAAGTACTCATCCTCCTCCACTACTTGGCGTATTCAACAGCCCGGGTTTCCCGAATAACCGTCACCTTAATCTGCCCCGGGTACTCCAGTTCTTTCTCGATTCGCTTCACCACGTCTCGAGCGAGTTTCGCCGCACCGGCGTCGTCAATCCGGTCTGGCTTCACGATAATGCGCACCTCGCGGCCCGCCTGAATGGCATAGGCCTTTTCCACACCCTCGAAAGAATCCGCAATCCTTTCTAGACGCTCCAGGCGTTTAATGTACGCCTCAAGGCTTTCCCTTCGTGCTCCAGGGCGCGATGCCGAGATAGCATCCGCCGCCTGCACAAGCACAGCCTCGAGGGTCTGGGGTTCGACATCGCCGTGGTGTGCCTCAACAGCGTGCATAACCTCCCACCTTTCCCCATACCTTCCAAGGAGCTCTGCTCCAATCTTTGCATGGGGTCCCTCGACTTCATGGTCCAGAGCTTTACCAATATCGTGCAGAAGTCCTGCCCGCTTTGCCACCTGCACGTTTGCCCCGAGTTCTGCCGCCATCATACCGGCAAAATGCGCCACTTCCTTGGCATGTTGCAGAACATTCTGTCCGTAACTCGTACGGAAATAGAGCTTTCCCAAGAGCTTCACGAGTTCCGGGTTCATGTTCTTGATGCCGGTATCAAAGAGGGCCTGTTCTCCCTCCTGAAGGATTTTCTCTTCAACCTGGGCCTTGGCCTTTTCGATAAGCTCCTCGATACGAGCAGGATGGATACGACCATCCATGATGAGCTTTTCGAGGGCAATGCGAGCAACCTCTCGTCGTATGGGATCAAAGCATGAGATGATAACGGCTTCCGGCGTGTCGTCAATAATCAGGTCAACCCCGGTCATCATCTCAAAGGTCCGGATGTTTCTTCCCTCGCGGCCAATAATGCGCCCCTTCATCTCGTCGTTGGGGAGTGCTACCACGGATACCGTACTCTCTACCGTAAAGTCTGCAGCGTAGCGCTGGATAGCCTGACCCACAATATCTCGAGCAATCCTCTCTGCTTCTTTCTTTGCCCGTTCTTCGGCCTCCTTTATTTTTAAACCCACCTCATACTCTAAGGTTTTCTCCACACGTTCCAGAAGTTCTCGTTGCGCCTCTTCCACAGAGAGCCCCGCAATACGAGAAAGCTCTTGGATCTCTCTCGCCTTCAGGGCTTCGACTTCTTGTCTTTCCCGCTCAAGGGCTTCCTGAGCCTTCCGGAGAGCATTCTCCGATCTCTCAAGTTGCTCCATCCGGCGCTCCAGCATCTCCTCCCGTCGAAGAAGGCGGCCCTCGAGGTTCTGCAGTTCTTTCCGTTTCCGCTGAATCTCTTCTTCAAGCGCCTGTTTTTCCCGGAGGACTTCTTCTTTTGCCGAAAGGAGCGCTTCCTTCTTCAAGTTCTCTGCCTGGCGGGCAGCCTCCTCAAGCATTCCCCGAACCTGAAGTTCCACGCTCTCCTTTCGCCTTGCAAGCTGGAAGTTCACGAAGAACATACCTGCTACGAACCCTATTGCCGCTCCTAAAAAGATGTATATCGGCCCCATAGGCTGGATTCACCCCTTATTCACTTTTCAATGTGCGGAACAAACCTTGGAAATATTCTAATCGCCCTGGAAGGGCAAGTCAAGGACGGGGAGAACCGAAAAAGAGCGACCATCCCCACTCGATGGCCTCTTCCGCAAACCCCCTGGCTTTGAGACGGCGCCAGAACCTCTCACGGTCTTCCTCTCTGGCTTGCCAAAAGGACAACAACCTCACCACATCCTCAACCTCGACCTCAAGGGGGTAGACGCTCCGGAGTTCGGCAAGAAGCGGTGAGGGGATGCCCCTTTCCTTGAGTTCATGGCGCAGTGCAAAGAATCCTCTGGGATTTATCTGGCGCCGCTCCTCAACATACGCATTCACGTATGCCCGGTCATTGAGGTACCCTCTCTCAGAAAGCAGAGCAATCGTTTCCTCCAAGACTGCGTCAGGAAATCCCTCGCGCCGCAGAGCCTCCCGGATTTCCCAGGACGTGCACATCCTCCGGGCAAGTTTCCGCAGCGCCCGTTTCAAGGCTTCATCAGTCGTTAAGGGCAATTTTCGGGTCAATTCCCATCTTCTCCAAGGAAGCCAAAAGAATCTTCTGGGCGATTTCGGGATTCTCTTTCAGGAACTGGCGCACTCCTTCCCGTCCCTGTCCCAGCCGGTACTCGCCAAAGGCGTACCAGCTTCCTGAACGCTTGACCACTCCCGCTCCCTCGGCGAGATCTAGGATTTCTCCCTCCCTCGATATACCCTCTCCGTAGAAGAGCTCAAGGTCCGCATCCTTGAAGGGAGCAGCAAGCTTGTTCTTAACCACCCGCACCTTCGTCCACGCCCCGACAATCTGGTCGCCCCCCCCGATCCGGATGTAGTCTTTTTTGCGGACATCGATCCGGACCGAAGCATAGAACTTGAGCGCTCTTCCTCCCGGGGTGGTCTCAGAGGGACCGTAGTTTGTGCCAATTTTCTCGCGGAGCTGGTTGACAAAAATCGCCACAGTCTTCGTTTTGCTGATATACCCTGTGAGCCGGCGAAGGGCCTGGGACATGAGCCTTGCCTGGAGGCCAACCGTGGGTTCTCCAATACCCCCCTCAAGCTCCATCCGTGGGGCGAGCGCCGCCACGGAGTCCAGGACCACGATGTCGATGCTGCCACTGCGCACCAGGGTATCCACGATGTCTAAAGCCTCCTCAGCCGTCGTGGGTTGCGAGATAAGAAGCCTGTCCACCTGAACCCCTATGCGGCTGGCGTAGGCAGGGTCCAGAGCATGCTCGGCGTCGATGAAAGCCGCAATGCCGCCCTTTTTCTGAGCCTCAGCAATGGCATGGAGGGCAATGGTGGTTTTTCCTGAAGCCTCTGGCCCGAAGATTTCCACCACCCGGCCTCTGGGAAACCCTCCAACCCCCAGGGCAATGTTCAGGAGGATTGACCCAGTCTTGATCACCTCCACGTCGGCGGCGAGCACGTTCTGAGAAAGGAACATGATGGCCCCTTTTCCGTACTTCTTCTCTATGATACTCATAGCCTGCCTGATGATTTCTTCTCTGCTATCCCTTCCCACCTCGTTCATGGACATCACCCCTTCAAAGGAACCTGCACGAGTTTCTGATATACCGGGCCCGAAGGCGTAAGAGTGCTCTGAAAGAGCACGATTTCCCTGAAAACCACCGGAAGCGGTGACCATCCTGCAAGTGCTGCAGTTTGCAGCGCAAGGGGCGACCGAAACCGGGCGAGGGTCACGTGGGGAACAAAATCTCTATCCTCGTCCCAGGAAATACGAGCCTCACGGAGCTTCTGGAACAGGGCCCTCGCCACCCGGATGGTCACCGTCTTTCCCTCGCCATCAAGGCCTATCCAGAGGACTCTCGCCCTCTGCCAGGAGGGAAATACCCCGATCTCCTCAAGAACCACACCGTACGAAGGGAAGGTACCACCGAGGTACTCAAGAATCCCGCGAATGTCCTCAACACGGGGAGAAGGCAGTGCCGGAAAAAACGCGAGGGTGAGATGGAAATGGTCTTTGCTGACCCACTTCCCCTGGGGATAGGCACTCTTCTTTCTCTCCACAAAACGCCACAGGGCATCTTTAGCCTCTTCAGGGAGAGGAAAGGCCACAAAAGCACGAATGCTCTCTCTCACCGGACATCCCTCTCTCGCAAGAAAGCAAAAAGCATGGTCAGTGCTGCCTGAGAGAAGAAACGCTTGTTCATCAGCCGGTCGCCTCGGAACTGGAATTTCCGGGCCTCTGTCCGCAAAGCGTCACTCACAGCGACGTACACAAGGCCCACCGGTTTCTCCGGACTTCCTCCCCCGGGACCAGCGATGCCCGTGATGCCCAGACCAATATCTACTCCCGTCTTTTTTCGCACTCCCTCTGCGAGATACCGTGCCGTTTCCTCGCTTACCGCTCCAAAGCGGCAGAGGACCTCTTCGGGAACCCCTATGTCGGTGAGCTTCGCCTCATTGCTGTACACGATGTATCCCCGCTCGAAGTAACGCGAACTCCCCGGAACATCGGTCATACGGCTTCCCACAAGACCACCTGTACAGGACTCAGCCAGGGCTACCCTCCACCCCCGCTCAAGGAGCAGTCTCCCTACCGCTTCTTCAAGCGTCTCACCGAGGGGAGAAAAGAGATACGGCATAAAGGCGCTCTTCACCGCCGCAATGGTTTCCTCTGCCCTTTTTTGGTCCTCCAGTGGAACATCCTGGCCGTAGAGGAAGAACCAGACCTCCCCGTAGTTGGGGAGAAAGGCAAAACGGAGCGACTGCGGAAGCCCGGAAAGCAAAGGAAGCATTTTCTCCTCAAGCTGCGATTCTCCGATACCGCAGAACTTCAGGATCTCGCTGCGGTAAACCCCACCCTGAAGCGTGGGAATCTCTTGCTCCAGAAGACCCCAGAAGAACTCCACCTCCCTTGGAACACCAGGAAGGACAAAAATTCTGGTCCCTCTCTCCTCAAGGATGAAAGCGGGAGCGGTACCCACCCCATTGGGGAGGAAGCGGGCACCCTCGGGGAAGAAAGCCTGTTTCCGGTTGTTCTCCGGTGGTTCAACACCCCGAATCCGGTAAAACGCCTGGCGAATACTCTCCCAGGCTTCCTCGCAGAAGACGAGCGACTTCCCCAGAGCCCGGGCAATTGCCTCCCGGGTGAAATCGTCAACCGTGGGTCCCAGACCTCCTGAGACGAAAAGGAAGTTCACTCCTTGCTCCAGGAGAAAGCGAAGACCAGAGGCAATCTCCTCCATGCCATCGGGAACAAAGAGTGTCCACTTTGGGAAAATCCCCTTGCCCAGAAGCCTATGGGCCAGAAAACCTGCGTTGATATCCCGCACCATGCCGGTGACGAGTTCTGTCCCCACACAGAGAATTGCAGCGTTCACAGAACCTCTCCCTCCAGCTCGTAAGCAGAAGTCGTTGTGATACGCACCGCAACCCTTTGGCCCCGCCGAAGATTCACCCCACGGGTCCACACCTTAACCCGACAGTCGACCTCAGGAGCGTCTTTGGCCGTACGCCCCAGAAAGAACGGCCCCTGCTCGCTCCACAGCGGCCCCTCGTCAAGGAGAACTTCAAAGGCCATCCCGCGGTATGTCCTGTGCACGCTTTCCATGACATCCCTCTGCGCTTCCATAAGCGCAGCGTACCGCCTTTCCTTCACTTCCTCAGGGACCTTGGGCTCAAGGGCAAAGGAGAGCGTGCCCTCTTCATCGGAATACATGAAGGCTCCCATCCGCTCAAAACGAAAAGCCTGAACAAAGTCAAGGAGACGGAGAAAGTGCTCCTCTCCTTCCCCCGGGAACCCTACCATGAAGGTCGTTCGAAGGGCAACCCCCGGGATACGATCCCGTATCTTCTCGAGTCTCCTCCGGATTTCTTCAAAGGAGGAGAAACGGCGCATACGCTGGAGAATATCGGGCACAACGTGCTGGAGGGGGATATCCAGGTATTTGACAACCTGGGGAATGGAAGCAACCGCCTCGATTACGGTGTCGTCGATGCCCTCGGGAGAGAGGTAGAGCAGCCGGATCCAGGTGTCCTCTTGGAGAGCTTCACCAAGAGCCTGAAGAAGCCTTCCCAGGCTTCTCTGGCGATAGAGGTCAAGACCGTACGAGGTCAGGTCCTGAGCAACAAGGACAATCTCCCGAACTCCTGCTTTTTCCAGCAAACGAGCCTCCTCGACCACGGAGGAAATGGGCCGACTTCGAAGAGGTCCGCGAAGGGCTGGAATGAGGCAGAAACTGCACCGGTGGAGGCATCCTTCGGCAATCTTCAAATAGGCATAATGGGGCGGTGTGGAAAGGATCCGGGGGTCAGTGTGAGTGTATATTGAAGGGGAAGACCCCAGAAACACCCCTCTCTTCCCGGAGGAGATGATGTCTGGAAGACGAAAGATTTCGTGCACTCCTACCCAGAAATCCACTTCCCGGTACCGGGAGGCAGCCCTTTCCCGAAAACGTTCCACGTAACATCCCAGGACCACGATTTTCTTCCGGGGATCCTTCTTCTTGAGGCGAATGAGCCTTCGAATCCACGCTTCTGCCTCCTCACAGGAGGGCCGGATGAAAGCGCAGGTGTTGAGGAACACCCATTCAGCTTCTTCAGGGGGAACCACGGCGTTGTACCCGTGGACAAGGAGCTTTCCCAGGACGACCTCAGAATCCACAAGGTTTTTGTCGCAACCCAGAGTGACAAAGGCGATGCGCTTCATGGAACAAAGGTCTCACGGAAGGGTCCAGGGGTATCAGCAAGGTGTCCTCTTTCCTCCCCGTTCAGCCACACCCGAACGGCACTCCCATCGTCTCCGGAGACCTCAACAGGACCCTCACTCCGGAACACATAAGCCTTTCCAGGGACAAGAACCCCCGAGAACATCGTGACTCCCAGGGAAGCAACATCGGCCCAGGTGACCTTTTCCGCCACAAGGCGCAGAACAATAGGAAAGGACGGAGTGGGACTTTCAGAGGGAAGGGGTGAAGCAAGGTCACCGATGAGGAGGGTTCCCTCGCTTTTTCCAGGATTCTCCGCCACGAAGGAATGAAGAGGGGCAAAGAAGAACACAAGAAGCACACCGCAGAGCGCCACAAGGGAGAAGAGGATGGCAAAAAGCACAGCTTTCCGCCTCTTTTTGGGCCTTGGAAGGAGCACCTCAGCAGGTTTCCTTGTTTCTCTGGGGTGTTCGCGCTTTCCCCCTTCTCCGTAAGCTTTCAGGAAGAGGTCAACAACCTCTTCCTGGCGAAGGCCGAGGAAACGGGCGTAAACCTTCGCATACCCCAGGGCATAAGCTCTCCCAGGAAGCTCTTCCCATCGCCCCTCCTCAAGGGCCCGGAGGAAGCGCTCAGAGATGAATGTGGCTACCTCAGCCTTATCAATAGGCACACCCTTTTCCTCTCGAGCACGCCGTAACAGGTCCCCAAGTTGTTTCGCTATTTCCCGGTTAAATTCCTGCACCTTTCTCCCCTCGCTTCGCAATAACCCTGCGGGGTTTACTCCCCTCGTACGGGCCAACGATGCCCTCCCGTTCCATCCGCTCAATAAGCCGGGCTGCCCGGTTGAAGCCAATGCGAAGCCTTCTTTGGAGAAGTGATGTTGAGGCCTTACCCGTTTCAAGGACAATCCTCACGGCTTCCTCATAGAGTTCGTCGTC